>CAZVWB010000010.1:0-78099 GCA_964631045.1 uncultured Planctomycetales bacterium
GGTCCTGGTTGCCCACGTTGCGGACGACCACGATCAGCGGCGTCGAGCCGCCGACGGTCGTGGGCTGAAACGTGAACTCGCTGTTGTTAGCAATCACCTGGTTGTCGATGCGGACCTCGATCGCCGGCTGCGCCATCGCTGCCGATGCCGCACAGGCCGCCAGGCACGCGCCGACGCCGGTCAGCCGTCCGACCTTCGCAACTTCGTTCGTCAACATGTCAGTTCCTACCTTTCCAAGGCTCCCGATTGCCGGAGCAACATGCCCCGGCTCCATTCAGACGAACTCGCCGCCGTGCCGGACCGGCTGCCGTCGCGAGTTCGGTCGATTTCAACAAAATGGCGAAAACCCGCGTGGGTCGCCCAAACACGGGGGCGACGCCGCGCGATCTCCGGCCCGCCGCGCCCCACCCGCACTCCGGCGATTCCGCCCCTACAATCGAGCAGCTATGGGCCCCGCGATCTCGGACCAGGAATTGCTCGATCGGTTGCGAACCGGCAACCAGGCCGCCGCCGCCGCGCTGGCGGAGCGCTATCTGCCGCCGCTGACGCGCTTTGCCGCCCGCGTGTTGTCCGACGTGGCCGGCGCGGAGGACGTCGCCCAGGAAGCGCTCGGCAAACTCAGCACCGCCGCCGCGCTGCCGTCGGGTCCGCTCAAGCCGTGGCTCTATAAGATCGTCCGCAATCGCTGCCTGGACATCCTGCGGCGTGAGCAGCGCAGCCCGACGGCGGCGCGGCTCGCCAGCGGCTACGACCCCGCCGCCACCGCCACCGGAATCGCAACGCGAGCCGCCCGCAACGAACGCGACGAGCAGATTCGCGCCGTGATTGCCGGCCTGCCGGACGAATACCGCGAAGTGGTGCTGCTCAAATACTTCGAGAACCTGTCGCGCGAAGAGATCGCCGCGGTGCTCGACCTGAGCGACGCGGCGGTCAAGGGCCGCCTGGCGCGCGGGCTGCAGGAGCTGCGCCAGCGGCTGCGGACCTTCGACGGGAGCGGGGCTTGAGTTGCGGCGCCGACGACGAACGCCTGGCGCTCTGGGTGCAGGGCGAACTCGATGACCCGGCGCTGGCCGCGCACGTTGCGGCGTGTGTGGACTGCGCGCGGCAGGCGAGCGAGCTGCGGGCGCTGGTCGCAGACTTGCGCTCCGCCGCCGCAGCGGACGCCGACCCGCCCCGCGTTCCGACGACGGTCGGACCCTATCGCATCATTCGGCTGATCGGCCGCGGGGGCATGGGCGAAGTCTATGAAGCGCAGCAGCTCAATCCGCAGCGGCGCGTGGCCCTCAAGGTCTTGCAGCGCGAACGCAGCGGCGACCCGCTGCATGCCCGGCTGTTCGCCCGCGAGGTGCGGGCGCTGGCGCAGCTCGCCCACCCCGGAATCGCCGCGATTTTCGAAGCCGGCCAGACGCAGGACGGCCGCGACTACTTCGCGATGGAACTGGTGGCCGGCGTCGACCTGCGGCGCTACGTGACGCGCGCCGACGGCGGCGGACCGCATGCGATTCGCCGGATACTCGACTTGTTCGCCGCGGTCTGCGACGCGGCCGCGTATGCCCACCAGCGCGGCATCGTGCATCGCGACCTGAAGCCCGAGAACATCCTGATCGTGACGGACGACAGCGCCGCCGACCGTGCGGCGCGGCCGAAGATCCTCGACTTCGGTTTGGCGCGCGTCACGGACTCGGGCGTCGCCACACCGACCATCGCCGCGGAGACCGGCCGCATCCTGGGCACGCTGGCGTACATGAGTCCGGAGCAGACGCTCGGCGACCCGGATGCGATCGACCTGCGGGCCGACGTGTATGCACTGGGCGTGATTCTCTACGAGCTGCTGACCGGCGCGCTGCCGATCGACGTGCGCGGTCAGCCGCTGGCGACCGCCGTCCGCGCCGTGTGCGAACAGACGCCGCAGCCGCCGCGCCGCTTCGCGCCGCGTCTGCCGGCCGACGTGCAGACCATCATCCTGACTGCGATCGAAAAAGATCGGGCGCGGCGCTACGCGAGCGCCGCGGAGCTGCGCGACGACGTGCAGCGCTACCTGCGCGGCCTGCCGATCGCCGCGCGGCCGCCGACGCTGGCGTATCGCACCGCGCGCTTCCTGGCGCGGCATGCATTGCCGGTGAGCCTGCTGAGCGCGCTGGCCGTGTCGCTGCTGACGTTCGCGACGGTCAGCACGCTGCAAGCCTGGCGGCTGGCGGCGGAGCGCGATCGCGTGCAGGCCGAGTCGCGAAAAGTCGCGGCGATCAACAACGTGCTCGAAAGCCTGCTGGAATCCGCCGATCCGTGGGCGCTGGGCGGGCGCGACGTGACCGTGCTGCAGGTGCTCGACGGCGCTGCGCGGCAGATCGAGCTTGAACTGGCCGATTCGCCGCTGATCGCCGCGGCTGTGCGCAACACGCTCGGCAACACCTACCGTGCGTTCTCGGCGTTCGAGGCGGCCGAGCGACACCTGACGTTCGCAGTCGAGACCCGCAGGCGTGTCCTGGGCGCGGCGCACCTCGACACCGCCCGCAGCCAGAACGACCTGGCCGAACTGCGGGTGCTGCAAGGGCGGCTGGCCGATGCGGGCCAGCTGCTCGCGGCGGCCGTGGACACGCGCCGCGCGCTACTGCCCCCCGGGCATGAAGATCTGGCGGTCAGTCTGAACAATGCCGGCCTGGTTCGCAAGGAATCCGGCGACGCGGACGCGGCGCAGGTGCTCTACGAGCAGGCGCTGGCGATCCGTCGGGGGCGCGTCACGGCGCTGGAGAATGACGACCGCGCTGCACTCCGCGACGTAGCGATCGCCCGCAATCAACTGGCCCAGACGCTGAACAACCTGGCGGCGCTGGCTCGCTCGCAGCGGCGACTCGACGCCGCCGAGGGGTTGTATCGCGAGGCACTGGCGCTGCGGCTCGCGTCGCTCAACCCGAACCACCCGGACGTGGCCAAGATGCACAACAACCTGGGCAAGCTGCTGCTGGACCGCGGCGACGCCCCCGCGGCGGCGACCGAGTTCCGCCGGGCGTTGCGCTTGTTGGAGCGGGGCGTGGGCGACGGACATCAATTTGTGGCGACGGCCCGGTACAACCTGGCACTGGCACTGGAGTCGCTGGACCCGATCGAAGCGGCCCGACTCGCCGAGCAGGCGCGGCGGGCGCGGGCAACGCTCTTTGGCGAAACCCACGAGGCAACGCGCGAGGCGCTCGCGCTTTGCGAGCGCCTCGCGGAGGAGCCGTGAGATCAACTACTGCACCCGCGCGCGGCGGCATCGGAATGACGATGGCCGCGAAGAACCCACGCGCAAGCTATTGCGGATGGTGGGGTGTACCCGCCAGCGCGCTGCCCTTCTCGCGCCGCGTCTTGCGCTCGATCTGTTCTTCGAGATCGAGGGGATCGAAATCGGCGACCTCCGCCCACGAGACCGACACCCGAACTCTGCCGGTGGCCGACTTCCCCATTCCAAGCGCGAACGTATGTTGCCAGTCGCTCTTGCCGGTCGCACTGCTGCTGTCCGGGAATTCGGTGTCGAAAGTATAGACAACGCGGTGTTCGAGAATACTCACATAGATGTACCGAATCGTGTGCACCGCGGTGTTGGTGCCGTCACGCTTGACCTGGGGTGTTTTCCAGTCGGCGCTGTTCATGATGTCCATGCTGTGCGCGTTGACGCGGATTCGCAGTCCGGCGAGCACTTTGTCTGCGAACGCCGCGACTGATTCAATTGTCTCGATGTCGACGTGCATGCCCTGCCAGCGCTCGCGCTGATCGGCGCGATAGGTCTTGAGCAGCGCCCTCGTCAGGCCCCTCTCCGCGTCTCTCGTTTCGGCGGAGTTCAGGCCGCCGGTGTATGTAATCGGTTCGTAGCCAACGGCGAGGATTGCATCCTCCACATAGGTCGCCATCCACATTGTCCTCTCTATTGCAACCCCGGCGGCGTCGCAGACTTGGCGCAACGGAAACCATGATCCGGTGAAACGCCCATCTGACTCTCCAGATCCGTCGTCGGGTCTATGAACTGCGGCACCGAACCGCGACTCGCGAGATCGAACGAGTCCGCGCTCATGTGCCAGGAGCTGCTGACCGTCTGGACATTGTGCTTCTTCAGGTCAAGGGAGTCCGTTAGCTCGATCACGTTTCCCCACATGTGATTCAGGCCCAGCGGTGTGCGCGACACGGCTACTGAGTTCACGGGAACGGTGCGCGTCAGATACAGGCGATAGCCTTTGTCGCCGCGCGCCTCCTGGTACTCGATCGCCCACTCCGCTGGCGGCGACGGCGGCGGGGCGCCGTCGCCCCACGGCAGCAACCTGCCGTCCGGGGCACGCGCGGCGGCCTCCCACTCGTCCCCCAGCACCAGCCGCTTTCCCGCCCACGCGGCGTAGCGGGCCGCGTCCGTATAACTCACGCAAACCACCGGAAGCTCGTCCGGCGGCGGCGCGCCCACCTGCCAGTGAAGCGGCGCGCGATACCCGGTGGCCTCCATGAAGGCCCGATACTGCCCGTTGGACACCTCGCTACGGTCGATCCAGAAGTCCGCCAGCGTCACTTCGCGCTCGGGGAGCCGGTCGCCGCCAACTTTGTGTTCGCCGCCCGAAATGTGCACCATGTCCGCGACGACCTCGGCCGTCGGACGAATCTCCGCAAGAACTTCGTATGCACGCCCCGGCCGAAGCGCGTTTACCGTTTGCTCCGAGAAGCCCTGGACACGCGCCGACGCGGCGACCACGCGATAGCGACCGACCGGCAGCCAAACCGACGCCGCGCGGCGCGGGCGCGCCGCCACCGTACCGCTCTCCAGATCAACGATCGCGATCCGCGCGTCCGCCTCGACGCAATTGACGCGCACGCGCACGCCCTTGGAGTCGCGCTCGCTCAACGCCCAGAGCGCAGCGCCGATTGCCGCGCCGGCCAGCAGCACGAGGGCGCCGCTGGCGAACCAGACTCGTCGCCGCAGGATCGTGCGCGCGACGCGCCGCACCAGGCCCTCCGGCCGCGCCAGGATCGGGTCGCCCGCCAGATAGCTCCGCAGGTCCGCCGACAGGTGCCCCACCGTCTGGTAGCGCTCCACCGGGTTGCGCCGCATGGCCTTCGCGCAGATCGTCTCCAGATCGCGCGGAATGCCGCGAGCGCGCTTGCGCAGCGACGGCGGGTCGCTCAGCAGAACCGCCTGAAGCACTGCGGCCACGCTCGAGCCATCGAACGGCCGCTGCAGGGACAGCATCTCATAAAGCACGACGCCGAGCGAGTAGATGTCGCTGCGATGATCGACCCGCGCGCGGGCTGCGGTCGCCTGCTCGGGACTCATATAGAAGCACGTGCCCACCGCGGTGGACTCCTGCGTGAGCGTATCCTCGGTCATGTCGAGCGCGATGCCGAAATCCGTCAGCCGCGGGCGGCCCTGCTCATCGAGCAGAATGTTGGAAGGCTTCACGTCGCGGTGCACGATCCCGGCGCGGTGCGCCGTTTCGAGCGCATCGGCCACGCCCGCGGCCCATTCGGTGCAGCGCCGTTGCCAGTTCCGCGCCCCGGCGGTGTCCTCGGCCGCGCTGCGCCGGGCCCGCTCCGCAAGCAGCTCCGCCGCGACCGTCGAGCCGCGGATGTACTCGCTGACGATGAAGTCCACGCCGCCGTCGCTGTCGCACTTGTAGACGGGAACGATGTTCGGGTGCTGCAGTTTGGCGGCTGCTTGCGCTTCGTCGAGCAGTTTCCCGCGGGCCTGCTGCGAGGTCGCCAGGTGCGGCGCGAGGATTTTGATCGCGACGTCGCGGCGCAGCTTTGTATCGCGAGCGCGGAAGACGACCCCCATGCCGCCTGCGCCGATCCGCTCCAGCAGCTCGAACTCTGCGATTCGGCCGCCCGCCTGCCGGGACAGTTGCTCGAACAGTTCCGCGACCGGGCGCTCCAGAATGTCCGACTGGGTCGCCGCCTGGCGCAGGAGCTGCAAAACCCGCTCGGCTTCCGCTTCGTTCGCCGCCGCGCCGCGAACGAAAGCCTCGCGTTCGCCCTCGGGAAGGTCGCTGGCGCGGTCGAAAAGTTCGCGGATGCGGGCGTCGTCAGGCATTGGTTCTCCGACAACCGATCTGCCAACGGCCGTATCCGGCGCTCACGACTTTCGCCGCGCGGCCCGCCGCGACCGATTAGCCGGCCGGCGCTCCACCGAGGCCTGCGGCGCGCCGGCGGCTGACGTTGCCCGGCTCATGATTCGGTCGCGTCTCCCCGGCCGAGGTGATCTCTGAGCCAAGCGCGGGCAAACGTCCAGTCGCGCCGCACTGTCGCCTCGCTGACTCTCAGGATCGCCGCCGCCTCAGCGTGCTCCAGCCCCGCGAAGAACCGCAGCTTGACGACCTCCGCCTCGCGCGGGTGCACGCGCTCCAGCGCGTTGAGACTCTCGTTGAGATCGAGAACGTCGGTCGCACTCCCGGCCCCCGCCGGCGCATCCGGCAGTTCGACGCGCCGCCGACCGCCGCCGCGCTTCAGTCGCCGCGCCGCTCGCGCGTGCTCCACCAGCAGGTCGCGCATGACGGTCGCGGCGGCGGTGAAGAAGTGCGCTCGGTTCTCAAACGTGGGCGGCTGGTCGCGGTCGAACAAGCGCAGGTAGGCTTCGTGCACAAGCGCGGTGGGCTGAAGCATGTCCGCCGCAGGCAGCGCTGCGCTGCGCCGCACGGCGATCGCCCGCAGCTCGTCGCGCACCAGCGTGATCAGGTCGTGGTGCGCCTCCGGGCGACCGGCGCTTACTTGGCGCAGTATCCGCGTGATCTCCCGTCCGTCGTCCGCTCGCGACAATCTGCGACTCCCGAGATCGCCCAGAAAGGGCGCTCGATTGTCGCCACCTGAAGCGCTCCCGACAACCCTGGTCGCAGCGGCGGCGAGGTCGGCGCAGAAAAAAAGGCACCGTCTCGATCGACGATGCCCGCGTGGCGATTGGTTGGATTGCCTGACGAACGGGGTCGCCGCTTTAGTTGACCGGCTTCACCTGCGTCGCCTTCGGCCCCTTCGGGCCTTGCGCCATCTCAAACTGAACGCGCTGCCCTTCCTTGAGAGACCGGTACCCATCCTGGACGATCTCGGTGTGGTGGACGAACACGTCCTGCCCCTCGTCGGCTTTGATGAAGCCAAAGCCCTTGGTGTCGTTGAACCACTTGACAGTACCTTCAGCCATGTTCGCGACCCTTGCTACCTGCCGGCGCACCGCGGGAGTCCGGCTGAAAACAACCGCTGCTTCAAGCCAGGCCAGTTCTCTCGTTCGCGGGAAGGCGCCAGTCAAAGCCAGAATGCTCGGAATCGCGCCCGATGTCAACGTCTTGTTAACGTTCGGACGGGTTTTTTGTTGCCCCGCCGACACAAAACAGTTCTCCGACCGCACTTATCGCCAACTCGCGCGCCGAGACTCCCCATTCCGCCACCGATGAAACGCCGGGCCGGACCGCACGACATTTTCTCATTACCGCGCGCGGTCCCCAGGCGTGTACATTACGCATCCGCGAACTTCCCGGGCCCGTCGCCGGGCGGCGGCGAACTAGCCGTAAGTCGCTGTCGCCGGCCAGGATGGATGCACCGGCCCGACCTGCGCGAAGCGAGGTGGAACCATGCTCTTCGCGGCTCTGACATTCTGGCTATTCACTGTCGCCTATGCCGCTTTAGGCGTGCACACGCTCTGGAGCGGGATGATCAAGCCGCGCGTCGTGAACGGCGTGCTCCTGCCCGGAACGCTGGTCGCGCAGCTCGGGCACGTCATGGGATTGCTCATCACCGGAAACTCGGTGCAGAACACCAAGCTGATGGGCGACGACGAAGACGGGGCCCCCACCAGCGAGCCGCCACAGCAGCAGAAGATCCCCGTGATCGGCCCGATCCTCGTGGGTCTGCTACCGCTCTTGGCGTGCGCCGTGTGCTTCTATCTCGCGGCACACTTCCTGGGCGGCAGCGTGCTGCGCGAGTTCTCCGCGACGCAAGCCGTGCTGCCGCGGACGCTTCCGATGAGTCTGAGCGCGGCTTGGGACTATCCGCGCGCCGCGGTCACGCTGGCCCAGTCGGCGCTGAACGCAGTGCTGCGCAGCGACCTTCGCGACTGGGCTACGATCGCCTTCCTCTATTTGGCGGTCTGCCTGACGGTGCGTATGGCCCCGTTCGACGGCCATCGCCGCGGCGCGGTGGGCGCGATTCTGCTCGCCGGGGTCGTGATCGGCGTCATCGGACAGTTTGTGCCCGCGGCCCGACAGTTCGTCGAGACGAGCTGGCAGACGCTGAGCTTCGTCGTCGCCAGCCTGATGTTCCTGCTGGTCGTGTCGCTCCTCATTCGCGGAGTCGTGGGGCTGGTGCGGTCGCTCGTCCGGAACGAATAGCCGCGTTGCGGGTCGGACCGCTTTCGGTTCTCGGACGATCCGCCGGACGCGTGTCCGCCTGCCCGCGCGGATTGCCTCGCCTGTGCGCCGTGAATAGACTGAGTGTCAGTGATCCGGGCGGCCCGGGCCGCCGCTCATTCGGGCGGACGCCGATTGCGGCCGAAGAACCGGATTCACGCGCAACGCGGCGGAACGGGATTCGCCGGGAAGGAAGGGAACATGGATTCTCGCTGGGGCGTGCAGGTACGGCCGGGGGGCCGGCGGGTCGGGGTTCTCATCGCTTTCGCCACGCTGATCGGCTCGCAGGGGTGCATCGAGCCGGCAGACGTGCTGCGCGACGACTTCGCCTCCGGCCGCGCGCAGCCGCTGGTCAACGGCCAGCGCGTCGTTCAGATTGGCGTGGGCCAGCCGGTGACCTATCAGGTGGCCGTTCCGACGGGTCAGAGACTCGACGTCGAAATCACGCCGACCAGCGGCGGACAGGTTGAGCTACTGTTCGTCGAGACCCCCGGCGGTCAGGTCTTCTCGGCCGCGCCGAACAGCCCGCTGCAATCTCAAACCGGCGTATACGAGGTTCGTACCACCACCGGCGCGGCCAATGGCGCGGGGTTCCGCATCATCGGGGCGGCCGGGCGCTCGGGAAGCTGGCGGATCGGCGTGATTGCGTCGCGCAGTTCGCAGTTTCGATCACTCGGACAGGCGGCGCTGCGACGAAGCCTGCTCGAGCAGGCCGTGTTCCTGGCATACGTACTTTCCGGGCCGCACCGCAACAGCGACGATCCGCTCGATCTGCTCGGCGCACTGGGTCGCAGCGTGTTTCCTGAACTGCCGCTGATCGAAAACCCGGTCGCGGTCGTGCTGCGCGTCCGCGCGGACGATGACGACGACTCCGGCCAGGACCCGCCGGACGGCAACGACAACGGCTCGGGCAACGCCAACGACAACAGCGGCGGCAACGACAACGCCGGCGGCGACGACAACAAGAACGACAACGACTCCGGCGGAAATGACAACGCCGGGAACGACAACGGCGGCGCGAACGACAACAGCAACGACAACACCAGCGGCAACGACAACGCTGGCAACGACAACTCCGGCAACGATAACTCGGGCGGCGGCAACGACAACGACAACGACAACTCCGGCGACAACACGAACGATAACAGCGCGCCGCCGACGCAAGTCGTGCTGCAGCGCATCGTGCGCAGCGGCGATGCCGTGCCGGGTCAGCCCAGCGCTACGTTCACCGACTTCGGGAATCCGATCCTCGACGGCTCCGGGCGCGTCGCGTTCTGGGCCGGCTATGCCAATGGCAGCGGCGATGGCGGCCTGTTTGTCTGGGAGGCCGGCACGCTTCGCCGTGTCGTCGACGACAACCCGGCCAACGCCGGCGGGGTGCCGGGCCGCAACGTGTCTGCGTTTTTCGGAAACTACACGATCGCCTGGGACGCCGGCGCTTCGCCGATCACCTGGGGCACGAACGGCCGGCTGATCTTAGTCTCGCCGATCACGGGCGGCACGAACTCGCGCGGCGTGTACCGCTGGCGGGCGAGCGACGCGGACATCCTGCGCGTCGCGGACATGGAGCAGGTTGCGGCGCTGTTCCCGGATACGTTCCAGGGCGCGTTCGCCGCGGAGTTCTTCGCCCCCGGATTGAGCGACGATGGCATCGTGGCGTTCAGCGCTCGATACACCTACATCACCGCGGACCGGCAGTTCGTCGCGGGCAAGCGCGGCGTCTTCACCAGCAATGGTCAGACGATCTCGTTCGCAGCCGACAACCGCCTGAGCCAGCCGGGCGACGTACCGGAGCAGGGCCTTACGGTCGCATTCGACGACTTCGACCAGCGGATCGCGATGAACGCACCCGGCGACATCCTGTTTCAGGCGTCGTACCTGAACGGCGATGGTTCGCGCGGCCTGTATCGCGACCGGGACGGAGTCCTGTCGCGCGTGCTCGACAACGCCAGCAACCGCGCGTTCCCCGGGCTGAGCGCGATCGAGCGCATCGGTACGGTCAACGCATTCCACGACGCCGTGGCGCTCGGCGACGGCGGGGCCGTGGCGGTCGATACGCGCGTGCGCATCAGCGGCCAGCAGCGTGACGCGGTGCTGCTGCTTGCCGGCGGCGCGTGGCGCGAGCTGAACGACGCGACCGGCGCCGCGGCGACCGCGCTCGTCACCGGCCTGAATGCCTCTGCGCAGACCGTCTATCTCGCCGGCGGTCGGCCGCACCTGGCCACGGCGGGGGGCGACATCGATCTGACCGCTACCCTGCCGCCGGAACTGAGCGGCGCGAGTCTCACGTGGGAGCTCGGCGGCGCGGTGAACAATCGCGGCCGCGCGATCCTGCGATTCACGCGGGCGGGAGCAAACGGCGCTCCGGCGACGCCGGGGGTGGCGCTGTGGACCGGCGAGCGACTGATCGTCGTGTTCGACCCGACGCTCGCCGCGGAGAATTCCGGGTTCGACACGCTCTTCTCCGGCTCGACGCCGGAGAACGACCGCCCGGGCCGCAGTGGCATGCTCAGCGACCGCGATGAGCTGGTCTTCCGCGTCGGCGACAAGGGCGGCGACAACCAGGAGAACACCGCGGACGATTCGCAGGCGATCTTCCTGGGCAAGGGGCAGTAGGAGCGGGTCGATCGCGGTCGCTTCAACCAGCGGAGCATCGGCCACCTGGCGACGGCGTTCCGCTCACGGCCATCCGCGGCAGGCGGAACCACGCAGGTGGGCCGACTCCTGGCATCCGGCGAAGCGCGACGCCGTTGGTGCGATGGCGACCCGCGTGGGATAGCGTGTAACCTCGTGACGGCGCCTCACCTGGCGATGCGGCCTCTTCGCCGCACCGGGGACTCCGGCCGCGACTCTATGGCGAAACCGATTGGAGCAGCGAATGAGCGTGCGAACTCCATTTTCGACCGTGGCCGGTATCGCGGGTGTGTTGGTGCTGGCGGGTGGCTGGCTGGTGCTGGCAGAGAACGCCGCGGGCCAGTCGCCGCGTGTTCGCCTTGTTACTGCGGACGCCGCCGACGTTGCACGGGTGATGTGCGCTGTCGATCGCGCCCTGGGCGGGGCGCGGGCCGTCGGTCACGTGCTGCTTAGCGCCCCGTTACGTACCTTCGACAATCCCGCCGAAGTCGTCCGCGTAGCCGCATACAGCATCACCGTCATTCGCGAGGACGGTACCTGCGCGACGCTCAGCTCGACACAAGCGGTCCCCGTGGGCGATGCCGGCGCCCTCCGCGCATCTGTCGGGCGCAGCGCGGGCGGTGCGGCCGCGACATACAACCTGCTGATTGAGCCGATCGCCGGACTGAACTGGGGAACGATCGCGAAGGCCGACAATCTGCGCGTGGAACTCTCGGCCGAGTGACTGCGAGGTTCGTGCGGCGAGTCCGCTTGCCGGTGCTGATCCTGCCAGCGCGTGGGCGGCTCTCGCACATCGCAGGCGTACGAACGTCGGAACGTTTTGGCTTCGCTCGCTTTGGTGCGCGACTCGCGAGACCAATGCGCGCAGAACCCCCGCCCGATCCAAGAAACTTACGCCATGCTCACGGCCGCGGTCACCACCTCGGTCAGGTTGCACACCGCGCCACACGGGCCACGTCGACCGCGCAGCTCAGATTTGTCACGGGTTCGCACCGCAGCCGCCGGCGATAGCAATCGGGTGGCCTGCATGCGATCGCGATGCCGCGCCAGGCCGTGCGTCGCGCCGCAGCGAACCGACCGCACCAACTCCTGCTGGCTATAATGCCGGTTTTGCCGGGAGCCTGTGCGTGTCGCAATCCACCCGCGTCGTGAAGCTGCAGCGCATCCTCGACATCGCCTGCGGCATGGCCACGACGACCGATCTCGAAGCGCTGCTGGGAATGATCGTCGACGCGGCGTGCGACGTGCTCGACTGCGAACGGGCCACGATCTTCCTCTACGACCAGGGCAGCGATGAACTGGTCAGCCGTGTCGCCACCGGAGGGGAAGTGATCCGCTTTCCGGCGGATCGGGGGATCGCCGGGGCCGCCGCACAGTCGCGCCGCGTCATTCACGTGCCCGACGCGTACGCCGATGAGCGATTCAACCCGGAGGTCGATCGCCGCACGGGCTTCCGCACGCGGAATCTGCTGACCTTCCCACTCGAAAATCAGGCCGGCCACCTGATCGGCGTGCTTCAGGCGCTGAATCGCCGCATCGGCGCGTTTACGAGCGACGACGAGGAGCTCGCGCGAGTGCTCGCCGCGCAGGCCGGCGTGGCCATCCACCGCCAGCGGCTGCTCGAAGCATATGCCGAGCGGCAGCGCATGCTGCGCGACCTCTCGATCGCACGCGACATTCAGCAGGCGCTCTTCCCGCGGCAGGATCCCGTCGTACCCGGCTACGACGTAACCGGCTGGAACCGCCCGGCCGACGAGACCGGCGGCGATTGCTACGACTTCATTCCGCTCGCGAACGATCGGCTCGCGGTGTTTCTGGCCGACGCCACCGGCCACGGCATCGCCGCGGCGCTGGTGATGGTGCAGTGCCGCGCGCTGCTGCGGGCCATGCTCACGGTGACGGACGACTTGCGGAGCATCGCGACACGCGTCAACGCGCTGCTTGCCCAGGACATGGCCGACGGGCGCTTCGTCACCGCCTTCATCGGCATCCTCGATCCGGAGCGCGACGAGCTGCGCTATGTCTCCGGCGGTCAGGGTCCGCTGCTGCTGCTGGCGCCGGGCGAGGCCGGCCAGCCCGCGCACGTAGTCTCGCGCGACTCCAACGACATCCCCTTTGCGGCGGTCGAGGACCGCGAGTACGCGGCGCCGCAGACGTTTTTGCTCCCAGCCGGCGCGATGGTAGCGCTGCTGACCGACGGCTTCTACGAAACCATGCGCCGCCGCGCGAATGCGAGCGCACCGGGTCGCGACGCTCCGGCGGCGCCTGGCGAGCCGCCGGAGGACGAGACATTCGGCGAGCAGCGCGTCCGAACGCTGCTCGCCGAGCACCTGACCGCGCCGCTGCCGCAGGTGATCGCAGCGCTGCACGCCGGCGTCTCCGAGTTTTCCGAGGGGGCGCCGCAGGCGGATGACCTGACAGCGGTGCTGATCCGGCGGCGCGCATAAGTGTTGGGGCCATCCGCCCAAGCGCGCAACGTTACGGGGCGGTCTGCGTTGCGGCGGTCGCCCGCTTGGCAAGCCCCGGCGTTTGGAGAGAATACACCGCACGCGGCCGGCGGGGCGGCGGCCGCGGTGGAGCGCAAGCATCGTGAGTAGTATTGCGGCCTCGTCATCCGCGCCGCGCGGCGGCGCTGACCTGCTGACATTCGGATTCGGCGCGGCGGCGGCGATGTGGGCCGCCGGCTACTTCCTGCGGCTGCCGGGGGCGGTCGTGCCCGCGCCGGTGCTGCTGGCCGTGGTGCTGACGATCGCGCTGGCGTGCGGCTTCCTTGCGGGCCGCTGGACGCGCCGCGGCTGGCGGGCGGGGCTGGGCGCGGGATTGATCGCCGGCGGCTTGAATCTGCTGATCGTGCTCAGCCTCGTCAGCGGCAGCAACCGTCCGAACGAGGTCGTGCCCAGCGCCCTTGGGTGGATTCCCGGTTCGATCCTGCTCACGATGGGCTTGATGACGCTCGGCGCTGCGCTGGGCGCGCGGCGCGCCCGGCCGCTGCCTGGCGACGCCTGGACGGCGCACTTCGCAGCCGTCACCGCGGGCGCGACGCTGGTGCTGATCATGGTCGGCGGAAATGTCACCGGCCACGACGCCGGGCTGGCGGTGCCGGACTGGCCCAATTCGTTCGAATACAACATGTTCATGTATCCGCTGGCGAAGATGACCGGCGGCATCTATTTCGAACATTCGCACCGCCTGTTCGGCGCGCTGGTCGGGCTGACGACGCTGGTTCTCGCGGCACACATAGCGCTCACCGAGCGCCGCGGATGGGTGCGCGGCCTTGCGGGTGCGGCGCTGGTGGTGGTCTGCGTGCAAGGGGTGCTGGGCGGTCTGCGCGTCACGGGGCGGCCGACGCTGTCGGTGAATCCGGCGGATTTGCAGCCGAACATCGCGCTGGCGATGGTGCACGGCGTCCTCGCGCAAGTGTTCTTCTGCATGCTCGTCACGCTGCGGCTGGCGCTGGGGCGGGCGTGGCGCGAGGCGCAGCCGGCGACGACGCCCGCGGCCGAGCTCGACCGCGGCGTGCTCTTGGCGCTGCTGGCGTTGACGCTGGTGCAGTCGACGCTCGGCGCGCTCGTGCGGCACATCGACTGGGGCGTTCACCTGCACATCAGCCTGGCGATCGCGGTTCTCGCGGTGGCCGGGGTGGCGGGCTTCCGCGCCGCGGCCGCCTACCCGGACGATCGGCTGCGATCGCGGCTGGGAACCTGGCTGTTGATCGTGACCGGCGTGCAGCTCGCGCTGGGCTTGATCGCCCTGGTGCTGACGCGCTTTGCACCGCCGGGCAGTGTGGGGCTGTCCGTGCAAGTTGCGGTCACGACCGCGCATCAGACGCTCGGCGCGGTGTTCTTCGCGAGCGTCGTGGGTCTGGCGGCGTGGCACAACCGCCGAACTGTGCCGCTTCGCCGCGGATTTCCGCTGCAACCGAGCCTGGGGTAGGCCCGCGGGCGCGGCGCGGGCGGGTCGCCGGTTCGCCGCGCGAGGCGCGAGCGGCTCGGTCTGTCTCAAGCGCTGCGAGCCGCGCGGGGCGCGGGCGGCTCGGTTTGTCGCAAGCGCTGCGACCCGCGCCGAGCCGCCGGCGGTTGCCATCTGCGGCGGGGGACGTATGATCGGTCGAGTGATGCATTGGAGAGGTGTCCGAGTGGCCTAAGGAGCACGCTTGGAAAGCGTGTGTAGGGGAAACTCTACCGCGGGTTCGAATCCCGCCCTCTCCGTTTCTCCCGCCACCCGTTTCGCGCGTGAGCGCACTCATGTCGCCCGCGGCGGGCTCTCCGCCGGCGGCCATCCGCCCGCGAATGACGGCGATGACACAATAGCCGGCTCCGATCTCGAGCTTTGCGGAACTCAGCCGCCGCAGGGAATTCGTGGCCCTGCGAAGGCCGCGCGCTACGGCGTATCGTCGCCCACGACCGCAGCCGACTCGGAATCGAGCTCTACCTGCAGCTCGCTCAAGCGCTTCGCGAGCAGGGCCAGTCTCTGTTCGGGCGGCTCTTTCATCGCGCGGCCGATTTCGAAGGCGCGCTGATAACTCCGCCGGGCTTCGTCGAGACGCCGCAATCTTCTCTGATAAGTCGCCAAATTGGTCAACGTGTCGATCAGGCCTGGAAAGTCCGAACCGAATATCGCGATTTCCATCGCCAGGCACTCTTGCGTGTAGCATTCGGCTTCGACGGCATCTCCCAGGCGAAACGACACGATTCCGAGATTCCGCAGCAACATCGCCAGATCAGCGTGGGCATCCCCGACAATTCCCCGCTGGGATTCATAAGCCGCGGAAAATCGCGCCTTGGCGGAGACGAAATCGCCTTCGATCAGATCGACTTTGCCGATGTTGCTCTCGATTCGGCACATCAGCAGCGCGCCGTCGTCTCCCAGGTCCACGGCCAGGCGCCGCGCGCGCTCGAGGAGGGTCCTCGCTTCCGCCAGATCGCCCTGCGCGATGCGCGCCAAGGCCCAATTGCACAACAGCATGACGCGCTGGACACCCAAAGGCTGTGCCGCACGATCCAACAAGGCCGCGGCGCGCTGGGCACACTGCTCCGCCTGGTGCGTGTCACTGCAATTCACGTACGAATAGCACAGGCCGGTCAGGGCCTCTACGACGGCGCGAATCGCCGCCGGCTCGCGCGAATGTTCCAGCAGGTCCACTACGGCGTTCGCCGGCGCGAGCGACTCCGCGTATCGCCGCTGCTCGAATAGCGCGGCGGCGAGCTCCAGGTTCGCGTCGGCCCGCAGGCTCGGCTCGACCGATGCGACTGCAGCGAGGTCGGCCAACGCGTGGCGCGCTTGCTGCTCTGCATCCGAGAGCAACGAAACGGAACGATACGCGCGCGATAAGCGCAGCCGCGTGTCCGCCCGGACGACGCTGGGCTGCGGAAAGGCGCGCGGAACTCCGGCGCTCGCCGCGCCCAACACCTCCGCCAGCGCCGTGTCTCTCCCGTGCACGCGCGTGTTCGGCTCGGTGAGCGATGATTCAAAAAACGCGAACACGGCCGCCAAGTCTGCATTGGCGCTCTGGGCTCGCGATCGCTCCGCCGTGGCGTTCCGGAGCGCGAGGCACGTGGAGAGCAGCCCGATGGAAAGCGCCAGGAAAATGCCGGCGGAGAATGCCACGCCATATCGGTGGCGATGCGCGAACCTGCGGATCGCCGAGAATGACGACTCCGCCCGCGCCGTAACCGGGTCTCCGGAGAGGCATCGCCGCAGGTCTGCGGCGAAACCGGCGACGGTCGCATATCGATCCGCTGGGTTCTTGCGGAGCGCCTGCGCGAGAACCCACTGGAGCGGCTGCGCCAGGTACGGCCCCGGATGTCGCGCGCTTCCGACCCGCGTGGACGCTGCCGAGGGCGCGTGTTGCACACCATTCTGCCGCACCAGCGCCAGAACTGACGGCGGATCGTCGTGACAGATGGCACGGGCGATATGAAAGACCGAGTCGCCCGACTCGGCGAACGGCAACCGTCCGGAGACCAGTTCATACAGGACGACGGCCAACCCGAATACGTCCGACGCCGGCGAGAGCGGCTCCTCGCGGATCTGCTCCGGCGAAGCATACGCGAGCGTGAAGCGCGAGTCGGAGAACATCGTGACGCGCTCGCATTCACCCAGCCGGCCGGATCGCTTTCCGATTCCAAAATCGATTAGTCGGGGCTCACCCGTGGCGGAGACCACAATGTGCGACGGCTTGATGTCGAGATGCAGCACCGATTGATCATGCGCATGTTGCAGCGCCTCGCAGGCTTGCAGGAGCAGTTCGATCCGGCCGCGGAGCGGGATGGAACGGGCCTCGCAGAACTCCGTGATCGGCTCGCCATCGACCAGCTCCTGCACGATGAACATCCCGTGTTCGCACTCGCCCGCGTCAATGAGGCGCGGAATCCCCGCGTGGTTCAGAGTCGCGAGGATCTGGGCTTCCGCGCGGAACCGCCGCAGTGCCTGATCCGACGCGCGCGACCAACGCAGCAGTTTTAGCGCGAGTGGGGCGGCGTTCGCAGCGCCTTGCACGCGGCGCGCCGCATACACATCGTGAAGCGCGCCAGCGCCGATCCGTCGCTCGAGGCGATAGCCGCCGACAACCGGGTCGGTCATCAACTGCGTCAGATCACCGTCGATCTCGATCGCACGCGTCAGCGAAAAAGAAGCTCCGAGAGCGCGATCGGGCAGGCGATGTTCGTCAGCCGCGGCCGCAAGCAGTTCACCGAGCTGCGCTTGCAGTTGCGGATCGTCCGGGCACTCGCGCTCGACGAACGCTCGGCGCTCGCGTTCGTTCCGAGCCAACGAAGCTTCGAACACATCCTGAAGACGACGCCACCGCGCCGCTTGAACGTCGCTTCTCCTCGCGCTCATACGCATCTACCCGTTCGGCAGAACTCGCGCCGTAAGCCCTCGCGTCGCCCCGATCGATCTTACACCACCGTCCACCGCAGACAATGCGCGACGATGCCCGACGCGTCAGCCGCGATCGCAAATCCGTCCGGCCGCGACCACGGCTTGGCGCGCCGACAATCGTGTGTCCTCATCACCGAAGACGCGCCGCGGCGGGCGGCCGTATTCGCCCGCCACCGCGGCGCCAACCCCCTGGGGGGCGACTACGGCGTAACCGAAATCGTGACACGCGCGGTCATCATGCCCCCAAACCCATCCACCACGCGGTACACGAACGTATCCGACCCGGTGAACCCGGCGGCGGGCGTGTAGCGAATCGTGCTGCCGTCGACGCGCACGGCCGCCCCGTGCTGCGGCGGCTGCGGTATCCCCGCGTTCACGCCAACGGTGGGCGTGTCTCCGTCCGGATCGCCGTCGTTGGCGGTAACGTTGATCGACACGGGTGTGTTCGCCCGGGTGGTGGCGGCGTCATCGACCGGCGTCGGCGCAGTGTTTTGCGTCTGGACGGCAATCGGAGCGGACTCCGCGAGGTTTCCGCAATGATCGAGAGCCCGCACTCGTATGTCGTGTACGCCGCGCGTCGGCGTGAATGCGTACTCATATGGTTCATACAGCAAAACCGCGTCGTCGGGCACTGAACCGTCAATCACAAACGCCACGGCCATGAGCGCCAGGTTGTCGCTGGCGCTCGCGACAATCTGTGTGCCGCTGCGCGGAATGACCGTGTTGTTCGGGGGCGCGGCGACCGACGCGGTCGGCGAGACCGTATCGCAGGTGCACGGCGCGCCGGCCTGGGCGGTCACGGTGACTTGCGATGTCCACGCGGAGTTGTCGCAGCCGTCGACGACGCGGGCCCTTACCGTGTGCGTGCCGGCGGGCGTGCCCCAGTAACTCATCGTAAACGGCGGCAGAGAATCGAAGCTGGTCATGACGCCATCGACGTAGAACTCGACCTGAACAATGCCGTTTGCGTCGCCAGCGGAGACGGCGGCTTCGATCGGACATCCGGGCGCTACGACCGAGTTGTGCGCTGGCGAGGTCAGCAAGGCGGTCTCGACGACGTGATCGGAATCGCAGGGACCAAGAACGTTTACAGAGTGGATGGCGGACCAGGCTGAGTTTCCGCACGTGTCGAAGGCGCGAGCCTTGATTTGATGGGCGCCCGGGCTGGCGGACCATTGGATGCTGTACGGCGGGTTCGCATCGGTTCCGATCGATCGATTGTCCACGTAGTAAACGACTTGAGCTACGCCGGACGCATCAACCGCATTCACCCGGATCAGCGTCGGACCCGGCGCCACGGTTGCGCCGCTTTCCGGCGCCGCGACGTCGACGGCCGGACCTGTGTGGTCCGTGGCACAGCCGCCGTTAGCGTGATGAATGTCCAGTGGAAACTGCTTGAACGTCACCGTCGTCGGGATCGCGCCGGAAACAGCGCCGACTTCGACGTCGTGCTCGCCGTTCGGCAGCGCGAGCGTGTCCACGACGTAGTCGCCCAACACCGCATACACGGGGCCTCCGGGGAGGTCCTCGGTGTAAATCAGCTCGCCGTCGACGAACACCTGGAAGGCGATGATGCCATCTTCGTGAATCGCCGCTGCGCTTACGATGGCGTGGTCATCGGCGAGCGCGACGCCGCTGACGACAGCGGGAGCCTCAAGAGTCGCCTGCAAGTACGGGCCCAGATAGCCTTCCTGCTCATACACTGAATAGTCTTCTCCGAACATCGTCTTGTCGAAGCCCGTCGAGTCGCATTGCTGCTCATCGCGCCATCGAATGCAGATATCTTCAACCGTGCACGACGTACACCCGGAGTCGAAACGCTCGTTGGCGATTTCCCTCCGCCGCGGGATTTCGACCTCCTCGCATTCTGTATTCGGTTCATCGCAGTTACACTGTAGCGAGAACGTGCCATTTGCGCCACGGATCTGCCCGGCGTAGGGTTCGCCGCATGTCAATGTGTCGCTCTCAGCCGTGACTACATAGGTAGACTGATCCGGAAGACGTGTTTGAAACGCGATGATGGGAACTCCATTCACCCGTGCCGTCTTCGTCTCAGGTGCGAACGGAACTCCGTTGGGGCCTGTCGCCTCGAGCGTGACGCGGATCGGCCTCCGGCCCTCTAGGTCGGATTCCACGCGACCAGTCACTTTGAATGTGCGCGCCGATCCGGACGGACAACACGGCCCGCCGGCGTCGACGATCACGTATTCCTGCCCGCTCTCCAGATTCGGCGCCGTGCGCTCGAGATTCTCATATGTACCGAGAAACGAACGGCGATCAACTGTCCGGCAGCGGTCGCCGTTGCGGAGATTGCAGACCGCGGGGCCGAGGAACTCGAGCTCGTCCTCATAGTACACATCGGTCACCCACACGTTGAACGTCTGCCCCTGGGCTACAAACGCGGCGAACGCTCCGACGTTGCTAGCGGCGGTCGCCGTCACGGTCTGCGCGCCCCGATCCTCAACGCACAAAGTCAGCTCGACAGCCTCGCCGGGGCACAGGTTCCGAATGCGATACCCGACCTTGAGCGGAGTCCCGCACGCGGGAGTGAACCGAGCATTGCACGCGCGAAGGCAGACTTCACACTGTCCGAGGATGTTGAAGAGCTCGTTCGCTGCGATTCCGAAGCAAGTCTCTCGTTGGGACGCGTCCGAGATCGCACAGTCAACGATGCAGCGGAGCGTCTCGGTAGGATTAACCGGATTGAGCGGGCACTGCAATAGCTCGCACAGGTCAAACTGATCGCCTGGCGCTGCGAACGTGCAGAAGAAAACGTTCTGAAGCGACTCGCGAATCGCACTGCTCTTGCAAGTGGCGTCTTCGGCGAGGCACTCGGCGCAATCGGTGGCGCGCGTGTCGCACGGTAGGAACGGGAAGAGCGCGCTGGCGTTCGCGCTCCGGTCGGGTTCCAGCAACGAACGAACCGCGGCATCGACGCTGTCAAATCGGACCAGCTCGGGCATCGACGAGACCGAGCGATTGTCTGACGCGGTCGTCAAGAGCGTTGCACGCACAGGCCACTCCTGCTGCGTCGGCGAAATCAGCCGCCCCGCCACCGCCACCTGGCGAACCGTGCCGTCGCTGGCGAGGGCGTCGTCGGAAATGCTGCGGGCTACCTCGACGAATTGCCCCGAACTAACGTGGGATGCGAGCTCAAACAGGTCGAGTTGCATCGGCTGGTCCGACTGCGCTGCGATCACGTGCGGAACAGCGACCCACGAGAAACGCCGCAAGACAGGCCGCCCCCATACCTCATCCATCGGCCCGCGACGGGCCGATCCGAACCCGTCCACCGCCAGCGTACCGCGCGTCCCCGGCACACCCAGCGCTGCGCCGATTCTCGCCGCGTCGATTCGCTGGCCGTTGTTGCTCAGGCCGTAGAGGCTCTGCACAACGCGCCCGTCGACCAGGAAGTGCAGCAACCCCTCGCGCGACTCGTCCGCCGCCTGCCACGCAAAGCCCAGCGTGGTCAGCCGGGGGTCGGCCACGGCGTGCCAATCGGTCTGTCGATACGTCCCGGGCGCAGCTTCGGCCGCCTCAGCCCGCAGCCGGTAGTCTTCCGGCCCGAACTTCTTCAGCCGAACGCGAACGACGGGCTGGCCGCTGACATCATCGCGCGCTACGAACAACGCCGGCTGGTCGTTCGTCCCCGGCGTCAGGTCGCTCACGCGGGCCAGCAGGCTGGCGATGTAGAAGTCCTCGCGCTCCGGCGTCGGATCTTCGAGAAACGCCTGACCGCGACCGGCCGGTCCGTCGATGGTGATCAGCACACCGTAGTTTCCCTCCAGCGCGCCGCCGGCGGCGACCGCGATCTGGTCCGGCGCCTGCTGCGACACCGTCCACCCGTCGAGGTTCTGATCCTCGAAGTCATCGAAGCGAATCGGCGCTTTGTCCGGATCGATACGGGCTGCCGCGGCGCTTGCGAGGCACGCCGCCAATCCGAGCGCTGTAATGAATCGACCAGGCCCCGCCGGCGCCGATCCGCGTGCTGTCATGTTGATCTCCGTAGAAGCAGGGGTTTTTCTTGCAGCGCCGGGAGGTTCCACGGCGCGGCGGACACCAGCCCCGTTCGCACGCGGCGCGCAAGGCGGTGGCCGGCGAGCGGGCGACTGACTGACAAGAAATCACAATCGAACACGCCGGTGCGGGTTTATACTGACGTGTCCAAACTCAGAATCACCGCCGGGCCTCCCCGCCCGCCAAAAATTGGGACGGCCGTATGGACGCCGCCGACGAAATCCACCCCCTCGAGCAGCGGCGCCTCCGCCTCGACATTTACGAGGAGCTGCGGCGAATCGCGGCCCGCATGCTCCGCCGCACCGGCTCGCCGATGCAGGCGACCTCCCTGGTGCACGATGCCCTGCTGCGGTTGCATGGAGTGGAGAATGATCGCATCGTGGATCGCGATCACTTTCTGCTTCTGGCGGCGCGCGTCGTGCGGTTTACGCTCTGCAACCGACTACGCGCCGACCGGCGACGCGCGTCCCAACTTCGCCGCGTGCCGATCGGGGCCGGCGTCTTCGCTTCAGAGGACTTGGCGGATGAGTGCCTCGCGGTCCACGAAGCGCTAGCGCGCCTGCAACGCATAGACGACCTGAAGGCCCGCATTACCGAGCTCCGGTTCTTCGGCGGGCTGAAGATGAGCGAAATCGCCGCTGCACTCGGGGAATCGCAGCGCACC
The DNA here is from genome assembly GCA_964631045.1 of uncultured Planctomycetales bacterium. GTDB lineage: Bacteria > Planctomycetota > Phycisphaerae > UBA1845 > Fen-1342 > CAZVWB01. Next base: position 22,540 of record CAZVWB010000010.1, read on the forward strand.
GTCGAGCGTGAGTGGACCTTCGCAAGAGTCTGGCTGCGTCAGCAAATCGGCGGGGGGACCAGCGCGTAGCGCAGGCCGCGTTGCTCCGGCCACACCCGGACCGGCGCGGCGGAGGGCATACATCTGAATCGGCGGGGACGCCGGAGGATGTTACCTTCCGGGTGCGCTTCGAATCAGATTACCTGGGGCAGCGGGTGGAGAAGGTGATCGGGAGGTGGATCGGCGGGGACTGGGTCGTGACCGACGATCGTAAGTACATCTGGGACGGCTGGTTGCAGCTTGCGGAGCTTAACGCCCTCGACACCGAGAGCGGCGGGCGGGCGCGGCTGTTCCAGACGTATGTGTGGGGACTGGATATCGCCGGCCAGCGCCTTCGACGTGCGGATCACACCGCTTCGCGAGCCGACCGGCGAGTCACGCGGCCAGCCGCGCTTGTCGATCACCTGGACGCGCGATGGGCGCTGGCAGGAATGGTCGGGGCTCTCCGAAGGCTGCTACCTGCTGCGGACCAACCTGACCGAAACGAACCCGGCGGTGCTCTGGAAACGCTACATCCAGCTGACCGAGGCCGAGTGGGCCTTCCGCATCACCAAGGACGAGCTGCAACTCCGGCCGATCTGGCACCACAAACCAGAACGCGTCCAGGCGCACATCCTGGTCTGCTTCCTGGCGTACGTGCTCTGGAAAACGCTGGCCCAATGGATGAGAGCCGCCGGGCTGGGCGATGCGCCGCGTACGCTGCTGCGCGAACTGGCCCGGATCAAGAGCGGCGACGTGGTGATGCCGACCATGACCACCGACGGCCGGCCCGGCAACACCGTCCGCATCCGCTGCGTGACCACCCCGGACAAGGCCCAGAAGGTGCTGCTCAAGCGGCTCGGCCTGCGTCTGCCGCAGCACCTGCGGTATCTCGAGGAGGCTGCCCAAATGTAGTGGAAACTTCTAAGCGAAACCGGCCCTGGCGCCCCCGCCAAGGCCAATTCTGGATCACAGCTGTTCAACTTGGGTTAGCGCGACATTAACCACCCGGCGAGGCAATTCGCTACGTTGCGTCGCCGCGCACCGAACTGCGTTTGAGACTGCCCTGTCCGCGCGTCGTACTCTCAGCCCCCCCGCTCCGCCAGCGCCTTCTGCGCCGCCGTCACGCCCGCGCCTAGCTCAAACTTGTGCCCGAGCTTGTACAACACCTGCTCCAGCGCCGCGACCGCCAGAACCGTGTCCATCGTGTCGATCGCGCCCATGTGCCCCAGTCGGAAAATCTTGCCTTTGAGCTGGTCCTGGCCGCCGGCGGATTCGATGCCGTAGCGCTCCTCCAGCGCGTTGCGGATGTCCTTCACCGTGATCCCCGCCGGGGGTTTGAGCGCGGTGACCGAGTCGCTGGGGTGCTTGCTGAACACCGGCAGGCCGATGGCGGCGCCCGCGGCGCGGGTGGCCGCGGCCATCGCGGCGGTGCGCTTCCACACGTTCTCGACGCCCTCTTCCAGAATCAGCTCCAGCGCCTTGTCGAGCCCGCGCACCAGCAGATGGGCCGGCGTGAACGGCGTATCGCTTTCGGCGGCTGACTTGCGGGCCTTGTTGAGATTCAGGTAATAGGCGTGTGCGCCCTTGTTGCTCTCGATCACCCCCCACGCCCGCGGGCTGACCGACAGCACCGCCAGCCCCGGCGGCACCATCAGCGACTTCTGCGACCCGGTGATGACGATGTCCACGCCCCACTCGTCCGGCCGTAGCGGCATTGCCCCGGCGGACGTGATGCAATCGGCGAGCAGCAGCTTGCCCGCGGCGCTGGTGACCTTGGCGATGCCCTCCAGGTCGCACTTGGTCGCGGTCGACGTCTCGCTGTGAACGACCATGACCGCGGTAATCGCCGGATCGGCCTTCAGCAGGTCGGCGACCTGCTGCGGCGTGGCCGCGTCGCCCCACTCGACGGCGTGCCGCGTCACGGAGATTCCGAACTGCTGCGCGATCTCGCCCCAGCGCTGGCCGAACTTGCCGGCTTCGATCGTCAGCAGCTTCGTGCCCGGCGGGCAGCAGCCGACGATCGCGCCTTCCGCCGCCGCCGTGCCGGAGCCGGTGATAATCAGCACCTCGTGCTTCGTGCACAGCACCTGCTGAAGGCGCTGCGTGCAGCTCTTCATGAAGCCTTTGAACCAATCGGTGCGATGGTGGTGGAACGGGCGGGCCATCTCGATCATCACTTCTTCGGGGACGGCGCACGGCCCGGGCGTGAACAGGCGGAATTTCTTCATGGGTGGCTCCTTTTGCGGCGGTGCGAGCGCGGGAACGCGGCGCGGCGCCGGCTTCGAGTGTAATCGTATCAGCGGATGCGGCGCTGCGGGAGAGCCGCCGGCGGGGGCGCACGCAGCGGTCCGCGGGCGGTGCGGTCAAACCGGCGGACGCGCCATGCCCCAGTGAACAGACCGCGGCGCTTGCCAGACATTCGCCTTTGCCTGTTCTGGCGAGAGGCTCACATCGGTCTAGGCACTCTCGTCGAGCGCCTTGGGGCCCAGCGTGGCCACGCAGATACGGTCGCGCGGCAGCCGCCGGACGTACGACTCGACCTGTTCGATGGTCACCGCCCGCAGCGCCGCGAGCTTGGGCGCCAGGCCGATCGGCCTCCCGGCGTGGAACAGATCGTCGCTCAGCCCGTTCGCTCGCGCCCGCGTCAGGTCGTCCTCGGTCTCGGTATGCGCGATGGCGCTGTTGCGGGCGCGGTCCAGCTCGGTCTGCGTCAGATCCTCGCTCAGCCGCTGCAACTCGCGCAGCAGCGTGTCGTAGGTGCGCCGACAGCGCTCCGGCGTCGTGCTCGCCCCGAGATAGATGAAACCGCAGCCGCGAAGCTGCTCGTGCCACGCCCCGACCCAGTAGACCAGGCCCTGTTTCTCGCGCACTTCGGTGAAGAGCCGGCCGCTCATGCCGCCGGAGAGGATGCCCAGCAGCGCCTGCTCGACCGCAAAGTCGGGCGACTCGCGAGCGGCGCCGGGCATGGTGATTGCGATGTACTGCTGCTTGAGATCCTTGGAGCGGTGATCGCGGGCGGACTCAAACGCGATCTCGACTCGCTCGCGCGCGGCGACCTGGGGGCTGCCGAGTCCGGCCAGCGCCGCATCGATCGCCGCCGCGAGGCGGTCGGCGTCGACCGGTCCGGCCGCGGTCACCTGAATGCGCCCGGCGTGAAAGGTGCGGCGCCAGTGTTCGCGCACGCGCTCCGGCGTGATGTTGGTCAGCGTCTGCTGCGCGCCGCCGGGGTGCCGCCCGAAGCGCGGACCAAGCGTCAGTCGTTGAATCTGCGTGCGATTGAGCGACTGCGGATCGTCTTCGAGCGTCTTGAGATCGTGCTGCGCGAGTTCGACCGCGACGCGGCAGGCGTCCTCCGGAAATGTGGGGCCCACGAGCATCTCGCCGACCAGTTCGATGCAGCGCTCGGCGAACTCCGGCAGGCACGCGACCTGCACGATGGTCGACTGCCGCCCGCTGGTGACCGCCCAGCGCGCGCCCATCGCATCGAACGCGTCGGCCAGGCCGCGGCCGTCGTAGCGCGCCGTGCCCTTCGAGATCGTGCGGGCGACGATCGCGGCGACGCCGTTGAGCTCATCCGGCTCGTCGCCGACGCCGGTGAGGATGCGGATATTCAGGGCGATCGTGTCGCGATACGGCAGGAGGTCGGCGGCAAACTCGACGCCGCAGGGGAGCATGCGGTGGACGAAGGTCTCGGATGCGGTGGCGACGGGCATTACAAGTTCCTGGTGCGGTTGGGCGCGGTGTGGTCCGCGCCCATGTCGCGCGGGCATTTTGATCGCGACCGCGCCGGGCGGCCAGTGCGCGTTTCAGGTTACGGACACGGCGCGCACGCGGCGAAGAGGCACTGCAGGAACGGATCGATGTCGAAGAAATCGACCGCGCCGGAGCAATCGACGTCGACCGTGCAGATCGATCGTCCGCAGTAGGCACAGGTGTACGACTCCGGCTCGAAGAGCGCGTCGAGAAACGGATCGATGTCGAAAAAGTCGACGCTCCCGTCGCAGTTCGCGTCCCCCGCGGCCGCCGGACAGGGCAGCACCGCCGCGACGCCGGAAAGCTCCCACGCCGCCAGGTTGTTGGTGCTGATCGGGTCGCCGTCGTCCACAATGCCGAGCAGCGCGAAATTGCCGCCGGCCAGGCGCGGGCCGACCGTCAGCCCCTCGATGTTCTGCTGAAAGCCGGTCCAGAGCAGTTGCTTGCTCGCAGCGTTGTAGCTCGCCCCGATCAGGCCGGGTAACCCGGACACATCGGTCGCCGCCGCCGTGCTGATGGCATAGATGCGATTGCGAAACAGGCCGCTCAGGCTGAACGCCAGCGAGCGTTCCAGCCCCAGCAGGCGACCATCGGGAAGCACGGCCAGTTCGACCAGGCCGCAGCGCGCCCCGCTGACCGCCGAGCCGTGCCACGGATCGGTCAGGTACGCGAACTGCGGCCCGGAGGTCGGCGCGCCCGCGATGGCGTCATAGCGCAGCAGCCGCACGACCGTGCCCGCCGACGGCGAGGAGATCGGTCCGTCGACCGTCAGGGCTTCTTCGTTTGCCGTCCACAGCACGCCCCCGTCGCGGCTGCGGCCGAGCGACTCGAAGCCGAGGTTCGAACGCCGATTGTCGAACACGGCGGGTCGCGAGAGGCTGCGAACGAGGCTGCCGTCGCCGAGGCGATATTCGTGCACGGCGGGCGTGCCCTCTTCGCTGAGGAACACGGTGTCGGTGGCGGCGTCGGTGAAAACGACGCCCTCGAAGTCGCGCGTCTCGGCCAGCGTCAGGCCGCCGGCAAGCACCGCGCTGGTGATACTGCCGTCGGCGGCGAGGGCGAGATCGAGAAAGATCAGCTTGTTGGAGTTGTCCATCACGGCGACGTAGCGCTCGGCGCAGACCCACGCGATGCCGCTGACGCCGGTGACGGTAAAGCTCTGCCCGAACTGGTCGGTGGCGGTAGTTCCGAAGGGAGTCAGGCCGCGGAAGGTGATCGTGAGGGGCTGGCCCGACGCGGAGACGCCTCCCGCGAACGCGATCCAGGCCGCGGCGGCCAACCATCGGTTGCGCGGCGGCGCTGCGGGGCCTGCGGCGGGAGATACGTTGACCGATGTCATGCCTGTGTTCCTCTTGTCAGCGACGGTGACCAGTCGTTCATCCGGGCGGCGCGGGGGCAACCGCCGTGGAGTCAGACTTCGCCTCCGCGAAGCTTTTGACGTACATCCTGGACGAATTCGTCAAATCCAGTTTCTTTGCGGTGAGGACAGCGCTCGGTCTGTACGGCTGACGCGACGCGCCGAAACGCTTCCTCCCAAGCGGCGGTACCCGTAGCGATCCCGGCGATCCGGAAGAGTCGCTCGAGTTCGGACTTCGGGAAGCAGCGTGTCGGAGCCGCGACGTGCTCGCCGGGCGGCAGGTTCAGCGCCTGGCGCACGGCTCGCTCGTCGTCGATCAGCCAGGCCTCGCCGTGCGGATCGGCCTCGCCGACCGCCGTCGGGCGCGGCGGAGCCGCGTCGGCGACCGACTGAAGCTCGCGGAGCCGCTCGCGAGGCGGCATCGCGGTCGACGGTGGCCACGACCGCCTCCAGCGCTTCCGAGGCCGCGCGGCTGATTGCGTATTGCAGCTTTCGCGCCGATCAACACCGTCAGCGGCCGGAGCGGAACATCCACATCCCGCAGGCACCGAAAGTTCTTGATCGTCACGCGCTCGATCACACTCGCTCCCGCATTAGACCTGCCGACCCTGCCAATCTGGCACACCCGCCTATTATAACATCGGAATTCTCCGGGCTTTGCGCTTCGCCCGCACGGAACGCGACGTGCCGAATCGCCCGTTACGCCGCCGGCGGGCGCACGCCGCCCCGGCCGTCGATCGTCGCAGGAGTTACCGATGCAGGCCGACCGCTTCACCGTCAAAGCCGCCGAGGCGCTGCAAGCCGCGCAGCAGGCCGCCGCCGCCGCCGGCCACCCGGAGCTGACCCCGCTGCACGTGCTGAGCGCCCTGATCGCACCCGCCTCCGCGGACGGCAACGGCAGCATCGCGCTGCCACTGCTGCAAAAGGCCGGCGGCAACGTCGCGCAGATTCGATCGATGGTGGACAGCGAACTGAAGCGGCTGCCGCAGGCGCGAGGCGGGTCGCTCAGCGCCAGCCGGGCGCTGAACGAGACGTTGCAGGCGGCCGAGCAGGAAGCCCGGCGTCTGAAGGATCAGTACGTCTCGGTCGAGCACCTGCTGCTGGCCCTGGCCGAGGCGGGCGGCGACGCCAAAGAGATTCTGCGGCTGGCGGCGATCACCCGCAAGGAGCTGCTCGAAGCGCTGCGCACCGTCCGCGGCAGCGCCTCGGTCACGAGCCAGAACCCGGAAGAGACGTACGAACCGCTGAAGCGCTACGGCCGCGACCTCGTCGAAATGGGCCGGCAAGGAAAGCTCGATCCCGTGATCGGCCGCGACGAGGAAATCCGCCGGTGCATGCAGGTGCTGGCGCGGCGCACCAAGAACAATCCGGTGCTGATCGGCGAGGCGGGCGTCGGCAAGACCGCGATCGTCGAGGGGTTGGCGCTGCGAATCCTGGCGGGCGACGTGCCCGAAGCCCTCAAGGACAAGAAGCTGATCGCGCTCGACATGGGCGCGCTGATCGCGGGCGCCAAGTACCGCGGCGAGTTCGAAGAACGCCTCAAGGCGGTGGTGAACGCCGTGGTCGAGTCCGGCGGGCAGGTGATCCTCTTCATCGACGAGCTGCACACGATCGTGGGCGCGGGCAAGACGGAAGGATCGCCCGACGCGGGCAACCTGCTGAAGCCGGCGCTGGCCCGCGGCGAGCTGCGCTGCGTCGGCGCGACCACGCTCGATGAGTACCGCAGGAATCTGGAGAAAGACAAGGCGCTGGAGCGCCGCTTCCAGCCGGTGTACGTCGGCGAGCCGAGCGTCGAAGACACGATCGCCATCCTGCGCGGGCTCAAGGAGCGCTACGACGCGCACCACGGCGTGCGCATCCAGGACGCCGCGCTGGTCGCCGCGGCCACGCTTTCGCACCGCTACATCACCGACCGGCACCTGCCCGACAAGGCGATCGACCTGATCGACGAGGCGGCCAGCCGGCTGCGGATCGAGAACGACTCCATGCCGGCGGAGCTGGACACGATCCGCCGCCGGGTGCGCCAGCTCGAAATCGAGCGCGCCGCGCTGAAGAAGGAAAAAGACGACTCGTCGCGCCGCCAGTTGGAATCGGTCGAGCGCGAACTCGCCGACCTCGGCGAGCAGAACACGCGGCTGACCGCGCAATGGGACAACGAGCGGGCCGCGATCGCCGCGATCAAGGACGCCAAGCAGCGGCTCGACGCGCTGCGCACCAGTCTGGACGACGCCCAGCGCCGCGGCGAACTCGAACAGGCCGCCCGCATCCGCTTCGGCGAGGCGCCGGCGATCGAGCGCGAGCTGCGCGAGCGCGAACTGAAGCTGACCGAGCTGCACGCCGGCGGCGGACTGCTGCGCGACGAAGTCACGGCCGAGGAAGTCGCCGAAGTGGTGGCGCGTTGGACCGGCGTGCCCGTCTCCCGGCTGATGGAGGGCGAGAAAGAAAAGCTGATGCGGATGGAAGAGCGGCTGCACGAGCGCGTCGTCGGCCAGGATGAGGCGATCCGCGCCGTCTCGGACGCGGTGCGCCGCGCCCGCGCCGGCCTCAGCGACCCGAACCGGCCGATCGGTTCGTTTCTGTTCCTGGGCCCCACCGGCGTCGGCAAGACCGAGTTGTGCAAGGCGCTGGCGGAGTTTCTGTTCGACGACGAAGCGGCGTTCGTGCGGATCGACATGAGCGAGTTCATGGAGCCGCATTCGGTCGCGCGGCTGATCGGCGCGCCGCCCGGCTATGTCGGCTACGAAGAGGGCGGCCGTCTGACCGAGGCGGTGCACCGCCGGCCATACAGCGTGATCCTGCTCGACGAGATCGAGAAAGCCCACCGCGATGTGTTCAACGTGCTGCTCCAGGTGCTCGACGACGGACGCCTGACCGACGGCCACGGCCGCACCGCCGACTTCCGCAACACGCTGATCGCGATGACCAGCAACATCGGCAGCGAGCACATCGCGGCGGTCGGCGCGGCCGACGGCGAATCGCGCCCAGACGCGAAGGGGTCCGAGGATCGAGCGGCGGCGAACGCTCCGTCGCTCCGTCGCTCCGTCGCTCCGTCGCTCACCGACCTGGAGATCGAATTGCGCGTGAAGGCCGAGCTCAAACGCCACTTCCGCCCCGAGTTCCTCAACCGCATCGACGAGACGATCATCTTCCATCGCCTGGGCCGCGAGCATCTGCGCGGCATCGTCGATCGCCAGATCGCGATTCTGCGGCAACGGCTCGCCCACGGCGGCGGCTACGACAACGCCGGAATCTCGCTGTCGCTCAGCGACGCCGCCAAGGACCGCCTGGCGGCCGACGGCTACGACCCCGTGTACGGCGCCCGGCCGTTGAAGCGGCTCATTCAGCAACAGATCGAGAATCCGCTGGCCCGGCGGATTCTCTCCGGAGAGATCGGGCCGGGCGACAGCGTCGAGATCGACGTCAACGGCGAGGGCTTTGCTTTCCAGCGCGCGGTGCGGGCGGCGCCGCCGACGTGATCCCCGCGTGGTGGGACGAGTTTCGCAGTTGACTCCCGCCAGTTCGGAATCGCATGTCTGTAACGCGTGCGTGGGTCGCCCGAGTGTGCTTGACGCGCCGCGTCCGGCCCCGCGCGGCTGTTTGCACCGCGGCGAGCTTGTGAACTCTTGGGCTTCACTCACGTTCGTGAGCGGTCCGCGAGCCCCTTGGGCGGGCAGAGTGCCCGCGCCACCCCAAAAGATTCACACGCTCGGAAGCCGTCGAAAGGCCGCCGCGCTGGTCCCGCACATCCCCAGGCACGCGCCCGAGCCGCCGGGTCGCGCACACATTGACCGAGTAAGAAAAACATGGTAGTTTTTCTTACAGACTTCGGAACAAGAAATGTCGCAAAGCGTTGAAGCTAAAGCAGTTCAGAGAATGGAACGCGAGGGGCCGGGTTGGGCCTTCTCGCCCAGTGATCTCGCGCCGCTCGGCAGCCGCGCCGCGATCGATCTTGCCATGCATCGTCTGGTGCGCAAAGGGCGAATCCGCCGCGCGATGCGCGGCGTTTACATCTACCCGCGCCGCAGCGCGCTGCTGGGCGTCGAGCTCGCTCCGGAAGTCGACCAGGTCGCGCGGGCGCTCGCGCGCAAGTTCGGTTGGCGCATCCAGCCCAGCGGCGCGGTGGCGCAAAACGTCATCGGGCTGTCGACGCAAGTGCCGGCGGCGTTCGATTACCTGTCGGACGGTCCGGACCGTGCTTATCAGGTCGGTCGCAGCAGACTCACGTTTCAGCATGCCGCCGCGAGGCAGATCAACCTGAGCCTGCCGGAAAGCGCCCTGATCGTGCAGGCATTGAAGGCGATGGGGCGGGCGCGATTGACGCCCGTTGTGATCCGCAAGGTCCGCAAGTGGCTCGCTCCGGCGCTGCGTCCCGCCGTGCTCTCGGACACGAAGTTCGTTACCGGCTGGATTTACGCCGCCATTCGCGAAGTCTGCGCGGAGGATGATGACGGTGGATTAAGTGGCGCGGCTGCCTGCGGATCAGCGGCGGGAGTTGTTCGGCGCCACGGCCGCACGGCGAGGACTCCCCCCTGCCATCGTCGAAAAGGACTTCTGGGTCTGCTGGGTGCTCCGAGCGCTCTTTTGCGACGCCGCCATGAAAACGCGCGTCGTCTTCAAGGGCGGCACTTCGCTCTCGAAGGTGTTCGGGTTGATCGATCGGTTCTCCGAAGACATCGACCTGGTGCTCGACTGGCGACTCTTCGGTTTCGGCCGCGGAGACGCCGATCCGTGGCGGCAATTCAAGTCGAATTCGCAGCGCGAGCGCTTCAATCGCCGCGTCAACGAGGCGGCCGCCGAGTACATCGCCGAGCGGCTCTGTCCCGATCTCGCTGCACTGCTCGCGGCCTGCCCGGGTGTGCGGCTGTCGCCGGATCCGGATGATCGCCACGCGGTCGACGTGGTCTATCCGGCCTCCTGCTCCGAGTCCTATCTCCGGCCGACGGTGCGCCTGGAGATCGGCCCGCTCGCATCGTGGGTTCCATCGCATCCACACACGATACGACCTTATGCGGCTGACGAGTTTCCCGGTGTGTTCGAGCAGCCGGATTGTCCGGTCGTCGCGCTCGACGCCGAGCGGACATTCTGGGAAAAGGCGACGATTCTGCACCAGCAGGCGCACCGCCGCGACGCGATGCCGCCGCGTTACTCGCGGCACTACTACGACATGCACCGGCTCGCGCTCAGTCCGGTGCGGCGAGCGGCGATGCGCGACCCGGGGTTGCTCGCGGATGTCGTCGAGTTCAAGTCGCGCTTCTACCCAAGCGCGTGGGCGCGCTATGAAGACGCGAAGCCGCGAACGCTGCGCCTGGTTCCGGCGGCCGAACGCCTTGCGGAACTTCGACGAGACTATCGCGACACGCTGCCCATGCTGTTCGGCGAGCCGCCGGAATTCGATCGGGTCATCGCGACGCTTCGCGACCTCGAAACGGAGGTCAACACCGGCTCATGATCGATGCACCGCCGACTTCCTGGAGATGTCGAGCGGCGCGCCGCCGGCGTGATCCCCGCGTTGCGGAACGTCCGCTCGCTTCCGTCGCGCCCCCTCAGTGGTGCACCGGCTCGTCGAGTTCGCCGACCAGGATGCAGTAGCCGTCGGGGTCGTGCAGCCGAAACTCGCCCGCGGGCATGTACGGGGGATGATGGATCGCAAAGAGCGTGCGCGCGGCCCGCGGCGCGCCCTCGGGCAGATCCCAGGCGGTGGCGCCGCCGCCGTCGCGCACGCCGTGGGCGAGCAGATGGCTGCGCAGCCCCCGAAGGTCGAGCGTGTACATATAGAAGAACATGTCCTGTTGCGCGGGAACGATCGGCCGCCAAGTGCGCGAGAACATGATCTGCGCGACCACCCCGCACGAACCGCCGGGCGGCGTCTGCGCCCACGCCCAGTTCGCGCGGCCATCGGGGTCGCGAAGAACCTCGCAGGACTCGAACCCAAGCAATGCATAGAACCCCAGCGTCGCCTCGATGTCGGCGACGTATACAAAGGGTACGCAGCGATGCACGCCGGGCGGGCGACGGTCGTGGGCCGATGGGCGGTGCGCACTGGTCATGAACCCAGTGTACCGCGAGCGCTTCGTGCGTTGGCGCAGCACCCCGCCGCGCGGCGCCCGGCCGCGCGTTGGCAACTCCCCCGCGGCGGGCGACAATCGCGCCCATGAACATCGCGCTCTTCGAAGACAGCGGCTTTCACCGCCTCTTTCCGCTGACCTGGTCGCGGGCCGCGTTCGAGCTCCGCTGCGGCAAGGATCGCCTGATCGACAAGGTCCGCGCGCACGTCGGCCCGCAGATCGTACGCACCTGGGTTCGCCAGCCGCTGCGGCGGATCGTCGGCGAGCGCAACGCCCTCGCCCAGGCCGCGGGCGGCGATTGGTGTCTGCTCAACGGGCGCCTGCTGGTCGCCGGAGACGTGTCGCCGCCGCCGCCCGGATGTGCGTGGGTCGCGCCGGGCCGCCTGCTCGCGGCGACAGTGGATGCAGCGCAGGCGTCCGAGTTGTCGCCGGAGCTCTTCCTCGACGATGCCGCGCTCAGCGACTGGGCGGGGCGGCTGCGCGTCGTGCCCACGCCGGCCGAGGTCCGCATGATCCGCTTTCCGTGGGATCTGATCCTGGCCAACGGCGACGAGCTGCGGCGGCAACTCCGCAGCGGCGGCGTGAACCAGGGCAACGTGTATCCCGGAGCGCACCTGCTGAGCCCCGAGCGCATCTGCATCGGCGCGGGCGCGGCGATAAAGCCGGGCGCGGTGCTCGACGCCGAGGACGGTCCGATCGAGATCGAGCGCGGCGCGCTGGTGCAGTCCAACGCGGTGATCGAGGGGCCGTGCTACATCGGCCCGCGCAGCATCATCCGCCCGAATTCGTCGATCCGCCCGAACACCAGCATCGGCCCGGTCTGCAAGGTCGGGGGCGAGGTCGAAGGCTCGATCATCCACGCACACAGCAATAAGCAGCACGACGGGTTCCTGGGCCACAGCTACGTCGGCGAGTGGGTGAATCTCGGCGCGGACACGGTCACGAGCGACCTGAAGAACACGTATGGAACGATCCGCGTCGCGATCAACGGCATGGGAGTGGAGACGGGGCAGCACTTCATCGGTTCGATCATCGGCGATCACGCCAAGACCGGCATCGGCACGATCCTGCCGACCGGCTGCGTGCTCGGGATGGCGGCGAATGTGTTCACGCGACAAGCGGTGCCGCGCTTCGTGCCGTCTTTTGCGTGGCTGACGGACGCCGGCCTGACGCGCTTTCGCACGGACCGCGCCATCGACATCGCCCGCACGGTGATGGGCCGGCGCAACGTCGAGCTGACCGCCGAGGAATGCGCGCTGTTCGAGGCCATCGTGGCGGAGGCTCGCGAGATTGAGGGCGCGGGATGGGAGTGAATACAGAATATAGAATGGCGAATGGCTAATAGCGAAAAAAGCGAAGGGCGAAGAGCGAAGCGCGAGGAACGATTGGTGGCGGCCGCTAGGTCGGGCGGCGGTGCCGGTGCGGATCGACAAATTCTACGCGGAGGCGGTCGATGGCGATTCTGGGCGATACGGACTTGGTCGTGCGCTGGTTTCAACAGGTCTGGAACGAAGGGCGCGAGAGCGCGATCGACGAACTGGCCGCGCCAGATGTGCTCTTCCACACGCTCCGCGGCGGCTTCAGCGGCACTGCGGCGTTCAAGGAGTTTCATCGCGCGCTGCGTTCGCAGATCGGCGACCTGCAATTCACAGTCGTCCACGCGCTGGGTGTCGGCGAGTATCAGGCTGTGTACTGCCGCGCGCGCGGCGTTCAGCGGCTGACCGGCCAGCCGGTTGAGTTCGTCGGCGGCGGCATCGGCCGCATCGCAAACGGCCGCCTGGCCGAAGCCTGGGATGCCTGGACGTTTCTGGACGCCGCCGAACAGATGGGCCTGATCCCGGGCCAGACGTTTGAAAAACTCCTGGGGATGCGTGCGTAGGACGCTGTCCGAGGGATCAGGATCGCGCCGCGAAGCGCTCCCTGCGCCGCGGCTCCGCCCGTACCATTCCCCCATGCCCCGCTCACTGTATCTGATCGACGGCCACGCCCAGATCTTCCGGGCGTACTACGCGCCCTTCGCCAATCTCAGTTCGCCCACCGGCGAGCCGACCCGCGCGACGCACGTCTTCTGCCAGGTGCTCATCAACCTGGTCCGCGATCGCAAGCCCGACTATCTCGCGATGGTCATGGACGTGGCCGATGAAACCGTCTTCCGCCGCGACATCTATCCCGATTACAAGGCCCAGCGCGAGCCGATCCCCGAAGACCTGCCGCCGCAGATCGACCGCATTGTCAGCATCATCCAGGCGCTCGAAGTCCCGCTGCTCCGCGTCCCCGGCTTCGAGGCCGACGACGTGATGGCCACGCTCGCCCGGCGTCTCGCCGGCGACGACCTGCACGTCTACCTCGTCAGCAAGGACAAGGACCTGCAGCAACTCCTGAACGCGAACGTCTCGCTGTATGACCCCGGCAAGGACGAAGTCATCACCCCCGATCGTCTCCTCGAACTCAAGGGCTGGCGCCCCGAGCAGGCCATCGAAGCCCAGACGCTGATGGGCGACACCGTCGACAACGTCCCCGGCGTTCGCGGCATCGGCGAAAAAACCGCCGCCAAGCTGCTGCAAAAATACGGCTCCGCCGCGGCGGTCATCGCCCACGCCGACGAGCTGACGCCCAAGCAGCGCGAGAACGTGCTCGCGTTCGCGCCGCACGTCGACATCACGCGTAAGCTGGTCACGCTGCGCACCGACGTGCCGATCGAACTCGACTTGCAGGCGGCGGAGATCGGACGCATCCGCTGGCCGGCCGCCCGGGCGATCTTCACGCAGCTCGGCTTCCGGCGGCTCACCGAGCTCGCCACGCATATGGGCGGCGACGCGGACGTCGGAGCGTCGGCGCCGAAAGCGGCCGCCTGGACGACCGACTCGCCCGCGCCGGTCGGCGAAGATGCGTCGGCGCCGCCGCGTGCCGCCCGCCCCGCGTCCGCCGCCGTCGGCGAGGCGTTTCCCCCGCGCCCCATGCCGATCGAGACACCGTTCTTCGGCGGATCTCCGCCGGCGGACACATCTGAAGAAACCCCCTCCGAAGCCGCGCCGCGACCGGCCGCGATTCGCATCGACGCGTCGCTCTGCACACCCGATGGGGGCGACTACCGCCTGGTCAACACGCTCGAAGCGCTCGACACGCTGGCCGCCGACCTTGCGAAACAACCCGAGTATGCGGTCGATACCGAGACGACCGGCGTGAACCCCATCGACGCCGAGATCGTCGGCCTTTCATTCGCGTGGCAGCCGGGTGTGGGCTACTACGTCCCGGTGCGCTCCATGTTCGGCGACGCGCTGCCGCTCGATGCGGTGCGCGCCCGGCTCGCGCCGCTGCTGGCGGATGAACGTACGCGGAAGGTCGGGCATCACATCAAGTTCGACCAGATCGTGCTGCGGCAGGCCGGCATGCCCGTGGCCGGGCCGCTGTTCGATACGATGATCGCGGCGTTCGTGCTCGATCCGCTGCTGGGCTCGTACAAGATGGACAAGCTCGTCGCCGGGCTGTTGCGGCACGAGATGATTCCGATCACCGACCTGATCGGCAAAGGCCGCGATCAGATCAGCATGGATCAGGTGCCGGTCGATCGCGTCGCCGAGTACGCCGCCGAGGACGCGGACTACACCTGGCGGATGAAAGCGCTTTTCGAGCCGCAGCTCGCCGGATCGGACCGCGCCCGCCTCTTCTTCGATCTCGAAATGCCGCTGGTCGCCGTCCTCACCGAGATGGAGTATCACGGCATCCGCGTTGACGTCGACTTTCTGAAGAAGATGGCCGGCGAGCTGAACCGCCGCATCGACGACATCCGGCGGCAGGTCCACAGCCTCACCGGGCGCGTGTTCAATCTGGACTCGACCAAGCAACTCGCCGAGGTGCTTTTCGACCAGCTTCAGTTTCGCGTCGTGCGGAAAACCCGGACCGGCCGCTCGACCGACGCCGAGACGCTCGAAGCGCTCGCCGCCGAAACCGGGCACCCGGCGCTGCAACTGCTGCTGGAATACCGCGAGGTGCAGAAACTCCTGGGCACCTATGTCGAGGCGCTGCCCGCGGCGGTTGCCCGCCGCAGCGGCCGCGTGCACACCAGCTATCACCAGACCGGCGCGGTGACCGGCCGACTCGCCAGCAGCGATCCGAACCTGCAGAACATCCCCGTGCGCACCGACCGGGGCCGCGAGATTCGCCGCGCGTTCGTGCCCCGCAGCGCGGCCGAGCGGCTGATCGTCGCCGATTACTCGCAGATCGAGCTGCGCGTGCTGGCGCACTTCTGCGGCGACGAAGAGCTGATCCGCGCGTTCGCCGAGGATCGCGACATTCACGCGTTCGTCGCGTCGCAGGTCAACAACGTGCCGCTCGAAGGCGTCACGCGCGAGATGCGTTCGCGGGCGAAGGCCGTCAATTTCGGCCTGATCTACGGGCAATCGGCCTTCGGCCTGTCGCAGACCACGGGCATGGGCCGCGGCGAGGCCCAGGCGTTCATCGACGATTACTTCCGCCGCTATCCGCGCATCCGCGGTTTCATCGACCAGTGCATCGACGACGCCCGACGCGACGGCTTCGTGCGCACCATCTACGGACGCCGCCGCCCGATTCCCGACATCCAGTCGCAGAACCGCACGCTCCGGAACCAGGCCGAGCGGCTGGCGGTGAACACGGTCATTCAGGGGTCGGCGGCCGATCTGATCAAGGTGGCGATGGTCAATCTGCACCGCCGCATCGCCGCGGAACGCCTGCCGCTGCGCATGCTGCTCCAGGTTCACGATGAGCTCGTGCTCGAAGCCCCGGCGGCGGATGCCGACGCGATGGCGGCGATCGTGGCCGACGTCATGCGCACCGCCCTGCCGCTGCGCGTGCCGCTGGGCGTCGACATCCACGTGGCCGGCAACTGGCTCGACGCCAAGTGATCCGCGATCGCCCGGCATCCAACCGGCGTTCTTATCCCGAGACCGGTTCTTGACCGCTCTCCCTCGTGTGGCGCCGGTTTCCAACCGGTGTCCGCTGTGGCACCGGTTTCCAACCGGTGTTTGCTGTGGCACCGGTTTCTAACCGGTATTTGCTGTGGCACCGGTTTCCAACCGGTGTTTGCTGTGGCACCGGTTTCCAACCGGTGATGTTTCAACGGGTCTCCGACCCGTTCCCGGAAGTGAGCACGCCAAATGGAACTTGTCTCGCTGAATCTCGGCCGCCCGCAAGTCCTCGTGAAACAAGGCCGCCAGTACAGCACATCCATCAACCGTCGCCCGACACGTGAACCGGTGATGCTGACCGCCGACGGCCTCGACGGCGACCGCGTCTCCGACGACACCGTCCACGGCGGCCCTGATAAAGCCGTGTGCGTCTTCCCCGCCGAACACTACGAGTACTTCGCCCAGCGCCTGAACCGATCGCTCGAAGTACCGGCGTTCGGCGAGAATTTCACTACCCGCGGTCTGGTGGAGACCGAAGTCTGCATCGGCGACGTCTTCCGCGTCGGCGACGCGGCCGTCTTCGTCACGCAACCGCGCCAGCCCTGCGCGAAGCTGGCGCTCAAGCACGCGTCGCCCGAATTGATCCGCTGGATCAACGAGTCGGCGCGCAGCGGTTTCTATTTCGGCGTGCGAACACCCGGAATCGTGCGAACCGATGATCGCCTGGAGCGCGTCTCGCACCCCTACCCGCAGTTCTCCGTCGCGAGCCTGACCCAGGCTCGGTCCAGCCCGCTGCGCGATGCCGCCTGGCTGCGCGACCTCCTGAACGTTCCGGAACTGGGTCGCGGCTATCGAAAACAGGCGGAGAAGTGGCTGAATCCCGACCGTGAGATGCCCGATGAGTGATGCGGCGGAGTGTGACTCGCCGGAGTCTCCCGCGAGTTCACGCCGCGCGCAAGCAACGATTCCCGCGGCGCGCCGCCCGCGTGGCGAAGGCGTGCCCCCGGGCGGCCGGGACGGGGCTGAATCCGTCCGCGGCCGCCGGGGTGATGGGGTGGGTCGGCGAGGGGGGTGGCAGAGTTTCGGTGCGCCGCGCCCCGGCGCGGCCGCGAATATCGGGCGGGGCGATTCTTCGCCGCCGGGCGCGGCCTGCAATTTGCCGGGGGCCACTGGAAATTCGGGGCGGACAATGGCATACTGGTAGTTCTAGGAATTGAAGCCGATCGTACCCGGGCGCCGTCGGGCGCCGCGCAAGCGGGGGCTCGGAAGCAAACGTCGGTCGCACCCGCCGATCCATCGGCGGGGCGCAGTCGGATGGCCGCAGCGGCCGCAGAAAGAGGAACTCGCCGTGACGGGACGCAAGCCGCAGATCAACTTCCAGGTCGATCCTTCGCTCAAGACGCTCTATGAAGAAGCTAAGGCATCGGGCTTTTCCGTCACGCGGCTCTGTGCGGCGGGCATGCTGCTGCTGGTTTCCGACCCGGTCGCGCGGCGCAACGCGCTCAACCTGCTGCGCGATTGGGAAGACGAGTACGGCGACGCCTCGGTGGAGCAGATCCGCGCCTTCGTGGAAGGCGCGCAGCACGCGCTGAAACCTGCTTCTCGAGATAGTCGGCCAGGCCCGAAAGCTCGCCCGGCGCGAAAAAAGGCAAAGCGTTCTGGATCCGAATGAGCTCCGCGTCGATCTGCTTGCGATCCGCCAACACGCTGACCATTTGACCACCTCCCGCGAAGCGACGCCGCCGGCTGAGCGGTGCGCCGCATCCGCGCCGCGGCGTGCGGCCGATCGCCATCGGTTGCGCTGCTCGCCCGCCACGCGTCCGCGTCCCGCCGCGACACGCGACCACCCGGCGCGTCGCGCCGCACGATCGACGAATCCCGGCTTGATGGGTTTGGCGGGCGGTACGCCATCCATGGCGTCCGATTCCTTGGCCTGACCGGCCCGCAACCTTCGGGCGGCATTCGCACGCGCGAATCCGACACGTGTAGTGTACGGTATTTGTTAGGTATTTCAAGCCGCGCCGCAGATTTCCCGCATGTTGCGTCAGATCAAGGGGTTGCAGCGTCATCGGACGGCGGAGAGATCGGTTTCTCTTCGCCGGGATCGCTTGCGTCGCCCGCCCCCGCGCCAGCCGCGAACGCGTGCGGCGCCGCGGCGCTGCGGCGATATGAGTCGCGGGCGGCGGCGTACTCGTCGGGCGACATCGACAGCTCCCACGGCGCGCCCTGGATGCCCCACAGACGAATCTTGTGCAGAATCGGGATGCACCAGCCGCAGCCCGTACCCGCACCCAGGCAATTCGACATCTGGGCGTCGCACGCCGGCTTCTCGCGCCGCGCGTAGTTCAGCAGCTTGCGCAAGGAGACGTGGAAGCAGTAGCAGATGTCGTCGTCGAGTTGCATCGCCGGTCTGGCCTTGTGCGGTTGTGCGACCGAAGCGCCCTTTCGCCCGAATGCGCGGCGCTTACCATGATATCGTCGCGATCGGGCCGGATTCTGCGAACATCCGCGCGATGCGCTCCACCCCTTTGGGGGCCTGCAATGTGGCGACGGTTTCATTTGACGACGCGCTGGTGGCTGCGGTTACCGCTTAAGGCCGCCGTGCTGGCGCTGGGCGTCGGGCTGGTGCTCTTCCCGCGAGTCGATCTGGCGCCGCGCTGGATCATGCGGCTGCTGGACATGAACAGCCTGATCGACAGCCGTCACGAGCGCCTGGCCCCGTTGGAAGCGAGCGTACGCGAAGAACTGCCGGCGCACGCTTCGGCCGCGGACGCGTTGCCGATCGTGGAGGCCGTCGTACACGCGCGCATTCCCTATGCCTGGGATTGGGACACGTGGGGCGTGATGGACTACTGGCCCACCGTCGATGAAGTAATGCGGCTCGGCCGCGAAGATTGCGACGGTCGCGCGGTGGTCGCGGCGTCGCTGCTGCGGCGGCTGGGCTACGAAGCGTCGCTGGCCACGGATTTCCTGCACGTATGGGTCGTGACCCCGGCGGGCAGCACCATGAACCCCACCAGCACCAGCGGCAGCATGGTGAGTACGTCACAGGGCACAAAGGTCAAAATCACGCGGGAGACGGGAACGGGCATGGCCCGCGCACTGGCCTACGGCGTCGCCAAGTTCCCGCTGGTGCGCGCCGCGCTCATCACCGCACTACTTTGCCTGGTCGTCATGCACCCCTGGTCCTCGTTCTGGCGGCGGGTAGCCGGTTGCCTGATGTTCTGGATCGCTTTGCTGCTGCTGCGACAAGCCGGCGGAGCGGCGGCGGTCGATGGTCTGTGGGCGGACGTGGCGCAGTGCTGGGCCGGCTTCGCACTGGCCGCGCTGGGCTGGCTGATGCTCGCGATCAGAGGTTCAGGCCCGCCGCTTCGTTCTTCCGCAGCGCCGATTGGATGACCGGCAGCGGGTGGCGCTCGCCCTTTTCGATCCCCGGGCACCCGCGGCCGGCCTGCTGCCACGCTGCGGGCGAAGAGACGTTCGACTCCCAGAACGGCCACGTGCGGCATTGCAGCGGTCGCGCCGCGTAGACGCCGCAGCGCTTCTTTCCGTCCGGGTCGCTCCGCAGAAAGACGCAGTCGCCGTTGGGCCGCTCTTTCAGGCTCAACCAGCCGCGCACACGTCGCGCGTACTCCTTGCGAAACGCCTCGACCGGCATCCCGACCAGCGCCGCAAGCTCCGCCAGCTCCGAATCGGTGATCCACACGTAGCCCGGCGCGCCGCCGCAGCAGTTGCCGCACTGCGTGCACGCGAACCTCAGTCCGTCGGCGTACCAGGGTCCAGCGGCTGCGGCGTCGCTCATTCGGCGTTGTTTTCCAGCTTGCGAGCGCGTCGCGGTCGCCGTTGCACCGGCGTCCGCGGCGCGCCGACCGCGCGGTCCGATCACGGAAAAAAAGTATACGCGGTGCGTGCGAAATTGGGGCTTGACGAACGCAATTCGCTCGCTAATCTTCGCCGCGCTGACTGGCTCTCCGAAATGAAAGCCCTCCGAGGAGTCCATCATGGTCTCGTACGTGCCCCAGCGGCTGCTGGAAGATGAAGCCGCCCGCGCCTGGATAAGCTTTGAGCACACACTCACCGATCTCTCGTGCGCGCCGCACGCGAGCGATGCCGATTCCGAGGATGCGGACGAGCCCCCGCAGACCGGTCTCGACGATGCGGACGACGCGCCGACGGACCCGTTTGCGATTCGCGCCGCCGGCCGTCGGCGCGAGGACGATGAGGAAGAGGGGGAAGAAGACGACTTCGAAGAGTTCGACGACCCTGATGACGACCTCGACGACGACGAGGACGGCGACGACGACGACCTCGACGACGACGGCGGCGACGACGACGACGACTTCGAAGACGCCGAGGAAGAGAGCTTCGACGACTGACGGGGGTTCTGGCCGGCGGCTGCGCACCGCGAAGGGCGGCCGCCCGCGCAATGCTAACGGGGGGCGCTGCACTCGCGCATTTTCACGTTGCCGCGATTATCGGGCGCACCAGCGGCCCGCGGCCGCTGGCGGGCGCACATCCCACCGTCAGGTTCAGGTGGGCTGCACCCGGCGACGATAGACGCTGGCATGAGCGACGCCAAACAGGCTCCCGTAGTCGAAAGCCCCGATGAAGCCGGCGCCGCGGTCGGGACCGCGCCGGAGCGCCGCCGCGGCGCGGACGATCGCCGCTCGGGCTTCGATCGTCGCCGCGGACCCGGCAAGCGGCGAACGGACTTTCGCCGCGCGGCCGAAGAAGGCCACATGAACGACGAGCAGTTGGCCTTCCTGCTCGCGATGGAAGAATACAAGCGCGTGAACAACCGGGCGTTCCCGACGCTGACCGAGATTCTCGACGTGCTGCTTTACCTCGGCTACCGCAAGGTGGCCGGCGTAGGCGAGTTCAAGCTCACCAAGGGCCGACAACACGCGGTGGAGTCGCCGGATAGCGAAGACTGACCGTCAGCGCCCGTCGTTGCCGGGGCGCCTGCGGCGCGGCGCACGCGTTCCACACCGTTCAACGCAGTCCAGTGACAGCCGCCGCGCAGATCGTGCGCTCCGCATCAGGGCTGTGTGAAGATTCCCCACCGAACGAACCGATAATCAATGCGTGTGCGGGCGGCTGCGCGCCCTGTCGTCTGGGTCGCGCGGCGGTCGCCCGCGGCGGGGAATGCGCTGGTGCTTCGGGTGGTAGTAAGGCGGTTGGCTGTCATGGTAGTTTCTCACATGTCCCGCAAGTTGCGTCCTGCACCGTCGAAGCGGCGAACCCGCCGCACGCGACGGGCGAACCGCGAGCGATTGTCGCGTGTGCACGAGATTCGCGCGGCCATCGAGGCCGGAGTCTACGACGTCGAGCAGGGGCTAAGCGCGATCGTCGATGAGTTGATCGCGGTTCTGGCGCGTCCACGTCAGGAGTGCACGCCGCTGGTCGTGCGGCGGCCCCACGCCCGTCGGTGGCGGCCGGTGCGGCAGAAATCGGCCTGATGCCCGCGCGACGCCGCGATTCTCGTGCCGAGTGAACATCGCAGGATTATGGATGGTGGGGATCTCCCGCCCGTTGCGCAGGGGCGACGAGCGGGCAGGATACCCGCCGCACCCCTGTCGTGACGCGATGCGCGAGACGAACTGCTCCCTGGCCGGCAGGCCTGGTGCAGCGACGCAGAAACACCGGTGCTCTTGTGGGCGCCGTGATGCGCGGCTCGCACAGGCCGGAGAGCGTGTGAACTTTTCGGCCTCAGTCAATCTCGTGAGCGGTTCGCGAGAGCAGCGGGCGGGCAGAATGCCCGCCCCCCCCCAATAATCCACAGGCCGGAGGCCTATGCTCCCCCTTCGGATAACACTCGTCCAACCTGAGTACTGACATTAGCTGGCGAGTGCCTCGGCGGCCTCGTCCACTGACGCATACACGTCGAAGAATCGATCCAGCCGGGTGACATTCAGCAGCCCGGAGAGAAACGCGGAAGGATCGGCCAGGGCCAGCTTCTGCTCCATGATGTTGGCCTGCGCGGCCAGCCGAACCAGGCCGGACAGCCCGGATGAATTGACGTACGGCACGTCGCGCAGCGCAATCACAATCGGCGGCCCGCCCTGTGCGAGCCAGCCGCCGACCTCGCTGAGCAGATCGCTGTCGTTATCCAGATCGCCGGCGACCCGCGCGATGCGCACGCCGCGCCGTTCTTCGTGGGTGATCGTCAATTCGCACCTATGCACATCACATCGCGGGCGCAGCGGCGCGTCGCGGCGGCGACTTACACGTCGCCCCGCCGCAAAGACGACGCGCTTCGAACGCGACGCCGGAATTAGACCGCCTTAATCCGAACGTGTCGACAGCGGCGGGGTCGCGCTACTGCGAGTGATGCTCGCGAGGCGCCGACGCGTTGCCGCCGGCCGCAGAGGTGGGGAGCGTCTCAAACTCGACGATCACCGGCAGATGGTCGCTGGCGACGCGGGCGATCTTCAGCCGGCTGGTGTGCGCCGCGATCAGCCGCAGCGGACCGCGGAAGAACACCTTGTCCAGCCCGCCCGTCGGAGCGAAGCTCGGAAACGTCTTGATGGACTGAATCGTGCCGGCGCCGCGGTCGGTGGCGCACGAAAAGCCGTGCATCGAAAAGAACGGCGCCCGCAGCAGGCCGCGCCAGTCGTTCATGTCGCCGGCGATGATGCAGGCGCGATCCGCGGCCATGTGCGAGAAATCCGGCGCGGCGATCAGTCGGCGAAGCTGCACCTTGCGTTCGCGAGCCGACAGGCCGAGGTGCACGTTGAAAATCTCGATCGGAAAATCGCCGCCGGCGATCGGGGCGTGGATGCACGCATGTTGCGCTCCGCGGCGTTTGAGCCATCCGACGGTCAGGTCGATGTTGCGCTGCCGCCCGATCGGGAAGCGCGACAGCGTCGCATTGCCGTAGCGGCCCTTTCGCAGAAAGACGTTCATGCCCACCGCGCGGTGTGCGTAGGCCAGGGTGCGCGAGAAGTAGCCGGCGAGGTCGATGTGCTGCGAGCGCGGCGCGCCGCGATCGACTTCCTGCAACAGCACGATGTCCGCATCGTGGTGCGCGAGCAGCGCGGCGATCCGCTCGGGCCGGAACCGCCGATCCAGCCCGATCGCCTTGTGGATGTTGTAGGTCAGCAGCGTGAATCTCATCGCTCAGCCACCGGATCGTCGCGGCGGCGCGACGCCGCGGCAAGCCCCGTGCCGCGGCTCGCGCCGTACCGCTCCACGCGTCGTGCGCGGGAACCCGTGTGGCGCCGGTCTTCGACCGTCGATGTTCTTCCGGGTCTCCGACCCGACCCGTGTGGCACCGGTCTTCGACCGGTGAGTGTTCTTCCGGGTCTCCGACCCGACCCGTGTGGCGCCGGTCTTCGACCGGTGAGTGTTTTTCCGGGTCTCCGACCCGGCTTGGAGAGCAGGCTCGGTCGACGCACCACTGAGACCGACTCGCAGCGCGAGACCCGCAAGCGCTCGCGGCGACGCGCATCGCCCATTCGCACCGGCGCGACGCCGATGCTCCCCGCAAGCACGCCGACATCGAACCGATCACAAGCATCGGATAAACTTCCCGCCTATGAGCGATTCCGGCGGCGTGCGAATCCTGCTCTTCGGCGGCTCATTCGATCCGATCCACCACGGGCACCTGCTCGCCGCCCGCGCGGCGGCCGAGCGGCTCGACATCCGCCGCGTCGTGCTGATACCCAGCGCCACCCCGCCGCACAAGCAGAACAAACAGCTCGCGCCGCCGGCGGAGCGCCTGGCGATGTGTCGCCTGGCGGTCGCCGGCGATCCGCTGTTCGACGTGGACGACTGGGAGCTGCGCCAAAGCGGTCCGAACTACACGCTGAACACCGTGGCGCACTTCGCGGCGCTGCATCCGCCGCCGGAGCAACTGTTCTGGCTGCTGGGCGCGGACAGCTTGAACGAGCTGGAAACGTGGCGACGCGTCGGCGAGCTGGCGGAGCTTTGCACGCTCGTCACCGCCGCGCGGCCCGGAGCGGCGCCGCCCGATCTCTCGCGTCTGTCGCCGCTGGTGCGGCCGGCGGCGCTCGCGCGGATCGCGGCGCACGTGCTGGAGACGCCGCGAATGGACATCTCGGCGACCGACATTCGCGGCCGCGTCGCCGCGGGCCGGTCGATTCGCTACCTCGCTCCTGACGCCGTCATTGCACACATCGACCGCAGCGGGCTCTATCGGGGCGGCTAAGGGCCGCGGGTTGGGATTGGAGCAGCACGGGTGGAGCGGCCACTCTGCCCGCGCAGCGCGAGCGGCTGCATGGGTGGGAGGAGCGGGCATTCTGCCCGCTCATTACAGAGCGGGGGCGGGCAGGATGCCCACCCCGTCTTCAACACGGACAATCCGCGCCGCGCTCTGCCGCGAACGGTGCTTCCCCGTAATAATCTGCCCCCATGAAAACCACGTCGGCTACCCCCGAGTCGCCCGGCGCCCGTGGCGCCGCTGCATCGAAAAACCCGCAGGACCGCATCGACGCGCTGCTCGCCGAGCTGATGCTGCGCGAGCAGGCGATCCGGCAGGGCGGCGGAAAAGCCGGCATCGAACGCCAGCACAAGAACGGCCGCCTGACCGCTCGCGAGCGGCTGGCGCTCTTGTGCGACCGCCGGAGCGGCGGCCCGCCGGAGTTTCTCGAGCTCGGTCTCTGGGCGGCGGAAGGCATGTACGCCGACGTGGGCGGTGTGCCCGCCGCGGGCGTGGTGGTCGGCCTGGGCCGCGTCATGGGGCGGCTGTGCGTGATCGTCGCGAACGACGCGACCGTCAAGGCCGGCGCGTTCTTTCCCGCCACCTGCAAGAAGGTGATCCGCGCGCAGCGCTTCTGCATGGAGAACAAGCTGCCGATCCTCTACCTGGTGGACTCGGCCGGCGTCTACCTGCCGATGCAGGACGAAATCTTCCCCGACGAGGACGATTTCGGCCGCATCTTCCGCCATAACGCCGTGATATCCGCCATGGGCGTGCCGCAGTTCGCGGCGATCATGGGCAATTGCGTCGCGGGCGGCGGCTACCTGCCGGTGATGTGCGACACGCTGCTGATGACCGAGGGCAGCGGCCTGTACCTGGCGGGGCCCGCGCTGGTGAAAGCGGCGATCGGCCAGGAGGCCAGCAGCGAGGAGCTGGGCGGCGCGCTGATGCACGCCAGCATCAGCGGCACCATCGACTATCGCGAGCCCAAGGACGAGCTGTGCATCGAGCGGCTGCGGCGGCTCGTGGGCAAGCTCGGGGCCCCGCCGCACACACCGTTCAACCGCGTCGCCGCCCGGCCGCCGGCGCGACCGGCGGGGGCGATCCTCGATCCGGTGCTGGCCGGAACACCCAAGACGGGTCCCAGCGCCGGCAACGTCATGGCGGCGAACTACGACGTGCGCGACCTGCTGGCGCACCTGGTCGATGCGGACAGCTTCGACGAGTACAAGGCGGAGTACGGGCAGTCGATCGTCTGCGGCTTCGCGCGGCTTGACGGCTGGGCCGTCGGCATCGTCGCGAACCAGAAGAAACAGGTGAAGCCCGCCCGCGGCGCGCTGCAGTTCGGCAGCGTTATCTACGTAGACAGCGCCGACAAGGCGGCGCGCTTCATCCTCGACTGCAATCAGCTCAGGATGCCCCTGGTCTTCCTGCAGGATGTGAACGGCTTCATGGTCGGCCGCGACAGCGAGCAGGACGGCATCATCCGCGCGGGCGCCAAGCTCGTGAACGCCGTCAGCAACAGCATCGTGCCGAAGATCACGCTGATCACCGGCGGCAGCTTCGGCGCGGGCAACTATGCGATGTGCGGCAAGGCGTACGACCCGCGCTTCATCTTCGCCTGGCCGACGGCGAAGTACGCGGTGATGGGCGGGGCCGCGGCGGCCAAGACGCTGCTGCAACTCGAGATCGCAAATCTCAAGAAGAAGGGACACGAGCCGGACGCGGCGGAACTGCGGCAATTGGAACAATCGGTCACCGCGCACTACGAAACCACCATGGACATCCGCTACGCCGCGGCCCGCGGCTGGGTCGACGCAATCGTGCCGCCGACAGAGACGCGCGCGACGCTGAGCACGGCGCTGGAGGCGGTGGCGTACGTCGGCGATCTGCCGGAGTTGAAGGTCGGGGTGTTTCAGGTGTAGCGTGGCCGGGCGCCCGCGATCTGATGCGCAATGCGTCTGCGGACGCCCGCCCAGTCTCGAACATGGCGCGTGTTCCGACGATCGCTTCGTTTCAAGCGTGGCGCGCGATCATGAGGTCGGCATGCCCGGGCTTTCGCGAGCCAATGGGCGGGTGATCGCCCCGGCGGACCGCGTGCCGCTCGCGTGCCGACCGTGTGGCACCGGTCTGCAGACCGGTGTCCGTTTTCCCGGGTCTCCGACCCGGTTTGGGGCAGCACACCTGTTTCGTTGTCCGTGGATGAGCGTGGACAATCCCGCTCTCACGTTTTCCAGGCGCCTGCCGCGTTGCGTGACACTGCGCAGTAGGTGTGGATTCCTACTCAGCGTGTTCGCCGGGTTTCGCCGTACTACGTTCCGCCAGATGCAAACGCCATACCCCCTACCGACCACGCGGCCGCTGTTCCTGTCCTTCGAACCGCGCACGCCGCCCGTTCACGCAGCGCTCCGCCACGGACCAGCCCGGACCCGCGAGCCGCGCGAGTGCCTCATCCATCCCGAAAGCCCGGAACGAGTATTGCAGCAACAAAACAGTTGAAGGCGGGGTAACTCTGCGAACAGGGGGTGTCCGAGCGGCGGCGTGAGCTCCGGCCAGCGCCGGCGGAACGCCACACCCACCCAGGCAATCCGCCGCCGGCCGCATCTCGCGCCCTCGAAATCTCACCACGAACTCGGGAGACATGTCATGCACACCTACATGGGCCGACGACGGCGGCGCGTGCTGCCGACGATTGTCAGCATGCTTGCAGCAGCACTGCTCGCACCGACCGCGACCGCGCGGGTGATCTATGTCAAATGGGACGCGACGGGGGCGAACAACGGAACGAGCTGGGCGAACGCATTCTTCCACTTGCAGGACGGGCTCGCCGCCAGCGTGAGCGGGGATGAGATCTGGGTTGCCCGCGGCGTCTACAAGCCCGATCGCGGGACTGGTCAGACGCCTGGGGCGCGCACCGCGACGTTCCGGATGAAGTCCGGCATCGAGGTATTCGGCGGTTTCGGCGGTTGGGAAGCGACACTGGGTGAGCGGAACCCCGCGCTGCACATCGCGATCCTGAGCGGCGACTTGGCGGGTAACGACGTCGGTGTGTCCAACAACTCAGAGAACAGCTTCCACGTCGTGACAATCGGCAATCTGGGCGCAAACCTGGTTTTGGACGGCCTGCACATCCTCGGCGGCAACGCCGACGGGCCGGGGTGGATGTACGACGACTACGAGAGCCAGGCGTTTGGCGGCGGGATGCAGATCGTTCGCAGCAGCCCGACGATTCGCAACTGCGTCTTCTCGTTCAACCGCGCCCGCTGGGGCGGCGGCGCGCTGCTGGCGTTCGACAACGCGTCGTTTCGTCTGGAGCAGTGCCGGTTCGAAAACAACGAGTCGGCATTCTGGGCCGGCGGCATCTTCTGCTGCGGCGGCCAGAGCAACCCCCAAGTCCTGAACTGCGTATTCGCGGCGAATATCGCGCTGGAAGGCGCTGCGGTGCTCAACGGCGGCGGCGCGGAGTCGACTTTTGTCAACTGCGCATTTGTCGGCAATCGTTCGGAACAGTCGGGCGGCGCGCTGCACATCTGCAGTGGGCGTGCACCCCGCTGGATCAATTGCACTTTCTATGGCAATCGTCAAAACCAGCGCAGCGGCGCCGGTGTGTTCGTCTACCACGCCGACCCGCTGTTCGAGAACTGCATCTTCTGGCACAATCGCGATCGAGCCGGAACCGGAAGCGACGCGCAAATCCACAACGCGAATCCGGCGGTGAACACCCCGGTGGTGAACTACTCGATCGTCGAGGGCGGCTGGTACGGGGCAGGCGGCGCGGGCAACCTGACTACTGATCCGATGCTGGCGGACGCCGACGGACCCGACAACGTCGCCGGAACGTCCGACGACGACCTCCGGCTCCGCTCAGGGTCGCCGGCCACGGACAGCGGCAGCAACCTCGCGGTTCCGCCGGGGGTACAGTTCGATCTCATCGGCCTGCGGCGGTTCGTCGATGATCCAAAGATGCCGGATAAGGGAGTGGGCGCACCGCCGATCGTAGACATCGGGGCGTGTGAACACGCCCCGGAATCTCTGCCGGGCGACGCGAACTGCGATGGCGTTTTCGACTTCTACGACATCGATCCGTTTGTGCTGGGACTGCTCGATCCCGCCGGCTTCAAGCGGGTTTTCCCGAACTGCAACTTCATGAATCTGGACATGAACGCTGACGGCCGCGTCGACAACTTCGACATCGACCCGTTCGTGGCAGCGTTGTTCGAGTAACGATGGCGTCATTCGGCGCGCGGCGCACTCCCCGCCGCGCGCCGCTGGCGCCCACAGGCCGGATGGCTACCCCCCGCCCCCTTCCGCCGGCGCGGCCTCCAGGTGAAAGCGCTTGCCCACCGCCTTCTCCAGCAGGTCCGCCCACTTGTCCATTTCGATCTTGATCGGCGCCGCCGCCGACGCCGAGCGGGCTTCCTTGCGGACGCGCGACGTGATGTCCGGCGTCTTGTCCTTCTCGGGCTTCAGCAGCGCGGTCAGCTCCTTCTCGGCCTCTTCGATGATCAGCTCCATGTTGTTCCGCAGCTCGATGCTGTCGCGGCCGGCCGTCTTGTCATCCAGCGCCACCAGCGGCTGCTCGCCCGACACGTAGCGCGTCACGGCGTAGCGCAGCAGAGCGGCCACGGCCAGCGTGTAGCGCTTCTGATCGGCCTCGTTCAGGTTGCCGCGCAGCGCGGCGGCGGTCTTCAGCCCGACCACCTCGGCCCCCAGCGCCTTCGCGCTGCCCGCCTCGTGCTGTTCGGCGCGGGCCGCGAGCAGATCGAGCACCGCGCTGGCGTTCACTTGCGGATCGGGCAGCGTAGCGCCGGCCCCGGAGAAATCCATCGCCGCATAAATCGCCCGCAGCACGGGGGCGGAGCTTTCCGATTTGCCCGCGTCGCGCAGCGCGCTGAGCACCCCGCTGACCGCCTCGCCCCCGGCCACCGCCAGCCGCGCTCGCAGGTTCCGAAGACCCGCCGCGGCCACCACCCGCACGGAAGCGCGGCCATCCGCCAGCGCCGCCCGCAAAACGGGCACGGTCGCCGTATCGTTCAGGGCGCTGAGCACCGCGATCAGCCGCGTCGCCGGCGCCAGTTCGGCGCCGCCGATCAGCGGGCCGATCGCCGCGACCGCCGCGCCGGCGTAGGCCTCTTTGAACGCGGCAGTGCCGTCGAACGCGGTGCGCAGCAGGCTCGCGGCCTGCGCCGCCGCCACGGCGTCATCGCCGGCCAGGGCGGCGACGCGCTGGTCGATCCAGGTGCGAAGCTGCGTCCGCTCTTCGTCGGTCAGCGCCTCCTTCGCCCGCATGACGGCCAGCGGATCGCTGGGCTGCTCCGCCGCGGGCGGCGCGTCCTGCGCAAGGATCGGCGGCACAGCACACGCCGCGAGACAAAACCAGGCGACAACAAGGCGAACACGAATCATGTGCCGAAACTCCGCTGGGGGCGCGTAACGCGGGGCAGTTCGTCGAAAGCGCGCAATATTAACGCTGCATCCGCCGACCCGGCCAGCCCGCGGCGGCAAATCTATTGACGCGCGGGCGAGCGCTCCGGTACACCGCACGGGGAATCGCCGGGCGGTCGCCGTTTGTTAACGGCGGCATCGCCGGGACGCCGGGACGGGTGCGACCAATGCCGGACACGATCGGGACAACCGAGACGCTCACGAGCCAGAAGGTCGAGCGCCTGCCGCCCTTTCGCGTCATCCTGCACAACGACGACGTGAACACGATGGACCACGTCGTCCTCACCATCCGCAAGTTGACGCCTTTGACGCAAATCGAGGCGATCGAACGGACGCTGGAGGCCCACGAGACCGGCTGCGCCGTGCTGCTCGTGACGCACCGCGAGCGCGCCGAGCTTTACTGCGAACAATTCGCGACGTTCAAGCTGACGGTGACCTGCGAGCCGGACGCGTGAGCGAGGCCGCGCCCGACGCCGCGGCGGACCGACCCGACACGGCCCCGCCGGCCCCGATCCGCAGCGCGCGGGTCAGCTTTCCGGGGCGCGACGGTCTGGCGCTGGCCGGAATCGTGGATCAACCCGCCGGGGTGTGCTGGGCGCACGCCCTGCTGATGCACTGCTTCACCTGCACGAAGGATTTGAAGGCCCTGCACCGCATCAGCCGCGGGCTGGCGGGCCGCGGCATCGCCGTTCTGCGGTTCGACTTCGCCGGGCTGGGGCAAAGCGCCGGGGATTTCGCCGAAACGAACTTCACCACGAACATCGACGACATCCTGGCCGCCGCGGCGTACCTGCGAGAGAACTTCGGCCCGCCCGCGGCGCTGATCGGCCACAGCCTCGGCGGCACCGCGGCGCTGGCGGCGGCGCGGCGCGTCGCGGAGTGCCGGGCGGTGGCGACCATCGCGGCGCCCAGCGAACCGCGGCATCTGGGCGACGTGCTGCTGCGCCGCAACCCGCGGCTGCTGGCCGACGGCGAGGGCGACGTGCAGATCGGCGGGCAGACGTACCGCGTGCGGCGGCAGTTGATAGAGGACTTGCAGGCCAACCCGGTGCGCGACGCGATCGCGGCGCTGGGCCGCCCGTTGCTGGTGCTGCACTCCCCGGCGGATAAGACGGTGGGCATTGGCGCTGCCCACGAGATTTTCAGCCTGGCGCGGCATCCGAAATCGCTGGTGTGCCTCGACGGGGCCGACCACCTGATGACCCGGGCGCGCGACACGGATTACGTCGTCGACGTGCTCGCCGGCTGGCTCCGCCGACACCTGGAGGATGACCACCGCGAATTCTGATCGCGGTTTGACCGCTGCGCGCATTGCGTCCGCCGCGCGGGGCGGGCCCTAGAGCTTGTGAACTTTTCGGCTTCAATCAGTTTCGTGAGCGGTTCGCGAGCGCGGCGGGCGGGCAGAATGCCCGCCCCACCCAAAAAACTCACAAGCTCCTAGGCCCGCCCCGTTCAATCGGCGGAGCGTCAGACCTTAGCGCCGCATTAGAACAGCGCGTCCAGGAATGCGTCGATGTCGAAGAAGTCGATCGACCCGTCGCGATTCGCATCGGCGGAGAAGATCGTCCCGTCGCAGGCCGGGAAGGTCGCAAGATACCCCGGCGTGTCGAACAGCGCTTGCAGGAACGGATCGATGTCGAAGAAGTCGATCGAACCGTCGCAGTTCGCGTCGCCGCGTGCCGAGCGGACGCGCAGCGCCACGCCCGAGTTGCCGAACGGCACGCCGCCGGTGTTCGCCAGCAGATAGACTTCGCCGTCCCCGTCGCGGCCGAATCCCAGCACCGACACGCCGAGTTCCGGCTGACCATTGGCGACCAGCTCGGTGATCGCGCCGCCGCGCAGGTGGAACAACCGCCCGTTGTCGGCAAAGCTGACCGCAAACTCGCCGAAGACGTAGTCGCCCAGCAGGTCGGGAACCTGCCCCCCGCGATACACGAAGCCGCCCACGATCGCGATGCCGTCTCCGTGGTCGTATTGGGCGATGGGATCGATCAGTCCGGCGGGAACGTCGAGCGTTCGATCCGTGATGTACCCCGCCGAGTTGCCGTTGAAGATGAAGTTGAAGCTGCCTTCGCGATGCCGCCAGCCGTAGTTGCCGCCGCTGGTGACGATGTTGATCTCTTCGATGTCGTTCTGCCCGACGTCCGCGGCGTAAAGTTCGCCGGTCTGGGGGTCGAAGGAGAAGCGGAACGGATTGCGGAAGCCGCGCGCGAAAATCTCCGGCGCCGCGCCGCCGACGCCCACGAACGGGTTGTTCGCAGGAATGCCGTACTGCCCGTTCGCGGAGTTGTTGCCCAGCGGGTCGATCCGCAGGATTTTTCCGAGCGGCGTGGCCAGGTTCTGCCCGTTGCCGCGGCAGCCATGACCGATCAGCGGATCTCCGCCGATGAAAGGTTGCCCGTTCGTGTCGTCCGCGCCGCCGCCGTCGCCGAACGCGATGTATAGCATGCCATCTGCACCGAAGTTGATGCAGCCGGCGTTGTGGTTGAACTGCGGCTCATCGACGCGCAGCAGCACGCGCGAGCCGGCCGGCGCGACCACCGACAGCGGGTTGGTGGGGTCCGCGTTCGTCCATTCGCGGATGACCGACTGATGATCCGCGGGTACGCCGATCGGCTGCGTGGAGTAATCCGCCGCGCCGCTGACCGGTTCGGACGTGTACGTATAAAACTTGCCGCTGGTGGCGTAGTCCGGGCGGAACGCGAGGCCGAGCAGCCCGCGTTCGTCGAACGAACCCGGACCGAAAATGCCCAGCGGCACGAGCAGGCTCGAAACGTCGATAAACGTGAAGCGCGTCCCGCTCGCCAGATCGAGCGACTCGACCCGCCCGGGCTGATCGACGATGAACAACCGTCCAGGCACGCCCGGCGCGTGCGTCGCCCAGTTCGGCGCAGTCAGCCCCGTGGCGACGAACTCGAGGATGACGCGCGTGCTGCTGTTCGCGATGTTCGGCAGCGGATTGCTGAACGGCGCGGGGTAGACCTGGCCGCGAATCTCGCCGCCGCCGTGCATGCCGCTATGGATATTGACGTACCAGCGTCCGGCCAGCACGTCGTTCATCTGCGCGACCGAGAGCGTGGCCGAACCGACCTTGGGGTTGCCCAGCGGCAGCGCCAGCGCCACGCCGGCCATCTCGCAGGCGACCGCCGGCCCGTGAAAGTGCGCCGCAATCTCCGGCGCGAGCAAACCGTTGAAGGTGATGTTCCACGAAAACAGCCGCGTGGTCGTGTCCAGCGTGGCGACGCCGTTGCCGCTGGCGGGCGTGTTGACGGGCGGCGTCTCCTGGGGTCCGTCGAGCGTCATGACGAAATTGACGATCTCGCCGCGAACCGGCGGCTGAGCGAGCGCGACGAGCGCGGAGAGCGCCAGGGCGCCTCGCGAGAGGCGTAGCGGGAGCACCATGCTTTTTCCTCCAATGCGCGCGATGCGTGGACGTGTGAATCGGGGGATCGGCCCGCGACTCGCAACGAGTTGACTTCGCCGCTAAGGCATGTCGAGACCGCGCAGCGCGATTGCGAAAAGCCGCGAGAGATTTACAAGCGCATCGCGGGCGACGCGCTTCGTCGCGTGAGCCGGTCACAGACGCAGTGCGCTCGCGCCGCAGCGCGATCACGATCACCGCACGGATTGCGTCTTAACGCGGGCATCGTGCGCCGCCTGTCGCGCTGCGAGTCCGCGGCGGTCGTGTGTGTGGCTGCGGTCGCCGGCTCGTAACAAAGTCACGCCCGGGTCGGCACAAGGCCGGGCCCGGGCGCGCCAATGGAGAAGCACGGGAATGTCGTCAGCGATTGATGGTATGTTGCGAGGACCGCGGCGCATTGCAGCAATTCAGAAATTTCTCCGAAAGCCGGGCGCACCGCGTCATCCGAAATCGCGCCCGCTCCGTGTTTTCTCGCCAATCGTCTCGCCGCTCGCGGCGGCTCTCGTCCGCATTTTCGCCCCGCACCCATGCGCCTGCGGTCGCGGTAGACTACCGGGGATGCATCGCACAGGTTCGAGCGCGAGTTCGCGTCGCGCGCTTCAGGTAAGGAAACAGGCATGTGTGCGTCAGATGAAACTCCGCCGGCCGGCGCGAGCCCGGCGGGCGCCGACACGCCTAGCCCGGAACAACTCAAGGCGGCCCTCAAGGCCTTCCGCAAGCGGCTGAAACTCGCGCGACTCGATGACGAGTCGCGACTCGGCCACGGCCCGATGAGCAGCGGCGGCCGCTCCGGCATCGTCGCCATCATGCCCCCCAATCAGTTTCCGCAAGCCGTCTGGGATGAGCTGTTTCGCCAGGGAAAGATACGTCGCGCCGGCGGCGGGATGTACGAACTCATGGACGAGCACTGAAAGCTCGGCCCCCACCAAACAGAACGATCGATGCGCCGCATTACCAGCAGGGCACAAACTTAAGGCCGCACTGCCGGTGCACTGACCGCCAGGCGGCGCGTCGCCCGCGCCCGCTGATCGGCGTCGGTCGCCAGTTCGCGCGCCTGCGTCCACGCATTGCGAGCCGCCGCGCTGCGCCCCAGACGATGTTGCACGTCGCCGTAGTGCAACCACGCATCCGCCGACCGGGGTGCGACGCGCACCAAGGTCTCGAGCGTCGCCGCCGACGCGGGATACTCGCCGCGCGCCGTCAGCGCCGCCGCCAGCCCGTCCAGCGCGCGCGGCTCCTGCGGCGCGACCGCCAGCGTCTGCTGATAGAGCGCGACCGCAGCCGGCCAATCTCGCGATCGCGCCTTGGCGGCGGCGTACACCAGCAGCGTCTCAACGTCGTCGGGGGCCAGCCGCAGCGCTTCCTCCAGACGGGCAGCCGCCAGGCGCGTTTCGCCCGCGGCGACGTGGCGCAATGCGATCAGTCGCAGCGCCGACGCCTGCTCAAAACTCGGCGACGCGGGCGGAACGGGCACGTGCAGGCCATCCGCGCCCGGGGGCGACGCTTGACGCAGCAACGGTTCCCCGCCGTTCTGCACCGCGGAAACCGATGCGGCGAGCGCGGCGCCCGCCGCGACGTCAACTTGGCGAGCGGAAGCGCGATCCAGGTCGGACGCCGAGTGCCGCGCCCGCGGTGCATCGCGCGCAATGCGATCGCGCATTTCTGCGCCATCGCCACTCAGCGCCGCGGGTGCAACGGCCGGCTGCGATGTGCTCGCGCCGGATGCGGCGAGCACGCCGCGTAGTTCGCTCCGCCGGCTGTTGCCGGCCAGATCAGTCGCGACCACGCAAAGGTCGATCTTCGCCGCGCGAATCGGGTGCGGTGCGGTCCATTCGCGAACCGCGCCGGCGATATTGAGCACCCCGCCGTCGCTCCACGATTGCTGTCCGTCCGGGCGATAAAAGACGCGCACGCCCGCGGGTCCAAGATGCTCGTCGAATACGCTGAGTTGCAGCCGCCAACGGGTTCCGGTCGCGGCGGGCGACGTCCCCGTCTCCGCAGCGATCGGCGTCTGCGGCTCGGCGGCGGAAAGCTGCAACAGCGGCGGTGTGGTATCGACGAGGATCCGCATCGCTGCCGGCGTGGCGGCGCTCGGCTCGGCTGCGGATGCTCCGTTTGCGTTCAAAAGCCGAATGAGCAGGCCATACGCGCCATCGGCCGGCGCCTGATAGGCAATCTGACCCAGACTCCGCGACTCGGCGACGCGCTCCCAGCCTCGACCACCGTCGGCTATGACCCACAGTTCGACCCGGTCGACGGGCCCGCTGGCCTGCGGCGCAACGATGATCTGGCGCGCCGCGACATAGGTGGGCGGCGCGGTCTGTGCACCCGGCGACGGCGCGATCTGTGCACCCAGCGACGGGGCGGTCTGCGCCGCGAGCGACGGCGTGGTCTGCGCCGAATGCGGCGGCGCGGTCTGCGCGCAAAGCAGCGGCGTGAGGACGAGCGTGAGCAGCAGCGAAGCGCAGCGGCATCTCATCGGGGCGAGACATCCCTGTGGTCAAATCGTCGGCGAACGCCGCCTCCATTGCGGGTCGCCGGCGATACTATCGGGAGGCGACGGGTTCAGACGGCGGGCCGTGCGCGAGCGCTGCGCGTCTTGCCGCGGAAATTGCGCTGAATTAGGCTCGCCGCGGCCGGTTAGGATCGCCACGGCCCGACAGCGCTCGCGGCACCGGTCTGAAAACCGGTGGGACCTGTGACACCGGTCTGAAGACCGGTGGTTGTCTTGCCGGGTCTCCGACCCGCCGGCGCGCACCGGTCTGAAGGCCGGTGGCTGTCTTGCCGGGTCTCCGACCCGGCCACCCGTTGTCGCCCCTCCGTCGGAGGCCGATGTAATGACTCTCGCCCGCGTCGCGCTTGCCGCCGCAGTACTCCTGACGGCAACCGCAACCCGCACACCGGCCGCGGCCGAAGCGCTGCGCTACACGTTGCGCCCCGATCCCGCCCGCGGCGTGCTCGAAGTGGAGATCGACTGGGACACGCAGGGCCGCAAGCTTTCGGCGCTCGGCGTGTCGCGGCGCTTCGGTACGATCGACGATGTGCCGGCCATCCTCGGCCAGCCGCAGTTCAGCGGTGCGACCGGCGTGAAACAGGACGGCTCGCGCTGGGTCCTGCAACATCGTCCCGGCGCGACGCTGCGCTGCAAATACACTGTCGACGCCGGCCGCCGCGAGCTGGACTGGACCACGACGCATCACCCAGTCGTCGGCGACCATTTTTTTCACGGCGTCGGCAACGCCTTTTTGATGACGCCCGAGCCGAGTACGAACTCGCCCGATACCTACGAATTCGTGCTGCGCTGGGATCTGCCGCGCGGCTGGAAGGCCGCCTGTTCCTGGGGCGGCGTCGGCACGCACGTGGGCGACACGCTGGCCGCGACTGACGTGCGGCACTCCGTCTACGTCGCCGGGCCGCTTGCGACGCGCACGCGGAGCGAGGAGGGCCTGACCGTCACCGTTGCCGTGGTCGAATCGTTCGCCTTCGACGCCGATGAGTTCCTGCGCATGGCGTTCGACATCGTGCGGCAGCAGTGCCTGTTCATGTCCGAGGTCGAGTTCCCGCCGTTCCTGGTCACTGCCGTGCCGGTCGGCGCACCGCTGAAGGAGGGCGACGCCCGCCTGACGGGCATGGGTCTTTATCGCAGTTTCGCGCTGTGCGTCGCGCCGCAGGCGAAGATCAGCGACGCGGTCGAGCATCTCTTCGCCCACGAGCTGTTCCACTACTGGAACGGCCGCGTGCTCGGCGCGAAGCAGCCCGAGCGGCTGGTCTACTGGTTCGTCGAGGGCCTGACCGACTACTACGCGCTGCGCATCCTGCACGAATCGGGCCACTGGGACGATGCGCTCTTCGCCAAGTGGGTCAACCGCCACATCCGCGAGTACTACGCCAACCCCGCGATCAACGCCAGCAACGAGGAGATCGACGCCCGCTACTGGCAGGCCCGCGACACGGTTGGCGAGATGGCCTACGAGCGCGGGCTGATGCTGGGCTTGCGCTGGCACCGCCTGGCGCGCGACAAGGGCGTGCGCGAGGGTCTCGACAAGCTCTTCAAGGCGCTGGTGGAGCGCGGCCGCCGCGAGAAGTTCGAACTCTCCAACGACGCGATCCGCGCCGCCGGCAGCCGCGCCCTGGGCGCGTGGTTCGAGGATGAGTTCGACCGCTACGTGACCCGCGCCGAGCGCATCGAACTGCCCGATTCGGCGCTGGCGCCTGCGCTGACCGGCAAAGTGCGGCCGGTCTACGAGTTCTCGCTGGGCTTCGACCGCGAACGCTCGCTCAAGGAGAAGCGCGTATACGGCCTCGTCGCCGATTCGGCCGCGGCCAAAGGCGGCATGGTGGAGGGCGACGAACTGGTCGGCTGGCGCATTCCCGCGGACGCCGACACCAAGGCGGAGTTTCAGGTGCGCCGCGGCGGCAAGCTGAAGACCCTGGCGTTCTACCCGCGCGGGCAGCGCCGCGACGTGATGCAGTTCTCGCCCGCCAAACGCGGAAAGAAACCATGACGCGCGACATTGCGGCACGCTGCCTCGGGGTGCTTGCGCCGCTTGCCGCCGCCGCGGCGGCGATGGCCCAGCCGCCGCCCACGACGGCGCTGAGCGACCTGACCTTCGACGCCGGGCTGGCCCGCGCGGCGGCGGAGAAGGTCGTCCTGCTCGCGTCGTTTCAAACCACCTGGGATGCGGCGTCGCTCGAACTGGAACGCTCGACCTGGCGCGACGCGCGCGTGCTGCGCGCCATTCGCGGCGAGGCGATCGCCATCCGCATCGACGCCGACGCCCAGGACGCGCTGGCGCAGCGCTATGCGATCGAGACGCTGCCGACCATCGTGTTTCTGACGCCCGATGGCGTCGCGACCGATCGCATCGTCGGATTTCGCAACGGACCGCAGTTCGCGGCCGAGTTCGAGGCGGCCCTTGCCGGACAGGACGCCGTCGCCCGCGCCCGCACATACCTGGAGCGCTCCGCCGGACGCGACCCGGTCGGCCGCGAACGCCTCGGCCGCGCGCTGGCCGACGCGGGCGAGCCCGCTGCGGCGCTGCAGGAGTATCTGTGGTGCTTTGATGAAGGCCTGCGGCGCCACATTCCCTATGCCGCCACTCGCCGGTTGGCGCTGGCCGTGGACATCGCCCGGCTCGGCCGCCGGCACCCCGCGGCGCTCGATGCGCTGCGCCAGCGGCGCGACGCGCGGGCGGCGGCGCTGCTCGCCGCGGCCCCGGCGACACAGCCGGCGAGCAGCGTGGCGAACCCGAGCGCCGGCGCGTCCGACGCGGCGACCCCCGACCCGACCGCGGCCGCGCCCGCCGCCGGCGACGATGTCTCCACGGCGTATGAGTTTGCCGCGATCAATGAAGCGCTGGAGGAGCGGGCCGATACGTTACGCGTCTACGACCAGCTCCCGGCGGATTCGAAGGCCCGCGCCGTGCTCTATGCGCACGTGTTCTCGCTGCTGATCGAGGCCCGCCGCTATCGCGATGTGGTCGCGTCCGGCGACCTGCGGAGGGAGTTCGCCGAGGCCGCCCGCGTGGCGCGATTGCAGCAGACGCCGTGTTGCGCCGTGCACTACCGCGGCGGCCGCTTCGTGGGCGAAACGGTTGTCGAACGCGGTGCGAAGCTGGTTGAGGCGCTGGCCGGGGACGAGCGGCTCGACCAAGCCCGGCAACTGGCCGAAGAAGTGCTCGCGTTTCAGAACACGCCCGAACACCGCGAACTGATCGCACGCCACCTCGACCGCGCCGGCGCGGCCCAGGCTGCGGCGCGCTTCCGCGCCGCTGCCCGGTGAAACTCGCGGGAGTGCACCGCGCTGCTGCGGTGGGCTGCGCGACCCGCGGTTAGCGCGCCGCGACCACCCCGCAAAGCTCGCGAATCACCTCGATCGCGCGATCCACGGCGAGCGTCGGCACGTCCAGGTGCGTAACCGCGCGCAGGCTGTCCGGCCCGGTGGGGATCATCCAGACGCCGCGCTCCCGCAGCTTTTCCGCGAACGCCGGCGCCGATCCCAGCGACGGCTCGACTCCGAAGATGACGATGTTGGTCTCGACGTCGGCCGGATCGAGGCGAATTCCCGGCAGCCCGGCGATGGCCTCGGCCAGTCGCCGCGCGTTGGCGTGATCTTCGGCCAGCCGCTGCACGTTGTGATCCAGTGCGTAGATCGCCGCGGCGGCGAGGATCCCCGCCTGGCGCATCGCGCCGCCGAACATCTTGCGGAACCGCCGGCAGCGGTCGATGAACGCCGCGGGCCCCGCGACGATCGAACCCACGGGCGCCCCCAGCCCCTTGGAGAAGCACAGCGAGCACGAATCGACGTGCCGCGTGTAATCGGTCGGGCGCAGCCCCTTCGCGGCGCAGGCGTTCAGCAGCCGCGCGCCGTCCAGGTGTACGTGCAACCCGTGCTGATCGGCCAGCGTGCGAATCGCCGCGAAGTTCTCGACCGGCCAGACCGCGCCGCCGCCGCGGTTGTTGGTGTTCTCGATGATCACCATCCGCGAGTTGGGGAAGTGCATGCTGCGCGGGCGGATGAGCGGCTCGACGTCGCGGGCGCTGAAAACGCCGCGGCGGCTGTTGATGAAGCGCATGCTGACGCCAGCCAGCGCCGCCGGCCCCGCTGTTTCGTAATTGTAGCTGTGCGTGGTCGTGTCGCAGATGATCTCGTCGCCGCCCTCGCAGACGGTGCGGATGCTCACCTGGTTCGCCATGCTGCCCGATGGGACGTAGAGCGCCGCTTCCTTGCCCAGCAACTCCGCGCTGCGCTCCTGCAGCCGGATCACGGTCGGATCGTCGCCCAGCACGTCGTCGCCCACTTCGGCGCTGGCGATCGCCTGTCGCATGGCCGGCGACGGGCGCGTCACCGTGTCGCTGCGCAGATCAACGATACTCTTCATAGCGTTCCTTCCACTTGCGGGCGACCTTTTCGACCACGTTCTTGACGCGTTGAATCTCGTCGGCCTTCACCTTCTCGTTTTTGCCTTCCCAGAAGCGGGCCGGCTTGGCGTCCTTCACCTTGCAGATCTTCGTCACCGCCGCGTACACCATCAGCCGCAGCTTGTCGTCGTCTTCGTCCAGCGCGGGCAGCATGTTCTCCGCCGCGCCCGGCGTGCACTTTTCGAGCGCCTTGGCGGCCTGCTCGTCGCCCTTGCCGGCGGCTTCGACCAGATAGTCCACCGCGGGCTTCGTGCTCAGTTCCGCGAGCAGCTCCTGACCGCTCTTCAGGATCGACTTGTCCACGTCCGACCGCTTCAGCAGCGCGATGATCGCCGCGTCGGCGTCGAGAATGGTGAAGTCCTCGATCCGCGCGAAGGCCTTCTTGATCTCGGCGGCCTTGGTCTTCTCTTCGGCCAGCAGCGGCGCGAGCTCCTTGTTGAAGTACTCCTTGCGATAGACGCGGAACACCACGGCCAGCTTCTGCTGCAGCGTGTCGGTCTTCGCCACGCCCAGGCCGTCGAGCTGGTCGATCAGCGTGCCGTCGGGCCGGACGAACACCATGTACATCTGATACTCGGACTTGAGCCCCAGCCCCTCCAGCACGTCGCGATGGCGGCTGCGCGAGAGCTTGCAGCAGACGAAGCGCCGCGCCAGGCGCACGACCGTGTCGTCCGCCATCGCCCGCTTCTGATCGCGCTCGATGTCGTCGTCGCGGTCGTCGGAGCGCCCCAGTACGTAGAACAGGATCGGCCGCGCGCTCTTCTTCGAGTCCTCGACGGCCGCCTTCGGGTCTTCGATCCACTTGATCTTGCCGCCGGCGTCGCCCGAATCCTGGAAACACAGCAGCAGGCTGAGCACCATCGCGATCGTCGTCATCGGGAAGCACCTCCGCCGCGCCCGGCGGAGCCTTCCGCCGCGGGCCGCGCTTTGTACCCCCATCCTGCGAGCCGTCGGGCGGCCGCCCATTGCCGAAGGTGGGACTCGAACCCACACGACCTTGCGGTCACGGGTTTTTGAAACCCGCGCGTCTGCCGATTCCGCCACTCCGGCCGCAGCGCGTCATTCTTACCGCAATCGCCGCGGTTCTCAACTTTGCCGCCCCGGCGGCAGCGCCGCACAGCATGGAGCGGGCACTCTGCCGAACCCAGATAAAGACACACGCCGGCCCGCGACGATCGTCGCAGAGCCGGCGTGCGTGATTGTCAGCGGTCAATGGGCGCGCCTAGCGCGTCGCGACGGGCTCGCCGCCGAACCCGGCGTCACCCTCGACCCCGCCGTAGCCCCACCAGAACCCCTCGTTCGGTTCTGCGGGTAGCTCGGCCTGGTTGGTCTGTGAGAAGTCGGTCAGCAGCGCCGCCCGCACGCCGGCGTCGCTGATCGCATACGCCCGGTCGCCGATGAACGCCGCTCGCTTCCAGTTGGCATATCCGTAGCCGCCCCACGGCGGTTCGCGCACCACCGCCGGCAGCATGCCAACCTGCGTGAACCCGGTCGCCTCCACGCGATACACCATGACGCCGTCGAACGTCGGATAGTACCAGCCCCACGGACCGCTCTGCTGCTCGCTCATCAATTGCGCCGTGACGCCGATCAGCGCCGAGCCGTCAGCGCCCGGCAGGATGGCGAACTCTTTGTGGCTGTAGCTGACGCCGGAGCTGCTGCCATAACCGCCTGCGTCGATCTGTTGAATCAGGCGCGGATTGCTCAGGTCGCTCACGTCGAAAAGCGAGAGCTGCACGGCGTCGGGCACGGTCGCACCCCAATCGGACGTCCGCGTCGAGCGCCCCACGCCGATCAGCAGATCGTCCCCCAGCGGATGCAGATAGTCGCTGAAGCCGGGGATCTTCAACTCGCCGGCGATCTTCGGCGACGTGGGATCGCTCATATCCAGCGCAAACAGCGGGTCGATCTGCACGAACGTGACGAGGAAGCCCCGATCGCCCAGGAAGCGCGCCGAGTAAATCCGCTCGCCCGGAGCGATGTTCTCCAGCGCCCCGCGAATCTCCAGCTTCCCGGCGTTCTCGCCCAGGACGAACACGGCGTTGTACGGCTGCAGCGGCTCCGCCGGCGGAGTTGCCGGGTCATCCGCGGCTTGCGCCCGGGCAATGTCGACCGCCGCCCACGCAAAGAACGGCCCACCCATGAACAGGCTCGTGTTCGAAACGTGCGTGGCGAGACGCAGGTTCCCGTTGTGTTCGCCCAGCGAGAACTGGTTCAGCAGCCGCCCCGGAACCGCTCCGCTGGCGGTGTAACGCGCCGCGCCGTTCTCGTCGAAGTCGAGCTTGTGAACGGAGGTCGTCTCGCGGTAGTTGTTCTCCGCGTCATACTCCGAGTCGGTCACGTAGAGGGCGTCGCTCGACGCATAGATCGTCGAGGCGCTGGCCATGATGCCGGTCGACGCGACCACCGTGCTGACGTCGGCCGCGTCCAGCGACACCACCATCGTCGTATTGAGCCCGCCGGGGTCCATCGGGTGCAGCATCTCCGTCCACGCGATCGCGAAGAACTCGCCCGCGGCGGTGCGGACCTTCGGCAAAACCGTGTCCAGATCGACTTCCGCGGCGGTCGGCGGAAGCGCCGGAGCGACCGTCATCACCAGGGTCAGCCGCCCGTTGGTGAGCCGCGACGAAACCAGCGTGCCGTCGAACTCGACCTCCTGCATCACCTGCGGATTCGCGCGGTCGCTGACGTCGATCTCGGCGACGACCGTCTCCGCATTGAAGTAGTACGGCGGCCAGATGTCGATCGCGACCCGCGCCAGCGGCTGCTCCACGTAGTTGTAGCGCACCCCGATGGCCAGCACGCGGTTTGCGTCGGCCAGATAGAGCGAGTCGACCGGCATGTTGAGTTCGAGCCGCGCGAGCTGCGCCATCTGGTCCGCAGGAGCGGCCCGCACGATGCGCACGCTGCTGCCGCGCGCGACATAGAAGAACTCGCCGTCGGACTTGACGACGTCGCTCTCATCCACGTCGGCTTCCTGCAGGTTGGTACCGGAGTAGTTCGGCCCCGATGCGTCGTCGCCGCCGGCCGCGGTGCTGACATCCGGGCCGCCCGTCTCGGCAGCCGGCAGCGCCAGCGGGAAGATGCCGAACAGACCGCCGTCGTAAGCGCCGCGCTGCGCCGCGGCGCGCGACACATGGTCCTTGGCATAGCGGACGAGCTCATCTTCGGAGACGAACGGCACAAGCAGTGGGTTGGTGTTGATCGTGTTACCGCCGCCCGGAGGATTCACGACCGGCGGCTGCGTCACGCACCCGGGCAGGAGGACCGTCACGGCGGCGACGAGCGCGACCGCCGCTGTTCGAAACACGCGAATCATTGGGGGGAGCCTCCAGGAAGTTCGAACATCGAGTCGAAACAACGTCGCCCTCGCGAACACGCGAATGCGACGTATTTTGTTATCGAAGAACGACGCGGACGGCGGCCGCGCCCACCGGCGGGCGACCGACGACAGGCCGGAAGCACGTCACCCGCCAATAGAACTGTACGGATTGCACGAGTGTCAGTCGAATTGGGCCGTTATGGTCTGATAATTACGGGTATCGGCCCATCATTCCGGGACTGGGGGAGACGGAATTCGGCCGCGTCAGGTTCTTGGATCGCTTCGTGCGCGCGCCCGAGCGGAAGCGGCGGCGGCTGGATGGCGGTTGTGCGTGGGATTGGTTAAAGTTTTCCGAGAAATCGGGGGCGGCGGGCTTGCGGACTGCGTGAGCCGTGATACTATACCAAACCCGCGATTGGTTGCGGGCTGATCTTTGACAAGTAAACAGTGGACGTGATAGCCGCGAGAATGTGCCTCCGGGGCTACTGCTGCACTTTGGCAGTCCCGGGGGATTGAACCCGGTCGTCTGCACGCCGCCAGTCGGCGCTGCGCGACCCCCTTCAGACATTCTCGTATGCAGACGTGAGTGTTTGAGCCAAGTGTCAGGAGATTGCGGCCCTTCGGGGCCGATTTTCTTCGAGACTTAATCGAAGAGTTTGATCCTGGCTCAGAACGAACGCTGGCGGCGTGGCTAAGACATGCAAGTCGCACGGACTGTGTAGCAATATACAGTTAGTGGCGGAAGGGAGAGTAATGCATAGGTAACGTACCCTCGACTCAGGGATAACAGCGGGGCAACCCTTTGCGAAAGTGCTGCTAATACCTGATGAAGTCGCGGGGTCGCATGACCCAGCGACCAAGGGCGGGGCAACCTGCCGGTCATGGAGCGGCCTATGTCCTATCAGCTAGTTGGTGAGGTAACGGCTCACCAAGGCTGCGACGGGTAGCGGGTGTGAGAGCATGACCCGCCTCATCGGGACTGAGACACTGCCCGGACACCTACGGGTGGCTGCAGTAACGAATATTGGGCAATGGGCGCAAGCCTGACCCAGCGACGCCGCGTGCAGGAGGAAGCCCCTCGGGGTGTAAACTGCTTTTAGGGTCCGACAAGCAACCCGGTTAACTGCCGGGAAGTTGAGTAGACCCAGAATAAGCCTCGGCTAACTCTGTGCCAGCAGCCGCGGTAATACAGAGGAGGCAAGCGTTGTTCGGAATCATTGGGCTTAAAGCGCGCGTAGGCGGCTCCGCAAGTGTCGTGTGAAATCCCCCGGCTCAACCGGGGAACGGCTCGGCAAACTGCGGGGCTTGAGGTCGGTAGAGGTGCCTGGAACTCTAGGTGGAGCGGTGAAATGCGT
Organism: uncultured Planctomycetales bacterium; assembly: GCA_964631045.1. GTDB lineage: Bacteria > Planctomycetota > Phycisphaerae > UBA1845 > Fen-1342 > CAZVWB01. The sequence continues at coordinate 67,247 of CAZVWB010000010.1, forward strand.
AGATATCTAGAGGAACGCCTGAGGCGAAAGCGGGGCACTGGGCCGATTCTGACGCTGATGCGCGAAAGCGTGGGGAGCAAACAGGATTAGATACCCTGGTAGTCCACGCTGTAAACGATGCACACTAGGTTCGGGTGTCTCTGACGATTCCCGAGCCGAAGCAAAAGTGGTAAGTGTGCCGCCTGGGGAGTACGGCCGCAAGGCTAAAACTCAAAGGAATTGACGGGGGCTCACACAAGCGGTGGAGCATGTGGCTTAATTCGAAGCAACGCGAAGAACCTTACCTAGGCTTGAAATGCACGGATGCTTTCCGGGGATAACCCGGGAAGTTGCCCGCAAGGGTGAAACGTGCACAGGTGTTGCATGGCTGTCGTCAGCTCGTGCTGTGAAGTGTCGGGTTAAGTCCCTTAACGAGCGAAACCCTTGTCGCTAGTTGCCAGCGGGTCATGCCGGGGACTCTAGCGAGACTGCCGGCGTTAAGCCGGAGGAAGGCGGGGACGACGTCAAGTCATCATGGCCTTTATGCCTGGGGATGCACACGTGCTACAATGGCTGCTACAGAGCGACGCAAAGCCGCGAGGTGGAGCAAATCGCAAAAAGGCAGCCCCAGTTCAGATTGGAGTCTGCAATTCGACTCCATGAAGTTGGAATCGCTAGTAATCGCGGATCAGCTACGCCGCGGTGAATGTGTTCCTGAGCCTTGTACACACCGCCCGTCAAGTCATGGGAGCTGGTAGTACCCGAAGTCCGCTTAGCTAACCGCAAGGAGGCGGCGGCCGACGGTAAGACCGGTGACTGGGACTAAGTCGTAACAAGGTAGCCGTAGGGGAACCTGCGGCTGGATCACCTCCTTTCTAGGGATTAATAGACGTTCGCCGCCCCGCAGCGCTTCGGCGCCGCCCGGCGGTGATCGATAAGTCAGCACACTCGCGGTCGGGCTTGCCCGATCGTCGGCGGCTTTGACCGCCGCGCGGCTTCCGTCCACTGTTTCTTGGCTATACGAAAGCCCGTCGGTTCATGCCGGCGGGCTTTCTTCTTTTCGCCGGCCGGCGGGCCGGGGCGCGTCAGACGGTTCGGCCCCCCGCCGTCCGCCGCAGCGGTGACGCATGAAGATACAAACGCCCCCCGGCATGCGGGATTTCTATCCCGAGGACATGCGCCTTCAAAACTGGCTCTTCGACGCCTGGCGGCGCGTCTCGCGCAGCTTCGGCTTCAGCGAGTACGAAGGCCCGATCTTCGAGTTCCTCGAGCTCTACACGCTCAAAAGCGGCGAGGGCATCGTCGGCGAGTTGTTCAACTTCACCGACCGCGGCGAGCGCCGCTTCGCCATCCGGCCGGAGATGACGCCCACGCTCGCCCGCATGGTCGCCGCCCGCGCCAGCGCCCTGCCGCGCCCGATCAAGTGGTTCAGCATCCCCCGCATGTGCCGGGCGGAAAAGCCGCAGCGCGGACGCCTGCGCGAGTTCTTCCAGTGGAACGTCGACGTGCTGGGCGTCGACGAGCCGATCGCCGATGCCGAGACCATCGCGGTCGCCGTCGAGTTCCTGCGGTCCGCCGGGCTGACGCCGGAAGACGTCGCGGTCGGCGTCAGCAGCCGCCCGCTGGCCCAGGCGGTGCTTCGCGGCCTGGGAGTCGCCGCCGAGCAGACTTCCGCGGCCTTCGCGCTGATCGACCGCTTCGACAAGCTGCCGCGGGCGGAGTTCGAGCGCCAGTGGATGGACGCCTTGGGCGCTTCCGCGCCCGTCGCTCCGGTGCTGGCCGAGCTTGAGTCGCCTTCGCTCGATCGCGCGGTGGCGATCGCCGGCGCTGTGGAGAGCGCTTCCGCCGCCGCCGAGCAGTTCTCGGCGCTGTGGCGCTGCCTGAGCGACTTCCGCGTAGCCGACTATTGCGTGTTCGACCTGAAGGTCGTGCGCGGCATCGCCTATTACACCGGCACCGTCTTCGAAGCCCACATGCGGCACGGCGGCCTGCGGGCGCTGCTGGGCGGCGGCCGATACGACAATCTCTGCGAGCTGCTCGACGGCCCGCGGGTCAGCGGCGTGGGCTTCGGCATGGGCGACGCGCCGATTCTCGAAGCGCTCCGGGAGATCGGGAAGCTGCCCGCCCTCGCCGATCCGCTCGATGTCTTCGTGATCGACGCCGGCGAGCAGCACTACGCGCGGGCGCTGGAAGTCGTCGGCGCCCTGCGCCGCGCCGGGCTGACGGTCGATTTCTCGTACAAGCGTGCCGCAATGGGCAAGCAGTTCAAGCAGGCGGCGGCGCGGAGCGCGCGCTACGCGGTCGTCGTCGGCGACGAGTTGCCCACCCATAACCAGTTGGTGGTCAAGAACATGAGCGACAGCGTGCAGAAAGCCGTCGACGCCCGCCGGTTCCTGGCCGATCCGCGGGCGGTGTTGGGCGATCGCTGAGTTCCGGCGGCTGCGGCGGCGCATATAATGGCGTGTTTGGAGCCGTCAGCGCCGGAGCCGTATGAGCAGCAGCACGCACAACTACCAGTTGCCCGGCCAGTTCCAGATCGTCAGCAGCTACGAGCCGCGCGGCGACCAGCCGCAGGCGATCGACCGCATCGTGGCCGGCTTTCGCGAGGGGCGCAAGTTCCAGACGCTCATGGGCGTCACCGGTTCAGGAAAGACCTTCACGATGGCGCACGCCATCGCCCGCCTGGGTAAACCGGCGCTGATCCTGTCGCACAACAAGACGCTCGCCGCTCAGCTCTACGAGGAATTCCGCGAGATTCTGCCCAACAACGCGGTCGAGTTCTTCGTCAGCTACTACGACTACTACCAGCCCGAGGCGTATATCGCGGCCCGCGACATCTATATCGAGAAGGATTCGTCTCGCAACGACGACCTCGACCGCCTGCGGCTGGCCGCGACCAGCGCGGTGATCAGCCGGCCCGACGTGGTCGTGGTGGCCAGCGTGTCGTGCATCTTCGGCCTGGGCTCGCCGGACGAGTACAAGGCCAGCGTCATCGCGCTGCGCGTGGGCGAGACGATCGAGCGCGACGAACTGCTCAAGAAATTCGTGCGGCTGCAATACGAGCGCAACGACCTGATGCTGAAGCGCGCCAGCTTCCGCGTCCGCGGCGACGTAGTCGAGCTGCACCCGGCGTACGAGGAATTCGCCATCCGCATCGAGCTGTTCGGCGATCAGGTCGAGCGGCTCTCGCTGATCCACCCGCTGACCGGCAACACGCTCGCGCAGCGCGAGCTGCTCTACGTCTATCCCGCGGTTCACTACGTGATGCCGGAAGAGGGGCTGGAGCGGGCCGTCGCCGGCATTCGCGCGGAGCTCGACGAGCGCGTCATGCAGCTCCGCCACCAGGGCAAGCTGCTCGAAGCGCAGCGGCTGCTGGCCCGGACCAAGTATGACGTCGAAATGCTGATGGAAGTGGGCTATTGCAGCGGCATCGAGAACTACTCGCGGCACCTGAACGGCTCGGCGCCCGGCGCCAAGCCCTACACGCTGGTCGACTACTTCCCGAAGGACTATCTGCTGATCATCGACGAGTCGCACGTCAGCGTGCCGCAGATCGGCGCGATGTACAACGGCGACCGCGCCCGCAAGGAAGTGCTCGTCGAACACGGCTTCCGCCTGCCGAGCTGCCTCGACAACCGCCCGATGCGCTTTGAAGAATTCGCCGGAATGTGGAACCAGGTGCTGTTTGTCAGCGCCACGCCCGGCGCGTACGAGCTGCAACAGTGCGGCGGCGAAGTCGTCGAGCAGATCATCCGGCCGACGGGGCTGGTCGATCCGATCATCGAGGTGCGGCCGGCCCGCGGGCAGGTGCCCGATCTGCTGCAACGGACGCAGGAGCGCGTCGCCGCCGGGGAGCGCGTGCTGGTGACGACGCTGACGAAGCGTCTGGCCGAGGATTTGTCGACGTACATTCAGCAGGCGGGCCTGCGCGGCCGGTATCTTCATAGCGAGATCGACACGCTGGAACGCGTCGAGATACTCCGCGATTTGCGGATGGGCGCCTTCGACGTGCTGGTGGGCGTGAACCTGCTGCGCGAGGGGCTGGATCTGCCCGAGGTCTCGCTGGTGGCGATCCTCGACGCGGATAAGGAGGGCTTTCTGCGCAGCGAGACGAGCCTGATTCAGATGATCGGCCGCTGCGCCCGCAACGTGAACGCGCTGGTCGTGCTCTATGCCGACAAGACCACCGCCGCGATGCAGAAGGCGATGGACGAAACCAATCGCCGCCGCGAGATCCAGGTGAAGTACAACGAGGAACACGGCATCACGCCGGACACGGTGCGCAAGGCGATCCGACAGGGTCTGATGAGCGAAGTAGCGGCGATGCGGCGGGTGCGCGAAGCGGTGCACGCCGACGAGGGCGAGTACGACCGCGACGAGCTGGTACGCGACCTTGAGTCGGAGATGCTGCAGGCGGCGGAGGCGCTGGACTTCGAGAAGGCGGCGGCGCTCCGCGACCACATCCGCGAACTGAAGGACTCGCCCGACCTGAAAGTCGCCGCGGCCGACGCCCGCCCGGCGAACCTGGCGGCAAAGAAGGACGACGACGGCAAGTGGAAGCCCCGGGGCCAGAACCGCCGGCCGCAGAAGCGCAAGGGGTAAGGGCGAGCGCGAAGAGCGAAGAGCGAGTTCAGAGTCGCGTTATCACAGCGTAGCACCGGAGCGACGGCGCGACGAAGCCAGACGGCGAATCGAAGCGGCGGGGGTTGAAGCGGCCGAGTGATGGGCCAGGGGTGCGGTGCCTGCCGGGAGCGCAACGCCGCCGGTGGTTGCTGGTACACCGTGCGCAGCGTCGCCCGGGGTTGCTGGCACAGTGGGCAGAATCGCTCGCTCCACCCAGGGTGCGCCTCGTCGACCAGCGACGCTCGATTCGTGATCCTGGGTTCTTTGAGCTTGCTGTTACCCACGATTTTTCGGAGCGCGTCCGGTTTCCTGCGATTAGTCGCGAGGGGACGTGGGAGTGTAGCCACGGGTGAAGCGGAGGCCGCAGGCCGGAGCGCAACCCGTGGATCGATCGTGACGCGCGGCCGCCGCCCCGGTAGGGGCGGCGGGAGCGTTGCGGCGCTTGGACGACCGGTCGCGCAGTCTCCTTCGCCCCGCCGGGGCGAGCAGGCCTCGCGACGATTGCCACGGGTTCCGTCGCCGCTGCGCGTCGACTCCACCCGTGGCTACAATCCGCGACCCCTTCGGGGTCGAAGATCGAGCAACTGAATTGTGGGTAACAGCGGGTCCTTTGACCCGTGACACTCCCTCGCCACCGCGGATTCTCTGACCGCGGACACTCCGGCAGTTATCGCGGGTCGGTTGCGACGTCGGCAGGCTCGCGTGCGGCCCGGCGAAGCTCCGCCAGTCGCGCGAGCGTCCGCGTGTTGTAGGCAAGGTCTTCGTTGTACCGGCGGGAGTCGGGTTCGGCCTGCAACAGGCGTTGATAAACCCCGCGGGATTCCAGCAGCAGCGCCGCGGCGCGGGCGTAGTCGCCATCCTGCGAGGCCTGGATCGCAAGCCGGTCGCAGCAGATCGCCATGTCGTGCTGATACAGCGGATTGGTCGGCTCGAGCGTCACCAGCCGCTGCTTGACCTCGTGCATGCGGCGGGTCCACGCGCGGTCGGCGGCGCGGTCCTTGCGGGCGTCCGCCGCGATCGCCAGCCGCTCGAAACTGATCGAGAGCGCGCGGAGGTAGATCGGGTTGTCCGGTTCGGACACCAGCAGGCATTCGCGAATCTCGCGGGCCGCGTTGGAGTGCGCCTCGGTGGCGGCGTAGTCGCGGGAGCGCATAGCGCGCTCGGCCAGCCCCTCTTCCGCGACCGAGAGCTCGTAGAGCGCGACCGGGTCATCGGGCTGCAGTTCCACCAAGCGCCGCTTGAGCGCGTGCATGCGCTGCGTCCATGCCCGGTCTTCGTCCGGGGCGGTCTGCGCCCGCGCGGCCATCGCCAGCCGCTCGTACGCGATCGAGAGGCCCCGTAGGAAGACCGGGTTCTCCGGTTCGGCCGCCAGCATCCACTCCCGAATCTCGAGCTGCAACGCGTTGGGCTCGTTCATCCCCTGCCAGTCGCCGGCCCGCCACGCGATCTCGGCCTCGGTCGAGTAAACCTCCGCCCGCACGAGCCAGTATCGCAGCCGCTCTGGGTGTGCCGCCGTGAGCTGATCGAGCCGCCGGCCGGCCACCCGCAGTTGTTCGCGGGCCCCGGCGGGGTCGCCCACGTCCATCGCCACCTGCGCCAGCTTGCCGTTCAGTCGCGCCGCCTGGAAGAGCAGCTCGGGATCGTCGCTCGACTCCTCCAGCAAGGGCGCCAGGCGGGCGTACGTCTCCCGCAGCAGGTCTTTCCGCAGCACGCCGGTGCCGGGCAGCCGTCGCAGCCGGCTCGACACCTCATCCATCAGATACTCAAGCGAGCCGCGCGCCAGGCGGAACTTCGCGGCCGCGTCCGCCGCGTGCTGCTCGGCCTGCGCGCCGGCCTGCTGGGCACGATAAGCCTGCTCGTCAGCCCGCTGGCGCTGGGCGAGCTGGTCGCGGTAGAGCGTGGCCAGCGCGATCGCCGAAGTGACGATCGTGAACAGAAATAGCGCGAAGACGCCGCTGAGCACGCGGTGCCGCGCGACCAGCTTGCGGACGATGTACCAGCTCGAGCTGCGGCGGGCTTCGATCGGTTCGTTCGCCAGGTAGCGGCGCAAATCCTGACCGAAGTGGGCCATCGAGGGGTAGCGCTGCGCCCGGTCGCGGTGCAGCGCCTTGAGTACGATCGTTTCGATGTCGCCGCGCAGCGCCCGGTCGAGCGCCGACGGTCGCGGCGCGCCGCTCGTCGTGATGCGTTGCAGAATCTCGGCCGCGCTGCGGCCCGCGTGCGGCGATCGCCCGGTGAGCAGCTCGTACAGCACGACGCCGAGCGAATACACGTCAGTGCGCACGTCGAGGCCGCCGGCGTCGGCCGCGACCTGTTCCGGGCTCATGTACGGCAACGTGCCGATGATCTGACCGGGTGCCGTGTGCGCGGTGGCCGCCGGCGCGTCGTCGCTGATGACCCGCGCGATGCCGAAATCGAGGATTTTTGGGGCCGCGCGCGAGCCGTTCTGCGGCGACCCTGCGGCGCGATCATGCTGCACCAGGATGTTCTCTGGTTTCAGGTCGCGATGGATCACGCCGTGCTGATGCGCGTGGTGTACGGCGTCGCAGCACTCGGCCAGCAGTTCGATGCGGGCGCGAAGGCTCAGTCGCTGCTCGCGCGCGTACGTGGTAATCGGCGATCCGCCGACCAGCTCCATCGCCAGGAACGGCTGCGCGACCGGAACGCCGTTAACCCCGATCTCGGCGACGCCGGCCTCATAGACTTGGGCGATACCCGGATGCCGCAGCCGCCCGAGCAACTGGGCTTCGAGCTCGAAGCGCCGCAGCGTCGCCGGCGTCGCCAGCCCCGGGCGGAGCACCTTGAGCGCCACGCGCCGCCGCGGGTTCTCCTGCTCCGCTTCAAAGACCAGCCCCATCCCGCCTTCGCCGATCAGGCGCAGCACGCGATAGTTGCCGACGTGCTCCGGGGCCGCATCCGCGGCGGCCAGCACGAGCTCCGGAAGCGCGGTCGCCAGCGCGGGCCGATCGAGCGGCACGTCGCCGCGCGCATCCGCGGCCAGCAGCGCCCGCAGCTCGCGGGCCAGACCGCGGTCGTCGCCGCAGGCCGACGCGACGAACGCCTCTCGCGCGCTCGCCGGAGTCTGCAAGCCCTGCTCGAACAGTGCCGCCAGCCGCTGGAGTTCGGCCGAATTCATGTCGCCGCTTCGGGAAAGAGCTGCTGGATCAACCACGCCCGCGCGAAGCGCCACGCCCGCGCCGCCGTCGGCCGCGAGACGCCCAGCGCTTCGCTGGTCTCGTCCTCGCTGAGTCCGGCGAAAAACCGCAACTCCACGACCTGCGCGTATTGCGCGTCGATCGCGCCCAGCCGCTGGAGTGCGTCGTCCAGCTCGACCAGGTCCAGCGTCGGCGTCGCAGCCGCCAGCAACCCGCCGTCGAGCGCGATGCGCTCCTGCCCGCCGCCGCGCTTGTCACGGCCCTTGGCGCGGGCGTGATCCACGAGCACCTGTCGCATGACGCGGGCGGCCAGGGAGAAGAAATGGCCGCGATCTTTTGGGCGGCTGGCGGCGTCGCCCACCAGCTTCACGTACGCCTCGTGCACCAGCGCGGTGGGTTGCAGAGTGTGGCCGGCGGCGCGACCGCGCATGAACGCGCCCGCCAGCGCCCGCAACTCGGCGTAAACCAGCGGAAAGAGCTCGCTTGCGGCGGCGGCCTCGCCGTCTCCGATCCGGCTGAGCATCTGCGTAACTGCTTGTGCAGATTGCGGTTGCACGCGAAGCGCTCCCTTCGACGACCGCCAGAATAGAACGGCTGTGGCCGGCGCGTCAACGAAAATCGGCGGCGGCGGGGGCGTTTGCAACGGGCCCGGGGCGGAGGCGTCGCGCGCGGCGCGAGCCGATTCCGGAATTTTCGGCGGGACTTTGACGCGCGCCTTCCACCGGCGTCGTGTACCGGGGGGCAGGGTCAAGGGCGCGACGAGTCGCCCGAAACGAACAGGAGACCGACCGTGAAGCACTGGGTTCGATCAATTGCTTTGGCCGGACTGGCCATGAGTCTGGGAGCCAACGTCGCGCGAGCCGACGCCGAACGCGATTCCGAGACGGAAACCGGCTGGTGGTGGTTCACATCCGCCACGGAAACACAGATCAATGACAAGCGGGCCGAGGGCTACCGCATCATCAAGCTGGCGGTGGTGGACAACAACCCGATGCGCTTCGCCGCCGTGCTCGTGAGAAACATCGGCGAATACTACAACCCGCAGGACGGGTGGTGGTTCGACCTCACCTACGGCGACATGGAGGCGATTCTCTCGCCCACGGTGCGCGCGCTTCAGATTTATCCGTACCTCAACAGCGGCGGGAGCCTGCGCTACGCCGTCGTCCTGGTGACCAACACCGGCCAGTACGCGAAGGGCTGGTGGTGGCACCACAACACCGATCTGGCCGGGATTCAGTCGATCGCAAGCGACGAGAACATGCGGCTGGTGGCCTGGGAGCGGCGCCCGAACGAGGTCGCCCGCTTCAGTTGCGTGTTCGTGTCCAACACCGGCGACGATCAGCGCAATTGGTGGCCCTATCCGGGCGTATCGTCCGGCACGCTCAACAACCTGCTCAGCCAGCATAACGCCCGCGTCACCGATCTGACCTACCTCGGCAACGGCCAGTATGACGCCGTGCTCGAGCAGCTCGAAGGGCAGCGCTGGTGGTGGGCGTCCGGCTACACCTCCTCGCAGGTTTCGATCCTGTACGGCAATCGCGAGGCCCGCATCTACGACCTGCAGCCCGCGGGCGCCGGCGAATACGCCGTGCTGATGATCAACAACGGCAACGCCCTGGAGGAGCGCATCAGCGTGATCATGCGCACCATCATGGGCAACGAGAACCTCGCCCCCCTCGGGGCGTCGCTCAAGCGCGTCAACGGCTCCTATCGCGCCGACATCCATCACGACCGCATCTTCGACCCCGCCAGCACGATCAAGGTGCTCCACCACGTGCACGCCATGAGACAGGTCGCACTGGGAAACATCGGGTTTACGGACCAGATCAACGTCAACGGCTTCGACGGCTCGCCCGGCGGCTGTCCGCCCGAATCGCCCGACCAGTTTGAGCCGCTCGACGACGTGCTGCGGGCCATGCTGGAGCAGTCCGACAACGTCCGCACCGAGGCAATCAAGGACCGCTTCGGCCAGACCAACATCAACGCCACCGCCGACGCGCTGAACATGCCCGACACCGAGCTCGTCCGGCGGATCGGCTGCGGCGGCGAGCACAACACGATGACGCTGGCCGACCTGAGCGAACTGCACGAAGCCGTCGTCAACGGCTATCTCGACGACGTGGCCGGCGACTGGCGCGACGAGTTCTACGACCTGATGATCAACAGCAACGGCAGCGCCATGGGGTATGGCGGCGCCGCCGGTTACCCCGACGTCGGCGGCATCATCGACGAAGAGGCCGCGGAGATCGGCCTGCCGGATGCCAAGCGGCTGGCGTTCCGCGCCGCGGTCGAGTTTGCCGCCAAGGGCGGCAGCGTCGGACTGGACGGCCTCGAATACCGCTCATCGTTCGCGTGGTTCAGCATTCCCTACATGACCGGCGGCGTGATCGACCCGCGCGAATTCGTTACGGGCGCGTTCGTGGACGACGCAGTCAGCGGCACGAATGCCGGCAACGCGGTCACCGCCGCGTCCGCCGAGATTCTGCGCGATGAACTGGCCGCCGCGCTGGCCACCTGGCTGACGCCCGCCACGCTCTCGCTGACCTCGTCAGCGGGCTTCAGCACCAGCGGTCCGCAGGGCGGTCCGTTCACGCCCAACAGCCGCACGTACACGCTCTCGAACACCGGCGACCAGACGATGAGCTGGTCGACGAGCGAGAATCTGAGTTGGGTGCGGGTACTGCCGGCGTCCGGCTCGCTGCCGGCGGGCGGCCAGACGCTGGTGACAATCTATACGGACACGCCGATCAACAACCTGTCGCCGGGTTACTACAGCGGCTCGGTGCAGTTCCTGAACACGACCAACGGCGACGGCAACACATCGCGATCGGTCGAGGTGACGGTGCTTCCGCCGCCGCCGCCGCCGCCGGGCGACTTGAACTGCGACGGTTCGCTCGACTTCTTCGACATCGATCCGTTCCTGATGGCGCTGTTCGACCCGACGGCGTACGCCCGGGCGTTCCCGAACTGCGACATCAGCGCTGCGGACATCAACGGGGATCGGTCGGTCGACTTCTTCGACATCGATCCGTTCCTGGACTGCCTGTTCAACGGCTGTCCGTAGCCGCTCGCCGAGCGGAATCCTGTTCTCCCGTG
>CAZVWB010000010.1:78199-146587 GCA_964631045.1 uncultured Planctomycetales bacterium
GCCTGTTCAACGGCTGTCCGTAGCCGCTCGCCGAGCGGAATCCTGTTCTCCCGTGGGTTGCACGGGCCGCGCCGCGAACGCGAGCGCGGCCCGTGCGGTTTTTCAAGCGATGCAGCGCGCCCGCCCGTGCGAAGCCCGACGCCGCGAGCCGCTGCGACATCCCCAGTTCAGTCGAGCGTCATGGGTGGCGGGCACTCCGCGCCCCGCTGCCGCCGCCGGGGCGAGTTGAATGCCCATCCGACGTGTAGCCGAGCCGAGTGCAAGCAACGCGACGCGCTGCGTCAGCGCGAGCGTCGCAGGCGGTAGGTGGCGCTCAGACAAATCGGAAGCGGAGCGAAGCGCATCTGCAGGCGATAGAGCCGGAATCGCTCGGCGGGATGTCCGATGCGCTCCAGCACCGACCGCGTCAGCTCCGCGTGCCGCGGCACCTCGGGCGCGACCGGCGCGGCGTCGGCCCGACCGAAGTCAGTCAGCGTCTCGGGCACCGGAATCTGGTCGCGATCGTCCTCGTGCACGTAGGGGAAGTTCGAATTGATCAGCGTGTAGGCTTTCAGTGTCGGCGGAGTCGCCTGGCACGCCTGCTCGTGCAGAAGAACGTCGAAGCACAAATGCTCGCTGGGCGTGCGGACGCGCATCGTGACGGCGTCGCGGCTGACCGGTTCCGCGGGAATCTCGGCGATTCGCTCGCCCAGCACCACGTCCACGGCGCCCGCGCGACCGATCGGTCCGGGCGCGAGTTCATCCTCGAAAGTCCACGGTTCGACCTTGCGCCGCCGCACGTGCGGGAGCGGACGCGAGCAGAACTCAGCCAGCAGCGGCGCGTGGCTCGCGGCGTCCTGTCCGCCGTGCAGCGCGGTTCGGCGGTTGCTTTCGCGCGGGCCGCTCGTCTGCATGAGCGTGCTCTGGCCGAGCACCCACGCCGCCCCGGGCCGCGTTCGCTCCAGTCCGAAGTGCCCGCTGACCAGCGCGACCTCGGGCATGTACCCGGACTCCGCCGGGAAAACCACCGCCAGCCGGAACAGCGTCCGCGTCTGAACGCCGAGCACGTGCGCGTGGCCGCGGAACATCTGCCGCCGCAGCGCCAACTCGTGCCGGTCGCGGCCCTCGATCGTGAAGCCGCCGAGCATGATGTCGAGCGCGGCGCGGTCGGTCGCATGAGCGCGGGCGACACCCTCGAATGCGTCGAAGGCGCTGCGCGAGGCGACGAGCAGGTCCGCCGGCGCTCCGCAGCGTGCCGCGGCGTCGTGAAAGATGCGGGCGCCGCTGCGGCCGGGAATGTGCTTGGGCGCGGGGAACGGCCCCTGCCCCTGGGCGATGCGCCACAGCTTCCACGCCAGCGAACGGTCCAGCCCAAGCGTGTTGGAGAGTTCGATCGGGCGGGTGACGGGCTGCGGCAGCGCGTTCAGCACGGCGGCGACGGCGCGGCGCAGCGCGGAGAGCACGCGCGGACCCTCATCCTCCAGCGACGGGTTCTTCGGCAACGCGGATCGCGGAATCGCACGCATGCGGTCACTGTATCGCCTGCGCTCGATCGAGTCAATTCTGGACTGATGTTTAAACATTTCGTTGACAATACTCCCGCCGCCGGTATCTTGTTGGAGAAGCGGCGGAGCGAGCACGCCTCCGCCGGCGCGTCGCGGTCCGTCGATCCAGACCATCGAGCCGCTCTCCGGAGGTAGCTAGCCATGCGTCGTTTGCCCTCGCTGTTCGTCCTCGCACTCGCGGCGTCGCCCGCCGCTGCGCTCGCGGCGACCATCAACGTCCCGGCGGACTTCCCGACCATCCAATCCGGCATCATCGCCGCGCTGGACGGAGACGAGGTGCTGGTCGCGCCCGGCGTCTACGCCGAGCTGATCGACTTCCTGGGCAAGTCGGTCACCGTACGCAGCGCCGCCGGCGCGACTACGACGATCCTCGACGGCGGCGGCAGCGGCCCGATCGTCACCATGTTCGGCGGGCTGGGCGCGCCGGTGCTGGACGGCTTCACCATTCAAAACGGCTATCGCGAGGACTCCGAAGGCGGCGCCGCGCTGCGGATCGTCGACGGCACAGCGACGGTGCGGAACTGCGTCGTGCGCGACAACGCCGTCTCCGCGCCGACGTGCCCGGTTTGTCCGATGAGCGGCGCCGGCGCGTATGTCGTGCAGGGTGTCCACGTCTTCGAAAACGTCACGTTCCTGAACAACACGATTCTCATCCTCGGCGACTCGTACGGCGGCGGCGTATTCGTCAGCAGCGCCGCGGTCACATTCAACAACTGCGCCTTCAGCAACAACACGATCGACAGCTCGCTTGGCGGCGCTCTGGCGCTGCTGAACGCCTCGTCGGCTACGTTGAACAACTGTACCTTTGAAACTAACTCCGCCCCCAGCGGCGGCGGCGGCGGGATCTACAGCGAAGGCGGAGCGCTGACGATCACGGGCGGCACGTTCACGACCAACAGCGCCGAGGGTGGTGCGGGCGCGGCGATCTACCAAAGCCTCGGCGGCAGCCTCTCCATCTCTGGCGCGGCGTTCCAGGGGAATCTGGCCATCGGCGGCTCCGGCGCGGTCTATGTCGACGGCGGGAACGTCGCGATCACCGGCGGCAGCTTCGCTGACAACACCGCTAACGGCGCGCTGTCGCTGGCCGGGGACGCCACCGGGACCGCCGACGGCGTTGAGTTTCGGGCGAATGGAGAGAGCGGCGGCGGTCGCGCGGTCGAGCTTCAGGAGAACGCCGTCCTGACTCTGACCGATTGCCTGCTCGTCGACAACGTGCTCTCGGGCGCCGCGGGCGCGTCGGCTGACAGCCAGTTGACGATCGCAGGCTGTCGGTTTCAGGAGAACGCATACCCCGGCGGCAGCGGGCACGCCGTGCGCGGGTCGGGCAATTCCACGATTGTCATCACGGATTCGACGTTCACGACCGGTGTACTCGGGGCTGCGCCCGCGGTCACGATCGAGGCGTTTGCGACTCTCGATTTGCAGCGGTGCGACTTCGTGAACATCGCCGACGGCGGCGGCGTTTTCCTGGTCGGAGCGTCGTCCGCCACGATCAGCGATTGTCTGTTCGACAACTGCACCGCGGACGGCAGCAACGGCGCGGGACTGCGCGCCCAGAACGCGGCCGCGGCCACTGTCGTCGATAGCAAGTTTACGAACAACACGGTGCTGGGCGGCTCCGGCGGCGCCTTTGCCACGAGTTCCAGCAGCGAGACTACGTTCACCAACTGCGTGTTCGCGAACAACGCCGCGCCGGGCGGGTCTGGGGGTGGGCTGTACATCATCGGTCCGGCGGTCGCGACGCTCGTGAACTGCCGCATCACCGGCGGCTCGGCGAGCTCAGGCACGGGCGGCGGAATCGTCGCGCGCAACACCAGCACGCTCAAGCTGGTGAACACGACCCTGGCGGACAACCTTAGCGATGGTCTGGTGCTTACGCAGTTCGCCGCCGCGACGGTGACGAACAGCGTTATCTACGGAAACGCCCCGCGAAACATCAACACGCTGGCGCTCGACCCGTTCGCTTCCCCGCCGTCGATCGCCTACTCGCTCGTGCAGGGCGGCTTCGCCGGGACCGGAAACATCAACGCCGATCCGCTGTTTGCAGATGCGTCCGCCGGCGACTACTCGCTCGCCGCCGGTTCGCCGTGCATCGACGCGGGTGAGAACGGGACGGTTCCACCGGGCGTCACGACGGACCTCGCCGGCGATCCGCGCTTTGTCGACGATCCGGGCACGGCCGACACCGGGCTCGGCGCCGCGCCGCTCGTGGACATGGGTGCGTTCGAGTTTCAGGCGCCGGCCTTCGCCACCGGCGACGTGAATTGCGATGGGTCCGTGGATTTCTTCGACATCGATCCGTTCCTGCTGGCGCTATTCGACCCGGCGGCATACGCGGCGGCCTTCCCCGGATGCGACAACGGCGACGTGAACAACGACGGCAACGTCGACTTTTTCGACATCGATCCGTTCCTGGCTTGCCTGTTCAGCGGCTGCCCATAAGTTGCCGCCGTGTAAGCTGACGCGGCGAGGTCGTCTTCGCAGCGGCCGGCCGTCGCCTCGCCAGCGAGCTCCGTTGTACCCGCGCAGCCGACGCCGGAGCCGCGGTCGCGCGACTGCGCCGCCGCAACGGCGCCGGTGTGGGCGGCTAGTCCGTTCCCACCAGTTGCAGCGTCGTCGTCATGCCCGAAGACGGCTGATGTGACTGGATGGTCTGGAGCATGCCGCTGCTGCGATCGTACATCACCTGTCCGCCGACGCCCGGACCGGTGATGGCGATCGCCACCTGCCGCTCATCTGCGGACGCCACCACCGTGCGAATCCGAGTGACCGGATCCTCATCCAGCACCTGACCGCTGCGCAGGCTCGCGAGCGCCTGCGGGTCGATCCAGAACGCGCCCGCCGGCCCGCAGACCCCGCGCAAGACCGACTCCTGCGGCGGAGCGCCCTGCACCTGCACGACGGTCTGGAGCGTGAACGCGCACCAGTTCTCGCCGCGCTTCTCGAACCGCACGTCCATCTGCGCCGGGAAAGTCATTTGGATCGACGCATCGAACTGATTGATGTATTGGCATTCGCCGCGAAAACGCATACCGCGCAGCGCCGCCACCCACGGCGGGTTCCTTCCGTTCAACCCGGGCGTGTTGAGCTGCCGGATGCTGACGAACTTCGTGATGGTCGTTCCGCGGTTGCCGCGCTGCGGATCGTCGCCGGGCAGGCGTATGGGGGCGGCGCGACCCTGAGAGGTGGTCGTTCCCGAGATCAGCACGCCGGTCTCGAGGTCATAGGCATGCGAGGAGTACGCGCCCGCACTGCGGTTGACGA
This sequence comes from uncultured Planctomycetales bacterium, assembly GCA_964631045.1. Taxonomy (GTDB): domain Bacteria; phylum Planctomycetota; class Phycisphaerae; order UBA1845; family Fen-1342; genus CAZVWB01. The sequence goes on from CAZVWB010000010.1 coordinate 83,008, forward strand.
TGCACAGGCAGTCATACGCGCGCGGTCCGATGGGGTAACGCCCACGCAGCATGAAGAAGTTCGGACTGTGAAACTGCTGCGCTTTCTGCAGAATCGCGGGGTGCACCCACAAATCCGCCGGCCCGGCGCCCGCGGCGGTCATTCCGCCCAGCGGCGTGTGAAGCAACTGCGGCGGGTCGCCGGGCTGAATGATCGTGTAGAGATTGGCGCTTAGGGCGACGCCATGCTTGCCCACGGCGACGACGTCGAACTGGGCAAAACCCTCGCCGCCGGCGCCGACCGGTTCGTTCTTCGAGTAGCGCTGGCCGGTGGCGGGATCGACCCACTCGCCGCTGGGGTCGGGGTCGAGTGTGTAGCCGCCCTCGGGCGTCGAGCCCGCCATGCCGTAGAGCGTGATTCGCGTGCCGGGCCGCACCCAGTCGGGCACGGACATGTCGCGTGCCTCGGGCACGAGCAGCAGCAGCGGACTGTTGTACGCGGCATCGGCGTCGATCTCAGGACCGGATGACGTTTGTGCGGCGGCGAGCAGCGTCGCGCCGATCGCTACGCTGATTGCGGCACACCGGGTGTTGGCGGTCATGGGGTTTCTCCTTGACGTGGGTCCGGCCAATTCGAAGTGCTGACAAATGGCAGAAGCCGGGCTGCCGGGCCGAATGGCGCTGCGCGGGAAGAGAGACGTCGCGCGGTTGAGCGCGTCCGTTCACACGGCGGGCGTGTGAAATGCGCTGCCTGGAGCTTACGCGCCCGATCGGGGCGCCACGCAGACATGTTCAACCGCGCCGAATCGAGATTGCGTGCTGCGGCGACCGCCTCGACGGTCGCGCGCTGCGCGGCGTGTATCCGCAGATGGTACCGCGCACGGCCTGCCGGTGCGTTGCGGGTGGCGTAGGGACTTTTCTGATTCGCGCTCCGGTGGGCCCCGGCAGATCGGCTTGACGCCCTCCGCCGTGCGGCAGCGGCGCCGGACGCGCTACGCCTCCGGCGACGGTTCGGTAGACGGCGGCTTGTCAGCCAGGGACTTGCGCTGGCGCTTGACGGCTTCGCGCAGCAGGAACTCGATCTGCGCGTTGAGGCTCCGCAGGTCGTCGCGCGCCCAGCGGTTCAGCTCCTCGAGCAGGTCGGGCGGCAGTCGCAACAGGAATGCTTTGCGGTCAGCCATGATCATCTACACATTTGTCGGCAGTCGCGTCGGGCTGCGCGGGTCGACCGGACTGCGGTTCATGCCGGGTCGGAGCCGCGGCAAAACAGTCACCGGGTGGAAATCGGCGCCACACTGGCGCGACGACCCGCCAGAGCGGCGCCACACCGGTGCCGCACACGCGGCGCGAGGCCGGCGCCAGACAGCGCCCGACGGCGCCACGGCGAGCCACCGAGGACCGCCGGCCTGGCGGCTCGTGCGCGGGAACCTCCTGGCGCGGTCACGATGAGTACAGCGTTCCGGCATTCACCACCGGGTGCGCAGCGCGGTCGCCGCACAGGACGACCAGCAGGTTGTTCACCATCGCCGCCTTGCGCTCCTCGTCGAACTTCACAAGCTCGTGCTGCGTCAGTTTCTGCAGCGCCATCTCGACGATGCCGACCGCGCCGTCGACGATCCGCGTGCGGGCCGCGACGATCGCCTCGGCCTGCTGCCGCTGCAACATCGCGCCGGCGATCTCGGGCGCGTATGCCAGGTGGCTGAGACGCGACTCCTCGATCTCGACGCCGGCGCGGCCGACGCGCTCGCACAGTTCCGTCCGCAGCGCCCCGGATACTTCATCCATGCTGCCGCGCAGCGAGCGGGTGTTCTCCTCGTGCGCATCGTAGGGATACTGGCTGGCGAGATGCCGCAGCGCCGCCTCGCTCTGTACGCACACGTAGTGCTCGAAGTTGTCCACGTCGAACGTGGCCTGCGCCGTGTCCTCCACCCGCCAGACCACGACCGCGGCGATCTCGATCGGGTTGCCGCGCTGGTCGTTCACCTTGATAGTCTGCATGTTCAGGTTGCGGGCCCGAAGAGACACCTTCAGCTTGATGAGGAACGGGTTCGCCCAGCGGAAGCCGCTCGCGCGGTCCGTGCCCACATAGCGGCCGAAGAGCACCAGCACCGCGCCCTGATTCGGTTGCAACGTATAGAAGCCGCCCAGCAGCACCGACCACACCAGCACCACCAGCGCCCAGGGGATGATGAACCACAGATTCGCGCTGCGGATGCTCACGTACCCCAGCGCCGCCAGCCCCAAGGCCGCCGCCAGCAGCAGAAAGAGCATCCCCCACCCCGACTGCGTCACCACTTGCCGTTCCATCGTTTTCATCGTACCTCTCCTGAACAAGGACTCTTAATCAGAATGATATCATAAATATTTCATCTTGATGTCGAATTCTGTCCGAATGCGCTGCGCCGGTCCCAACCGTCTCGTAAAATCATGCCAGAATTGAAGTTGCAGCACTGGAGAGACCCCCATGCCCGCACCGCTCCGGCAAATCCCGAGTTCCGAAGCCCGGTTGGACGCGCTGCGCGCGCGAAGCGTCGCCGTGCTCGGCTACGGCGCGCAGGGCCACGCCCACGCCCTCAACCTGCGTGACGCCGGGTGCAGCGTGCTCGTCGGCCAGCGGCCGGGACGCCGCGCCGCGGAGGCACAGGCCGCCGGGTTTGAGGTGGTCCCGATCGAGGAAGCGGCGCGCCGCGCCGATCTGCTGATCTTGGGACTGCCCGATGATGCGGCCGGCGCGATTTACGCCGCGCAGGTCGCGCCGCACTTGCGCGCCGGGCAAACGCTGGGGTTTATCCACGGTTTCGCGATTCATTACCGCCTGGTTCAGCCGCCGCCGTCGATCAGCACGGTGCTCGTCGCGCCGAAGGCGCAGGGGCACGCCGTGCGGAGCGAGTTTCTGGCCGGTCGCGGGGTGCTCGCGCTGGTCGCGGTGCATCACGATGCCGACGGTCGAGCGCGTGAGACCGCCCTCGCATGGGCCGCCGGCATCGGCGCCGCGCGAGCCGGCATCCTCGAAACGAGCTTCGCGGACGAGACCGAGACCGATCTGTTCGGCGAGCAGGCGGTACTGTGCGGCGGGCTGACGGCGCTGATCGCGGCCGGCTTCGAGACATTGGTTGCGGCGGGCTATCCGCCGGAGCTGGCGTACTTCGAGTGCTGTCACGAGGTGAAGATCATCGCCGACCTGATCCACAGCCACGGGATTCGCGCGATGCGCGAGCGTATCTCGAGCACGGCGCGATATGGCGACGTGACGCGCGGTGCGCGCATCGTGGATGGACGCGTTCGCGCGGAAATGCAGAGAATCCTCGCGGAAATTCGCAGCGGCGAGTTCGCTCAGGAGTTTCTGGCGGCCCCGCAGCCGCTGCGCGACGTACCGGCCGACGCCGGCGAATCGGACGCAGCGGCGCTACTGGAAGCCGTCGGCGCGCAGATGCGGGGGCTGATGTGGGGGGCTCGCGACGCGCCGCCCGTGACCGATCGTGCTACGGCGCAGTCGCCGCCGGGAGCGTCGTAGCCTGCGCGGCGTGCCACCGCCGCCACGCTTCGATCGCAGCGGTGCGCGCTGCAGCGGGCATGGAGGTCGAGAACGGGACGGTCAGCCCGCTCACGCGATCAAGCGCCGCCGCGGCCCGCGCCGCCACGGTGCGTGGCGCGGTCAGCTCGCTTTCGCCGAGCGGCCCCGCGGCGAGCGCAGCGCCCGCCCCGCCCAGACCGACGCCGCTTAACGCCTCCACCGCCCGTTGCTCCGCCCGGCTGGGGATGCTGCAAGCACGTTCGTCGGTCAGGAATTGGATGAGAATCGGAACCGCTTCGGGGCGATCCGCCGCTTCGAGTGCGTCGATCAGCGCGGCCGCGCGGGGCACGTCCAGCGGCGCAGCCGCGAGCTGCGCCAGCGCGCGCATCGCGGCCGGGGTCGCGAGCCGCCCAAGCGCGACGCTCGCCGCGCGCGCCGCTTCCGGCGCACCGCTGCGAAAGATCTCGACGAGTCGCGGGGTCACGCCGTCATCGCCGTGTATCGCCAGGCCGACGGCGGCGAGTTCGCTGACGATCGCATCGGAATCGAGCAATGCGGCGGTCAGGCGTTCGCGCGACCAGGGGCGGCGGATGTGATGCAGCACGACGACGCCGTGCTGGCGCATGGCCGGATCGCCGTGCGCAAGCAGCGTCGCCACGCCCCAACGCGCGTCGTCTCCGGCGTTGCACAGCAGCGTAAGGTACGCGGCGCGCTCCGCCGCGTCGGCGGCGGCGATCACCCGCTGGGCCCAGAGCCGCGCTTGAATCGGCACGCGAAACAGCAACGCAGCGCCGCAACACAGCACCGCCAGCGCCACGATCCCAACGGCCGTTCGAGACCACCGGCGGCGGCGGACCGCTGGGGCGGAAGGCGCCTCGGGCGACGGTGGACTGGGCGGCGATGACGGCGTCATGGTATTCGCCGAGCATTGTACCGCCGCGTCGTCGCCTGCTGTCGCAGCGGCGTCTTGACCGGGCGGGCAAGGCTGCGCCGCGCGGCATAAGCGGGCGGAATCTGTCACGGTTGCAGGCTCGCCGGACGCCGACAGTATCTTCGCGTTCAGCGGCGCGCAGTAGGGTCGCGCGCTTCGCACGTCGCCGCGGCGAGTCGTCGCCGCGCGGTCTGTTTCGAGCAATTCTGAGGCGTACAGGAGGCATCCGCATGTTCCGACCTTCGATGTTCCGCTCATGGGCTTTCGTTGCGGCGGCCGCCGCCGCGGCGACAGCGATCGCCGGGCCCGGCGCCGGACCGATCCCCGCACCCGGGCCGATCCCCGTGCCGCGCGCGGTGTGCTATCAGTTCAACACGATCGCGATCGGGCAATACAGCGGGTTTGGGTACTACTGCGGTGCGCCGCTGAACGACCCGTCGCCCGATCCGTCGACCGATCCGGCGCCGCCGTGCTACACGGCGGTCGCCCAGCCGGAGTTTGAGGCGGTCATTCGCGGCGAGTGCGCGTGGATCGACTTCTGGACCGCGCACACGTCGAACATCTTCCCGCCGCCGCCGGTGCCGGACGTGGATTTTGACCGCTTCGTGGTGATCGCGCTCGTCGCCGGTCCGCGCCCGGACGGCTGCCGCGGGATTGAAGTGACGCAGATCGTCAACGACGGTTGCGGCACGAAGGTGCTGATGCGCGAGCGCGTGCCGTGTCCGGGCGAGGCGTGCACCGACGCGATCACGAACCCCTTCCACTTTGTGAAGGTCTGCAAGCAGTTCGTGCCGTTCGAGCGGCCGGTGTGCTTCGAGCATCGCCGGATTCACGTGCCGTGCGTGCTGACCGCCGCGTGCATCACCGACACCGACCCGGCCGAGCCGGCGGGACCGTGACGGTTCTGTGTGTAACGCTGCTGCGGCGGCGCTGATGCGCCGCTGCGGCGGTGATGATGCGGCGCGGCGGTGGCGCTGATGCGGTGATGATGGGGCGCTGCGGCGGCGAGCGCATCCGCCGCGGCGCTTCGCCACCGACGTTTCATCGTGCGCGTAACCGAAAGAAGCACAAGGCGTTACGCATGGGAGCCTCTCCGGCTTCGCGGCGGGCGGCGTTTCTCGAATGGTGTCAGGCGCAGGGAAAACCGCGCAGCTCATCAGGGTCGGCTTCAGCCGAACACTGGAGTTTGGCACTTTGGTTGGGGTCGGCTTCAGCCGACCAGCGTTTGCCACCAGCTTTAGCTGGTGGTTTGCGAGCAGCATCCCCTCATTTCCCTTTCTATTCTAAGGAGCCGGCTTCAGCCGGGCTTGACTCAGCTTCAGCGGCCATTTCGCAAGCCTCCAGCCGCGCCTGAACTCGGCCGCTGGCATGATGCTCGCGCTGGCGGCGCAGATAATCGAGCACCCACTCGAGCTTGCGCCTTCCGAAGCTGACGACGCCGTAGCCGCGCTGCCATTCGAGCGCCTTGCGGTTCACCCGCTTGTTCACCTCGAATGCGCATGCGCCCTTCAGTTCCGGGACCAGCTCGCTGATGCACACGCAGGGCTCGATGCTCAGCGCAAGGTGGACGTGCGTATCCGTTCCGCCGATGCCGTGCAGGTAGGCGCCCTTGGTCCGGCGGCGCTTCTCCTCCAGCGCCGCGTGGGTGAGTGCCTCGAGATCGCCCGTGAGCAAAGCCCTGTCGCCTTTCGTGTGCCAGTTGAAGTGCAGACATATCTCGTGATAGACATGGCTGCCCATGGGAGTCTCCGGAGACCAAGCCCGGCTGAAGCCGGCTGAAGAGAGAAGAAAAGTAAATCAATCAAATCAGGCCGTCCACCACCGGTTGAAACCGGTGGCAAACACTGGCCGGCTGAAGCCCGGACTCAGGCGGCGCTGGTGGCGACGCAGGTCGCCGCGGATGCCTTCGGCACGCTGCGCTCCAGCGCGGGCGACACGGTGCGCCTGATCCGCGCATCCGCCCAGAGCACGGCCAAGCCCTTGACGCCGCGGTCGCCGCAAAGCTGCGAGGATCGCTCGGCGATCCCTGAGTTTCGCTCGGACCGCGGCGTCAAGGGCAAGCCGTCGATCGTCTACAACCTGGCTCAGATTCCGCCGCCGGCCGGTGGGCGAGAGCGAGTTCCATTTCGCCCGGAGGGCGCTCGGACGTTGCCAGACGCTTCAGCGTCTGGAATCGGGCAGGAAGGAATTCGTGGACGACACGCTCATCGCGGGCGCAGGCAACGTGCAGTACACCGTGCAGGACCAACGGGCGGATTCGAGCGGGCCGCTGAGTTCGATCTTTACCGTGAACTTCGGGCAGGCGCCGGGCGGCGGGCTGACGGCGAGCGTCACGACCGGCGTGAGCGCGTCCACCGTGGACGGGCAGCCGGTGCAGAAAGTGCTGCCGAGCGGAAACGAACGAGCGACGCGGGCAACTTCACGCGTGTAGGCTGGCCTTGGTCCTCGATATAATCCGGCGATCGCGCGGGCGAGTCAGACGCTGGCTTGCCCGCTCCGCTAACTGGAGAAGGCGAGAGCGACGAGTCCAATGTCCGACAATTGGATCGCCATCATTCCCGAAGACCCTCGATTTGTTCCCGACGCTGCTAAGCAGCGCCGAGCGCGCGATCGATTTCGTGAGATCGCGCCCGAGGCCGACGAAGTTCAGACGAGAGTTTGTGAAGGGGTGGAATTTTTCGACTGCGGTGGCAACTTTGAGCGCGTCTGCTGTCCATCGTGCGGCTCCGAATTCTCCGTCAAATGGTGGCAAGATCGCATGGATGAGGACTATGGCGATGGTTTCAAGCTCGCCGAGTACGTTGTTCCGTGCTGCGGTGCAAGACTCAGGCTGCACGACCTCGACTACAGGTGGTCCCAGGGGTTCGGCCGTTTTGTGCTCGACGCGATGAACCCCAAGATCGGCAGGCTGGAGGACCACTACAGGCGGGAGTTTGAAGAGATCCTCGGCACGCGGGTGCGTGTGATATATCGGCACTTATGACGGCCGCGGCGTTGCCGGTGACAGCCCGCCCCGCTCAGATAGGATGAGGATCGAATTGACCCGTGATCGGAGCCGGGATCGCAGGACCGCGGAACGCAAGGAGAAACAGATCATGAGCACGATCACCACCAAAGACGGCACGCAGATCTACTTCAAGGACTGGGGGCCGAAGGATGCGCAGCCGATCGTCTTCCACCACGGCTGGCCGCTGAGCGCCGACGACTGGGACGCCCAGATGCTCTTCTTCCTCGGCAAGGGCTATCGCGTCGTCGCCCACGACCGCCGCGGGGACGGGCGTTCGAGCCAGGTGGCGGGCGGCCACGACATGGACCACTATGCCGCCGACGCGGCTGCTGTCGTGGAGCACCTCGACTTGCGCAACGCCGTTCACATCGGCCACTCGACCGGCGGGGGCCAGGCCACTCGCTATGTCGCCCGGCACGGGAAAGGCCGCGTCGCGAAGCTGGTGCTGATCGGCGCCGTGCCGCCGCTCATGCTGAAAATCCCCGCCAACCCCGGCGGCCTGCCGCGGGAGGTTTTTGACGGCTTTCGCCAGCAGCTCGCCGCCAATCGGGCCCAGTTCTACCTCGATATCGCGAGCGGCCCGTTCTACGGCTTCAACCGGCCGGGCGCGAAGGTCTCGCAGGGCGTGATCCAGAACTGGTGGCGCCAGGCCATGATGGGCAGCGCCCAAGCGCAGTACGAGTGCATCAAGGCTTTCTCGGAAACCGACTTCACCGAAGACCTGAAAGCCATCGACGTGCCGACCCTGGTGATGCACGGCGACGACGACCAGGTCGTCCCCATCGCCGCCTCGGCCTTGCTGTCGGTGAAGCTGCTGAGAAAGAGCTCGCTGAAGATCTACGAGAAACACTCGCACGGCATGTGCACGACGCACGCCGAGGTGATTAACACCGACTTGCTGGCGTTCGTGAAGGCGTGATCTCGTAACTGAGAACCTTCGAGTAGTCTGGGCTCGGCTTCCGAAGCCCAGCGCACCGCGGGGCTTCGCGTGCTCACCGTAACCTCCCCGCTACCCGCTGCCGCCCCCCGCTGACTTCGCCCGCTGGGCGAACGAGGCGCTCTTCGGCCCTCCAAGCCGCGGACTCCCGGTGCAGTCGCGGCCGATGCCGAATTCTGCCAGCCTCCGTGCCGCTGTGTCGCCTGGCACGCCGCGTGCTACGATTCCGGGCATGACACCCGAAGAAGTCTGTTCGATCCTCACCGCCGAGCGGCCGGACGCCGCCGAGTCCGCGTCCGCCGCCGGGCTGCATCCCCATGTTCTGGTTCGGCCGCAGCATTGGCGCAGCGTCGCCGCGTTTCTGCGAGACGATCCCCGCCTGCGGTTCGACTGGCTGCGGTGCATCACCGCCGTCGATCACATCGAAGACGGCCTGTTCACGCTGATCTACGAGCTTCATGCCACCCAGGCGCCCGCGCAGGCCGGCGGCCTGTGGCGGGTCGGCGGCGAGATCGCCGTGAAAGTGCGCATCCCGCGCGACGCCCCGCGGGTCGATTCCGTGGCCGACATCTGGCCCGCGGCCAACTGGCACGAACGCGAGGCGTTCGACCTGATGGGCGTCCACTTCACCGGCCATCCGGACCTGCGGCGGATTCTCTGCTGCGACGACTGGGTCGGCCATCCGCTGCGGCGCGACTACGAATTCCCCCTGGAGTATCGCGGCATTCCGGGCACCACCGAGTATGCCCAGAGCCGGCCGCAGCACTGACGCGGCGCGGAGACGCATCCTATGAACGGCGCGACTCATTCCACCGCCTTCGAACCGGACCTGCTGCTGGACGCCCGCAAGGACGAACTCGGCGACCTCGCCACCGAGGAAATGCTGATCAACATGGGGCCGCAGCACCCGGCGACGCACGGCGTGCTGCGGGTCGTGCTCCGCACCGACGGCGAGATGGTGATGGAGGCGACGCCGCACATCGGCTACCTGCACCGCTGCGCCGAGAAGATCGGCGAGAACTTGCAGCCCTACCAGTTCGTGCCCAAGACGGACCGCATGGACTACGTCGCCGCGATGAACAACAACCACGTCTTCGCGCTGGCCATCGAGCAGCTTTGCGGCATGCAGGCGCCGGAGCGCGGCAAGTACATCCGCATCGTCGCGGCGGAGATGAACCGCATCGCCTCGCACCTGGTGAGCTTCGGCACCTACGGCCTCGACATGGGGGCGTTCACCCCCTTTCTCTACGCTTTCCGCGAGCGCGAATACATCCTCGACCTGCTCGAGGCCATGTGCGGTGCACGCCTGACGTACAGCTACATCTTCCCCGGCGGCCCATCCGACGATCTGCCGGACGGCTTCGTGCCGCGGCTGCGCGAGTTCCTCGACTACTTCGAACCGAAGATCGACGAATACAACCAGCTTCTGAGCTTCAATCATATTTTCGTGCGGCGGACCGGGGGCGTCGGCGTCATTCGTCCGGAGCGGGCGATCGCCTACGGACTGTCCGGGCCGGTCCTGCGGGCCTGCGGCGTGCGGTGGGATCTGCGGCGGGCGCGGCCGTATGACATCTACGACCGCTTCGAGTTCGACATTCCCATCGGCGTCGACGGCGGCAGCGACGGCATTCCGCGCGGAGTCGTCGCGGGCGATTCCTGGAACCGCTACTTCGTCCGCATGCTGGAGATGAAGCAGTCGGTGCGCATCTTGCGGCAGGCGCTCGACCAGATGCCGACCGACGGGCCGATCAAGGTCAAGGGTGCGAAGAACGTGAAGCTGCCGCCGGCGGAGATCTACTTCGAGGGCGAGAACCCGCGCGGCCAGCTTGGGTTCTACGTGCAAGGCGACGGCTCGGCGATCCCCTATCGCGTGAAGGCCCGCGGGCCGAGCTTCTGCAACCTTTCGATCTTCAGCGAAATCTGCCGCAACGTGCTGCTGGCCGATGTGCCGGCGCTGATCGGCAGCATCGATGTCGTCATGGGCGAGGTCGATCGGTAGGGTGCGCGGAAATATAGAATGGCTAATGGCTAATGGCTAATGGCTAATTTTCGATAGCGGAGAGCAAATGGCGAAGGGCTAATTCCAGCTTGTCGGTAGCCAGTGCGCGATGGCGAAGAGCGAGTAGGCCGTCCGGGGCCGCGCCGGGGTGATGCGGGGCGAATGTGAGGGCGCGCGGCGGCGAATTGCCGCGAGCCATTCACGCCATTTGCCGCCGCAGGAACCGCCGATTCGCCGCCAGCAACACGAGGATGCAGGCGCACTTCCACGTCAGGAGCCACCACGGCCGCCACCAGGCGCCCGTACCTGCCTCAACCACGTCGCTGAGGCCGAACAGGAACAGTGCGACGCTGCACGCGACGGAGCTTCGCGGCCAGCGCGGCGACCGCACAGCGTGACCGGCCATCAGCAGCCCGCACAGCCCCCACCAACCGGCCTCGACATAGTTCGCAGCTTCAAAGAGACTCATGCGGTTTGCTCGCGGCACGGCCATCGTCACGCACAGCAGGTCGCCGAACGCCGCGCGATGGCTCGTCGCAAACGCCCGGAGATTCTACTGCGTAGCGCCAGGGGCGCACCCTTCCCGAGCTCGGGCTTCGCGCGCGGGTTCGTACCAGGGCCTTTGAGCTTGTGAGTTTTTCATCGCCGACCCGGGGAGCATGGGCCTCCGAGCTTGTGAGTTTCTCGGCCTCAATCAGCTTCGTGAGCGGTTCGCGAGCGCGGCGGGCGGGAAGAATGCCCGCCCCACCCAAACAGTTCACAAGCTCTCTGCCCCCGGCTTGGACTGGCGTGCACCCGCGGCGCGTTCGCGCTGCCCTGCTCGCGCGGCAAACACAAAAAACGAAGAGCCGGCGCGTCGGAACGCCGGCTCTCCGCGAGTCGTTGCTTTTCAGCCGCCGGCGCCGCTCTCCACGTTCACGCAGTCGCCGCAGCGTTGCCCTGCTTTCGCAGCCGCCCGCTGCTTCCGCGACGCTGCTCAGCTTTCCCACCCCGGCGCCGCCTCGTCAGCGCTGCTCAGCTTCCGCAGGCCTGGGTCGCGTCGGTCACCGTCGCCAGCGCGCCATCCAGGAACAGCCGCCCGGCCGCGTCGCTGTTGATCAGAATCTGAATGACCGGCGCGATGTTCGCGTCCGTGCTTTGCTGGACGGTCAGTTCGATCGCCGGCTGCTGGCCTTCGAGGAACACAATCGCCCACGTGCCGGCGGTGTCTTCCTCGAAGCTCTGCGAGACGCCCCCGCCCGGCAGCGAGCCGCTGAAGATGGTCGTCACCCGCATGAAGAACTCGCCGCTGGCGCACAGGAACAGATCGGTGCTGCCGGTCAGGAAGTTCGAGTTGTCCGAACTGCCGGTGCTGCTGCCGAACTCAAACTCGTTGTTGCCGAACAGCGCGGTCAACTCGCGAATCGCTTCCTGCTCGTCAAAGCCGGGATCCTGCCCGCCGGGCGGAGGCTGCTGACCGCCGGGCGGCGTCTGGTCGTCGCCGGGCGTCGCATCCTCGTCGTCGGCCGGCGTCGTCTCCGCGTCGCCGCGTGTCGCGTCGTCGTCATTGCCGCCCGGGTTCGGCTCGCCGGAGATCGGATCGCGGCGATCGGGGAACTGCGGCACATCATCTTCATCCAGCTCGATCGTGTTGGAGTTGCCGTCCTGCAGACCGTCGCGCGGCGGGCGTGTGCTCGTCGATCCGCCGCCGCTGTCCCCGCCGCGATCCGCAAGCGGCGGCGCCTCGTCGTCTTCATCGGAGGCGGTAGCGATGCCCTCTACCTGATCGGTGATTGCATCGAGCAGCGAACCGACGTTGTCTTCGAGCGTGCAGCCGATCCAGGGCAGCAGCGCGACGGCGGACAGAGCGACCAGGCACTTCGACTGAATGGCTCGCGACATGTTCGATTCTCCGAGTGCGGTGCGACGTGAGGCGACGCAGCGTGGCGTCTCGATCGAGACGCGCTCAGTCGAACGCGTGCGTCAGACGCCCCCAGATGTGCGCGGCGCCGGGCGCGATTGCGGTGCGTGCCGATCGCGACGCCGATTTCGCAGAATTCACGCGATATAGCGAAATTGCGGGAGTTTTCGAGCGCGCTGCAAGCCGCAGGTCGCGTGCGGACATCTGCTGATGAAGCCCGCCTGTGCTCCCTCTGCGTAGCCCACTCTCCACGCGCGACAAAGCGTTCGCCAAACCGCTCCATACGGTGTTCGCGGGAATGCGATGCGCGATGGAAAGGCGTCGCGGCAGCGCGAGCCGCGCCCAGTCTGGCCCGCGCGTCGGGCGCTGCATCAGGAGTGCGCGCGCGATGCGACCATGCCGCGCTCGGCGGCCCACAGATTCAGATCGCGCCGCTGAATCGCGGCGGCCATCAGCTCGGGAAAATTGTCGGGCGTGCAGGCGAACGACGGAACGCCCAGCGCCGACAACCCGGCGGCGATGCGCTGGTCGAAGCTCGGCGCGCCCTCGTCGCTGAGCGCCAGCAGCGCGATGAGCTGCACGCCCGATGCGACCAGCGCGGCTGCGCGCCGCAGCAGCTCCGCTTCGACGCCGCCCTCGAACAAATCGCTGATCAGCACCAGAATCGTGTCGGACGGCGTCTCAACGAGACTCTGGCAGTAGCCCAGGGCCCGGTTGATGTCCGTGCCGCCGCCCAGTTGCGTCGAGAACAGCAGCTCGACCGGATCGTCGAGTTCCTCGGTCAGATCGACGACCGACGTGTCGAACACCACGAGCCGCGTGCGGACCGCGGGCAGCGAAGCCATCACCGCGCCGAAGACGCTGGAATACACGATGGACGCCGCCATCGATCCGCTCTGATCGATGCACAGGATCACGTCGCGCATCGCCGTTCGCTTGCGGCCGAATCCGATCCGCGTCTCGGGAATGACGGTGTTGTAATCCGGTTGGTAGTGCTTCAGATTCGCGCGAACCGTGCGGCGCCAGTCGATCTCGCTGTGCCGCGGCCGGCGGTTGCGGGCGGCGCGGCTGAGCGCCCCGTGGATCGCCTGGCGCAGCGGCTCATTCAGCCGCGCGAGCAAGTCGTCCACCACCGTCCGAACCACCGTGCGGGCCGTCTCCCGCGTGCGCGCGGGCAGCACGCCGCGAAGCGAAAGCAGCGTCGAGACCAGGTGCACGTCGGGCTGGATGGCCTCGAGCGTCTCCGGCTCGGTCAGCATGCTGTGCAGCTCCAGCCGCTCCAGGGCGTCGCGCTGCAACACCTGCACAACCGACCTGGGGAAGTACTTCCGAATGTCGCCCAACCAGCGCGGCACCTGCGGACACGACGGACCGAGGCCGCCCTTGCGCGGCGAGTCATAGAGCGCCGCGAGCGCCGCGTCGACCGCGGCGTCCGCAACGCCGAGCGCCGCCCCGACCCCATCCGCCTCGCCGGCGCCGAGCACCAGCCGCCAGCGGCGCCGCCGCTCGTCCGCATCGATCATGCTCGATCCTCCGCCGGCGACCGCTCTACGCCGAGAATCTTCGCCAGCAACGGAAGCACCGCATCGGCCGCGGCGAAGTCGAAATCCGCCGCCGCGGTGCTTCGCGCGGCGCCGCGCGCCGCCTGACCGACGCGCTCGCCAAGCTGGCGGCGCTCGGGAATGTGAAACGTCGCGAACGTCCGCCGCAGCAGCGGCAGCACGCTCATGAAACGCTCGCCGGACAGGCCGCACAACCACATGTCCACCAGCGCCCAGATCGGCTCGTCGTGCAGCAGCAGCGCCCCGCTGCCGCTGAGAAAACCCTCAACCCACGCGGCGGCCGCGCCCGGTTCGTTTCCCGGCGAAAGCGCCAGCGACAACCGCCGACCGATCTCCGCGGGCGGCCACTGGCCCCGGTCGTGCAGCAGCCGCACCGCCCGCCCCGCGAGCAGCGCGTGCAACCCGGACTGATCGGCAAGCCTGCACAGCACCGCGTGCCACAGACCTTGCTGCTCGTCATCCTGCCCCAGCGCCACCACCTCATGCACCTGGTTGATGCGGGCGTAAAACTGGCTCGCGGCGTCATCGTCGAGCGCGACGGTTGCAGCCGGAAGCCCCACGCAAATGCGCTTCAGCAGTCCATCGACAACGTGCAGCACGATCTCCGCGTCGGCCTTGCGCACGTTGCCGTAGCGGCCGATGCGCGCCAGCGGCGGCAAGGCGTCCATGAGCTGCGGCAGGTCGTTGCCCAGCGCGGACTTCTCCTGAATCGCGGCGACCAGCGCCGTCGTCGCGTCCGGCAAATCCGCCAGAAGCGCATCATCCAGCAGATCAACCAGCGTCTTGAGGCGGTCCGCACTCGCGCCCTGATGCATCGCCGCGGCTGATGCGGCCGCCGCGACCGTGTTTCCCCAGCGCCCCGCGGCGATCAGAGCGACGACGAACTCCGGCTTCCACGCCAGCCGCCAGAACTCGTGAAACGTCCCCTTCTTGCCGCGCTCTTCGCGCTGCTCGCCCCAGCGAATGTCGAGCAAGTTCAGCCGATGCAGCAAGCGGCTGCGCTCCAGGTCGAGCGGCTTGCGCAGATCGAGGTCATAGTCCTGCTCGTCGGCGGACGCCGCCAGCCGCAGCCGCTTCTGCAACGCCTTCAAATCCTGCTGAAGCGGCGTGGCCGGGGCGTCATCCGGCACGCGGCCGAGCCGGTCGCCCACGATCAGCTTGCGCTGGATGAGCTGCATCGGCCCATCGTTGCCGCCGCAGAGCACGCTCAACGCCGACTCCATCAGCTCGCCCAGCCCCGGCTGCGGCCTGCCGCGCAGGGCGGCCAGCGCTTCGGCCAGGCGAACGGCCTCGATGATGTGAGCGCTGGATGCGTCGATGTCCTGCTTGCGAATCAGCCGCGCGGCGCGCGTGGTCCAGGCAATCGCCACGTGTTGGGCGTGGCTCCACAGCAAGTCGTAGTACGCCGGCGACAGCACTCCGGCCCCATAGCCCGAGCGCCACGAAAGCCGATCGTAGGTCCAGGGCGTCCAGGCGACCGCCGTCTTCACCTTCGGCAGCCCCTTCAGCAGCGCGTTGTCCGCCGCGGCAGCACCCTTCGCGCTCACGTCTTGCAGCACCGGCGCATGCCACGCGCCGCAAACCACGGCGACGCGCTCGTGGCCCTCCGCGATCGCGGCGCGGATCGTCTTGCGCATGTACGCCTCGCGCTGGCTCTCGCGCACGCCGTCGCGCGGCGGCGGTGCGGCGGCGGGATCCTCGCGCAGCGCGCTCATCGCGTCCGCGATCGCCTCGAACACGGCGCCGGTCGAGTCGCGGCGCGACTCGACCAGGTGATCCCACCAGCTCTCGCCGTCCTCAAATCCCGCCACCTGCGCGAGCCGGCCGAGCGGATCCTGCCAAAGCGCCGGCGGCGCGTCTGAGGACGGCGATTCCGCCGGGTTTCCGGCGGGCGGCGCTCCAGGCGCGTTCGCATCGGTCGGCGACGCGGCCGAGTCTGCATCCGCCGGCGCGCCGACGGGGATTGGGTCGCCGGGCACTGCGGCGGCGGCCGTACCCACGTCGGCGGGTCTCTCGATCGCGAAGCGGTGCGACTGCGGCAGGTCCATGAACCGCACTGCAACCCCGCGCGACAGCGCGTACCGAATCGCAATCCACTCCGGCGAGAACGCGGCGAACGGATAGAACACCGCCCGCTGCGGCTCATCGGGTACGTAGACCAGCAGCGCCACCGGAGGCTTCATCGCATCCTGCGCCGCGAGCGGAAGCACCGCATCAGCGTCGGGCGGGCCTTCGATCAGTACAGCATCGGGCCGATACGCCTCCAGCGCGGCCCGCAGGCTCCGCGCCGAGCCGGGGCCGTGATGCCGGATACCGAAGATGCGAACAGCGCTCAAGGAGCACCGCACCGTTCTAGTTTCCAAACCCAGTGGCCGAAGCAGGGGCACTGGCGCGAACATCGCGTCTCGCAGTCATTGGCCGTCGGCTCTGGCGCTGCTCCCGTCTCAGTCGGCACTCCGTCGAATCGCACCTACCGGTAATCGGCGCACATGGTCGCGAGAGCGCTGCAACATACGCAAGCACGTTCGCTCTCAGGAACTGAAGCGCCCGAAACTCGAGGCGCCGCGCGCCCGGGATGGACTCTGATATCCGACCGCTTCGACCAGCGCAGGGCGAGACCGTACTTGTGCGACGCAACATGCACGTGAGCGTCGATTTGTCGCTAACACAACGATCCACCAACGCGGCGCAAACCCACATCCACCATCCGCGACTGCTGGTTAAGAGACAGCCCCAAGCCATATTCGAAGCCGCCAGCAGGCAACACCCTTGCAATCGCGCCGGTACACCGCTGCTGAAGTTGCCGTCGGCACGCGCCAGCGCCGGCATGGCGACCATCTCTCCGCACTACGCTGCACGCCTGCTGCCTACGCCAACATATGCATGTGAACGCAGAATGGTTCCCTTGTCGGGAGGAACGTGGACTGACGCGGAATCGGTAGCGTGACGGGTCCGCCGTCTCTCGCACTGGCATCTGCGACATAACCAATCAACTCACGCATCCTTGATCCGTAGTAACGCAGCGTACCGTAATGGTGCCGCTGAATCTCTTCGAGTTCTCGAACAGAGAGTTGCCGGCCGACATGAGCAATGTACTTGGCAAGCCGCGGGCCGATGGCAAAGTCGATCGAGGTCGCCATGATAAGCGCCCGGACGACGCATAGAGCTGGGAACGGATTATCTTGGCGGTTGATCTCGACCGTGCGCGTCCGGATCCCGTGGAAGAACTGATCGTCACCTGAGTAGATCCGCCGGCGCCTCGTTCCCGGGTCAGGCCAGATATCGACGGCGATGGCCTCGATGTTGAGAAAAGTCGTTTGCGGCAACGCTTGGAAACTGGGGCTGGCCACTCCTGCGTGTGCGAAGGCCCAGGTTCGGTCCAACGGCCAGACGTCGAATTCCATCCGGGCGCACCGCAGCTTGAGCCCCCCGAAGCGCGTCTCGCGAGCAATCCGGGCCTTGAATTGCGCGCGCAACGCGTCGACCGTCGTTCCGGCGACCACGATATCCACGTCGCGAGGGCGCCCAAGTCGGCGCGAGAACACTCTTGATACCAAGAGGGATCGCAATGTACCGCCGAACAGCACGCCGTCGGGGAACCTATGGCGGATCTCGCGGAGGGTTCGGCCGATCGATCCGTGCCACCTGCGCCCCGCGTTCCGGCAGATGTACGCAACATCCCGGAGCAAGGCGCTTTTCAACTCACACGTGCTGGGCGCGCTATCCATTGAACAACTCAGCGTGCAGCCGCTTCGCGAACGAGTCCGTCATGCCGCAGACCCAGTCAGTAACAAGCTGGTAGCGGTGATAAAGTTCCGGAAGAGTTTTCTGGTCTTTCCGAGCGCGCCGAAACACGCGGCGGTAGTTCTGCGAGAGCAACGCCCCCGCCTTCCCCGCGAAGTCCTTTGTTGTCGGTTCGCGGTCCACCGGAAGCCGCTCCGCGGCCTCCCAAAAGACATCCATCAAGTCGCAAATGACGTGCCGACCCATGATCTCCAGTTTCAGCGTGCTCGGCGTGCAGTAGACGTGCCCAATCCCGATCTCCCTGAGTTTCGCGACAAGCGGTTCGGCGGAACACGCGGAAATCAGTTCCTGGGTAAACTTCCCATTCATTACTTCGTCGTAATGCCGGCTGAACGCTCCCGAGACCGATGGAACCAGGACGCCGATAGCGGCGGTCCGAAACGCCGACACTTTCACGTCGTCAGGTAGTTCCGCGATCGGGTCGCCCGAGCCGTCCGATTTCAGGATTCTGTCCTGGCGCTCCAGTGATTCCTTCAGCGGCGCTGTCTCATCGCCCAGTAATTCCCGCAACTCGTTCCACGTGAAGACTCCCTTCTTGACCGCATCCTCAACATCGGCGACCGCGTAGACGATGTCGTCCGCCGCCTCGACGAGGAACGCGATCGGGTTGCGCCGGGGACCGGTGCCGGTTTCTGATCGAATCCTCTCAACAAGCTCGGATTCGGAGGCGAAGTACCCGGTCTTCTTCGTCGCCTGGTCCCCGTGGTCCACTTCGTGCGAAGCAGACGTGTACTTGCACATTGCCGAGAGCGACCCGAACGTGAGATTGAGTCCATAGTAGTCCGCGAGGATTTGCAGTCGGGCCACGAGCCGCAGCGTCTGGGCGTTGCCTTCGAAGCGCAGGAAGTCCTGAACGAGTTGTTCCGACTGCAACTGCTCCCTGAGAGACTGCGCACCTCGCCGCTTGAACCACCCTCGAATCGCTTCCTCGCCCGAGTGACCGAACGGCGGGTTTCCCAAGTCGTGAAGCAAACCGGCGGTCGCCGCGATGGCCTCCACCGACCGAGATCGGTTCGCATCGAGCTCACCCTGCTCAGCAAGCCACTTCCCGACGCCGATAGCGATCCCGCGCGCGACGGCCGAGACCTCCATCGAGTGCGTGAGCCGCGTGCGGACCGCATCATGCGGCTCGAGCGGAAATACCTGCGCTTTGTCCTGCAGCCGCTTTACCGGCGTTGAAAAGACGGCACGATCGAGATCGCGCTCGAACTCGATACGGTGGTCTGGCTCGATTGACGATCGTCGAGCGCGATTCGGATTCAGGAGTTCGCTCCAGTTCATCTGCACCAGCCTTATGCCACCGGCGCTAACAAAGCGCTCGCAAATCGATCACGCATCATAATGCCTCCCGACACGCCCGGTACAAATCCGCCCATCCCTCGCGCTCCTTCACCACCGTTTCCAGATACTCCTTCCACACGATCGCGTCCTGCACCGGGTCTTTCACGATCGCCCCCGTCAGCCCCGACGCCACGTCGCCCGCTCGGAGCGTCCCGTCCCCGAAGTGCGCCGCCAGCGCCACCCCGCTGTTCACGACGCTGATCGCCTCCGCCGTCGACATCGAACCCGACGGCGATTTCACCTTCGTCTTCCCGTCCGCCGTCTTCCCGTCGCGCAGCTCGCGGAAGATCGCCACGATCCGGCGGATTTCCGCCACCGGCGGCGCGTCGCCCGGCAGCTCCAGCGCCCGCCCCAGCGCCTCGACGCGCGTCTTCACGATCGACACCTCCTCGTCCGCCGTCGCCGGCGTCGGCAGGATCACCGTGTTGAACCGCCGCCGCAGCGCGCTCGACAGCTCGTTCACCCCTCGGTCGCGATTGTTGGCCGTGGCGATCAGGTTGAATCCCCTGACCGCCTGAACCTCATCGTCGAGCTCGGGAATCGGCAGCGTCTTCTCGGACAGGATCGTGATCAGCGTGTCCTGCACGTCGGCGGGAATGCGCGTCAACTCCTCCACCCGCGCGATCTTGCCCTCGCGCATCGCCCGCATGACCGGTCCGGGCACCAGCGCCTCGCGCGACGGCCCCTTCGACAGCAGCAGCGCGTAGTTCCACCCATAGCGGATCGTCTCCTCCGCAGTCCCGGCCGTGCCCTGCACGATCAAAGTCGAATCGCCGCTGATCGCCGCCGCGAGATGTTCGCTCAGCCACGTCTTCGCCGTTCCCGGCACGCCCAGCAGCAGCAGCGCGCGATCCGTGGCCAGCGTCGCAATCGCGATTTCCACCAGTCGCCGCTGGCCGATGTACTTGGGCGTGATCTCGACGCCGCGATCGAGCTTCCCGCCCAGGATGTATTGCGCCACGCCCCACGGCGAGAGCTTCCAGTTCGGCGGCCGCTGGCGATCGTCCTGTTTGGCGATCGCAGCCAGCTCCTCGGCGAACTGGTCCTCGGCGTGGCGGCGCAGCACGGTCGTTTGCGATTCCTTCTTCATCGGCGCAGCTCCTCGTGCATGGCGCAGCGGAACGTCAGCGTGGCCGCCAGCGCCGAAACCAGATCGTCATCGCCTCTGTGCCAGTGGGCGGAAGTGCGCTGCCACCCGGTGTCCAACTCGCCCGCGACCACCGGCGACAGACATCGCCCGGCGGACTGCTCAAGCGCCGCGCGCAGCGCGTGGGCCCCATACGCCTCGGCCGTGCCGAAGAACTTGCCCATCGCCGCCAGCGCGGTCCGCGAGAACGCTTCGCTCCACGCATGGCGGCAACTCTCCAGCAGCGGCAGGCTGCGCGCATGCGGAACGGCCGCGCTCTGCAACAGGTCGGAAACGATGCGCTCGCGCTCCGGCGGATTCAGCCCCAGCACAAGCCGCCCGACCAGCGCCCGATCCATCTCTTCCCTGGCCGCCAGCCCGATTTGCAGGAGCGGCCCGGCCCACTCGCCCGACCCCTGCCGCGCCGCCGCGAGCGTCCAGCCCGCGATCAGCGGCTCGCGCCACTCCCCGCGCTCGCACGCCGCGATGATCTCCGCAGGACGCGCCCCGCCCTGCGTCCACGTCGTCAGCGGCGTCGCGGCGACGATCTGGCAGAGCACGTACGCACGCTCCCCCATGCCCCCGCTGCGCTTCTTCTCCACGCCATCCCGCAGCAGCGCCTTGTCCGGCGTTTCGGGCAGCGCCACGTCGATCCGAATCTCCCTCTCGCGACCGGACGACTTCGCGACGGTGAGCGACACCGCCGCAGTCGCCCGAACAATCATCCGGCGGCAAAGGGCGGATTCCGGCAGACGGCAGAGGAGATCGGCCGCTGCGTGTCGCACCGGCTTGCGGGCGTCATCGAGCGCGCGCTCCAGTAGCGCCTCATCGTCCGGCGCGAGATGCTCGGAAAAGCAGTTCAGAATCGCGCTGCGCTCGTCGCCGCCTTCCGCGTCCCAGGTCTCCGCGACCAGCTCGCGGGCGCGGCGCGGATCGCCGCTGCGCAGCCGCCGGAGCAGCGCCATCCGCGCGGTGCGTTCGCCGGTCTGCCACACGGCCTGCGGCGCATCGGCGGTTGTCGCTGCCCCAAGGCGCCAGGCCGGATTCAACTCGGCCAGCCACGCGCCGCGCGCGCCCAACACCGCGCGCAAGTGTTCGTGGACCGCATGGGGCTTCGCCGCGAAGTGGTCGAGCAGCGCCGGAAGCAATTCGTCCGGCGCGCGAACTCCGCTGGCCGCGGCCAGCGCGCACCACTCATCGAGCAGGCCGCCAAACTCGCCGAACAGCACACGCGCCAGAAGTTGCCCGGCCCGAAGCGAACACACCGCCGCATCCGTGCCGCACGGCGTCAGCGCGGAGAGCGCTGCGGGCGGCCGGCGCCCCGCGCGTTCGTAGACCGACAAAACCCCGGCCGCGCGAGCCAGCGCCGCGGATGGATCGACCGCCGCGGATGCGAGCAGCTCCGCCGGCCGCCCGCCGACCGCCGGCAATCTCCCGCCGACCCGCCCGACGCCGAGCACGGCCGCCGCCACAAGCTGCCCCCATTCGCCCGTCGGTTCGCCCTGCGGCCTCATGCCACCCTCGTGAGAATCGTGCGCGGCTCGGCCTGCGAGAACGCAAACAGGCGGTTGTTCGCAACCACGCTCAGCGGCCGCAATGCGTCGCCATCCCACTCGCCGAAGAGCTCGATCTCCGCCCCGCCGCTCACAGCCGCGAGGTGATACTCGCCGCCGAAGCGTTCGACCGTCGGAAGTCGGCGACCGCGCTTGTCGCACAGCGCCAGCCGCCCGCTTTCATCGCGCGCCGGGGTCAATCCGCCGATGCGCAGCGGCCAGACTTCCACCCACGGCTGCCGCGCCAGCGCCGCGGCATAGTCGCGCAGCGCGTCGATCAGCGACATCGGCGGCGGCAGCGGCCTGCCGGGCTCGGCCGGCGCGCCGCGCTCGCCGATCAGCATCGCCCGCAGCGGCAGCGCCCCCGGGTAGTAGGCGAGCTCCGCACTGAACTGCGACCCGACTCGAAAGCTCTGTTCAAAACCCTGCGCCCCCGCCGCGAATTGCAGGATCAGCGCCAAACGCGCGGAATCCAAACCCAGCAGCCACGTCCGCTGCACGCGAAGCTGCTCCTCGCGCTCGACGCGCTGGGCAAGCACGCACCAGAAGTCCGACACGCGCGGTTGCGTCGCGAGCTCCTCCCTCGGCACGCTCCACCCGACGGCCACCCGCAGATCGGCCTGCACCGCCGGCGGAAGTTCCGCGCTGCGGCGGTGTCCTTCGCACAACAGGTGCAGCCGCCCGATGGCCGCCAGCATGCGCCCCTGCCAGCCCTCCCCGGATGAGGCGATCTCGCCCAGTTGCCGCACGCGTCGCGCCAGTCCCGTAGCCTGCGCGTCCACCAGCCGCGCCGCGGTCGATTCCCAGTACGAGAGCGGCTGCGCCTGCGCCGCGGCCAACCCGCTGCGGACCAGATCGGCCAGCCACAACGACAACGCTTCGATCCCGTCTTCCACCCGCGCCTGGCGCTTCGCCGCGCGCTTGGCCTGCGCCTCCGCGTCGACCTCGCGCGCTTCCGGCGGTTTCGCGGCGTTGGTCCCCGGCCGCGAAGCGCGCTGCGCCAGCCACTCCGACACCCACTCCGGCGGCGCGCCGCGCGGCACGGACTCCGGGTGTTCCGCGAGAATCAGCAGCAGACCGATCCCGTGTTTGCACGGAAACTTGCGGCTGGGGCAACTGCACTTGAACGCCGGCTCGCTCAGATCGACGCGGCAGCGGTAGGGTTCCTTGCCGCTCCCGCGAATCGCACCCCAAAGGGCGGACTCGGACTGCCCCAGCCCCTCCCACTGCACGGCGCGCGACAATCCCATCCCGGCCTTGGCCGAAGCCTCGTCCGGCGCGAGCGCCAGAACCTGTTCGGTGCTCCAGATCGCCATTGACCGCCTCGAAGTGCGCAAGGTACCCGCGCCGCGCGGCCGCGCCGAGATGCGGCGAATCTGGCAGGAAGTGGTTCGGGCGCTCATCCAAGGCCGATGCGATCGTGCCGAATCGAGATCGAAGGTGTGATCGTGACCGTCGGGAAGCGAAACGCTGCGATTGAGCATTGCGCCCGCAGCGGAGCGCACGCTTCCAGGCGAGCGCGCGCCACCCCGCACCGCAGCCGCGACTACCCGCCCGCCGGGTCGGGCGCGACCGGCTCCTGCGGCTTCTTGCGCCCCTCGGACAGCAGGTGAATCGCCAGAATGCTGACACCGCCGACCAGCAGCATGTCCGCCACGTTGAAGACCCACGGCCAGAGATAGCGCCCGAACAGCCGCATCTCGATTTTGATGAAGTCGCGCACGTGGCCGATCGGCTCGCCGATTCGCTCCAAGGCAGCGCTGGGAATGCGCACGATCGGCGCATCCGCCGTCGGCGGGAACTCGCGGAGCGTCGCGCGCATCCCGTCGTTGTGGTCAACGACGTATTGCTTCACGCTCGTCGCGCTCGCCCACGGCACCAGCTTGACGAAAACGCGGTCGTACATGTTGCCGATCGCGCCTGCCAGAATGCCGCCCAGCGCGATGTGCAGCCACCAGCGCCGCGGCGCGGCGTGCGCGAACATCCACAGCACCAGCGCCAGCGCCAGCACCGACGCGACCAGAAACAGCGTGGTCTGGCCCTTGCCGATTCCGAAGAGCGCCCCCGGGTTGAACATCGTCTTGAACAGCAGCACGCCCGGAACGACGCTGATCTCGCCTTCCTGCCGCAGCGTGTGAAATGCCCAGTGCTTCGACCACAAATCCAGCGTGAGCCCACCAACGGCCAGCAACCAGAAGCGCAAATGAGACAGGCCGTGGAACAGCGCCATCGGCTCGGCCGGCGGCGGCATTTCACGCGCCGCGTCGAAGGGCGGTGCGGCTGCTGATGTTCCGGGCGATCCGTGCTCGCCGGGAAACGTCGCGGAGGCGACCGCGCCGGTCGGCGCGGGTGCGGCGGGGGGTGATGTGGGAGAATCGGGCGACACGCGCCTACATCCTGCGCGTGCGGCCACGCTCCTGCTGGAGCGTGTACTCGTAGCAGTACTTGGCCCACGGGCGGGCTCGCAGGCGGGCCTTGCCGATCGGCTGCCCGGTACCCAGGCAAACGCCGAAGGTGCCCTGTCGGATGCGCTCCAGGGCCTCTTCAATCTCGCGCAGAACCGCGCGCTCCCCCTCGATCAGTCCGAGCGTGAACTCCTGCTCGTAGTTGTCCGTGCCCAGATCGGCCATGTGAATGGGCATGCTCGACAGGTTGCCTGCGGCTTCCTGGCGATTGTTGCCCAGCGCGTCGTTGTGCAGCGTCTCCACGTCTCCGCGAAGCTGCGCCCGCTTTTCGAGCAGCATCTGCTCGAATTGCTCGATGTCCTTCGCGGTCAATCCGCTGTCTACCGGACGCGCAGGTTCGACCACAATCGGCTTGGGCGGCGGCGCGACCTTCAGCCGCGGCGCGACGGGCCGGACCGCGGACTTCGGCTTCGGGGCGGACGGGCGCGCGGCGGGTTTTGCGACTTTCGCGGTCTTGGCGGCCTTCCGCTTCGGTTGGGCGGCCTTGCTTCGACTGGCAGCGGGTTTCTTGCGACTCGGCATGAGACGGCCCTTGCTGTCAGGCGACTCGCCCCGGCCGATGCCGCGACGAAGATCGATCGCACATAACTCAAGACGGAGCCACGCCTTACACCGCGCACCCCATCCGAGCCGCGCAAGTATAGCGCTGCCTGGTTTCCGTGTCAACTTATCGGCAGATCGCCGGATCGCGCTTCGGCGTGATGTCGAATGCTCAACTACCCGGCCCCACCCCCGCCAGCCACGCGACGATTTCGCCGACGAAGCACGTTGTCAGCACCCCGCTGATGATCACGCCGATCAAACCGGCCCGCGTGCGCACCCCACCGCGCATGCTCGCCAGCCCCGCCGTCAGACCCAGCACCGCCGTCACCAGCACCACGATGAACGGCAAACCCAGGTACGGCCGCTCCGCCGAGAGCCGCTGCACCGCCGCGGCCAGATCGCGCTGCGTCGGCGGCGACTGGGAAGCCACCACCGGGTCATTCAGGACCAGCGTCGCCACATACAGCATGGTTGCGACGAAGAGGGCCAGGGACGCGATCGAAAGCATCATCGAAGCGCGACCCAGTCGCCGCGCGGCGACCTCGGGCGCATCGCGTTCGGCGTCCGCGGCCGCCCCGCGAGTCCGCGCGTCCGCGCTCCGGGCCGCAGTGTCCGACATGCCGCCCGCCGGACGGGCCACTGCGACCGCCGCCGGGCGGAACGTCGACTCGCGCGGAACGGTGCAGACCCGCCCACAATACGGGCAAGCCGCCGAAGCACCGGCCAGGTCGTCATCGACCTCGATCGGCTCCGAGCAGCCGGTGCACTGGAACTGGATCACCATGCTACGCGCCACCATCTCCCCTGCGTCACGCGACGCCGCGAGTCACAGCAGCCATAACCCGAAGGAGTGGCGCCGACACCGCGGAGGGACGGCGATCAAGCGGCCCGCACCGCTCGTCGGCCGCAACCGGTGCGGTGGAATGCGAATGCCTCGGCTAGGGCTCGAACCTAGGACCCGCTGATTAAGAGTCAGCTGCTCTACCAACTGAGCTACCGAGGCAGTTCCGGCGACTCACCCCGCAATCGCGACGAATCGCCAGTGGGTGATTGTATTCAACTCACGCGCTTTGTCTACGGCCCGCGTCGCGGCCGAGTCGCTATAAGAACTCCGCGATCACGCTGTCCGCCACGAGCAGCCCCGCGCGCGTCAGGCGCACGCCGCGATCGTCCGCTTCCAGCAGGCCCAGGCCGGCGAAGCGCTCCACGGCCTCCGCGAAATAGGCCCGCGGGTCGCGTCCGAAGCGCTCGCAGAACGTCGCCGCGTCGAGCCCCGTCCGCAGGCGCAGTCCCAGCATCGCCGTCTCCCGCGCCCGCTGATCCGCCGTCAGTTCCTCGCGTTCCGCCGCCGCGGGCCGATCGCTCTGAATCGCGCGAACATACGCCGCCGTATCCGGAATGTTGCGGTATCGCACCTTGCCGTCGAACCCCGCGGCGGAAGGGCCGATCCCGAGGCACGGCTCGTTGCGCCAGTAAACCAGATTGTGGCGGCATGCCGCGCCGGGCCGCGCATAGTTGCTGATCTCGTAGTGCTCGAACCCGGCCGCCGCGAGCGTGTCGATCGTCGCCTCGAACATCGCCGCTTCCAGTTCGCTCTCGATCCGTCGCACGTCGCCGCGCTGCAAGCGGTCAAACAGCGGCGTGCCGCGTTCGTACGTCAGTCCGTAGCAAGACAGGTGCGTCGGCCCCAGCGCGATCGCCGTCTGCAAACTCTCGCACCACCCCGCCAGCGACTGCCCCGGCACGCCGAAGATCAGGTCGAGATTCAGATTGCTCAGGCCAGCGCGGCGGCAGAGTTGCAGCGTTTCCGCCACCTGCGGCGGATGGTGAATGCGATCCAGCACGCGCAGCGCGCCGGGATCGAAGGACTGCGCCCCGATCGACACCCGATTCACGCCGGCCGCGACCAGCGCGGCCGCTTTCTCGTCCGTCACGGTGGCCGGATTCGCCTCGACGGTGAACTCCACCCCCGAAACCGCATGGGCTGCGAGCGCCCGCAGCAGCCGGCCGAGAAGCTCCGGCGGCAACGTGGTCGGAGTGCCGCCGCCGACGAAAATCGTTTGAAGCGCCAGCGAGTAGCGCCGCGCGAGGCCGTCCAATTCCCGCAGCAGCGCGTCGACCAATCCGCCCACGGCTGCGCGGTCGTACACTTCCGAGTAGAAGTCGCAATAACCGCAGATGGTCTGGCAGTACGGCACGTGGACGTAGAGCGCGGGAATCGATCGATTCATTCCATCTTCCGGGGGCCGGCCCCTAGCATAGAGCGTCTCGCTTCGCTTCAATACAGGATACCAGCGCAACTCAACGCGGGATCGGCGAGGTCGCGCAATCGCCCGCGCAGTCGGTTCAGGAATTCTGGGAGTCGCCGGATGAAGGTGAAGCTGATCATGTTCAGAGGGGCGCAGCGCCGCGAATTCGACCTGAACGCGGAGAGCACCATCATCGGCCGCCGGCCGGAGTGCACCCTGCGCGTTCCGACGCGCGACGTATCGCGACAGCACTGCGAGGTCCGCGTGTCGTCCACCGGCCTCAGCGTCAAGGATCTCGGCAGCTCCAACGGCACTTACGTGAACGGCAAGCGCGTGGCCGAGTCCGCCCTCGCCGCCGGAGACAAGCTGCGGATCGGCCCGATTGTTTTTCTCGTGCAGATCGACGGGAAGCCGCCCGCCGCCTCTCCGGGAGACGTCGCGCCCGCCGCCGCGGCCGCCGGTGCGAAGAAGGGGCCGGCGCCCGAAGAACTGGACGAGGACGATCTCTTCGACCTCGGCGAAGACGACTTCGACCTCGACGACCCGCTCACCCAGCTCATGGATGACGACGACGACGACGATGTTCCGCCGCGCCCGGCGCCCAAGCCCGTGCCAAAATCCGCTTCGCCGCCGGCCCCGGCGGCGAAGCCTGCGGCCGGCCCGTCGCCGGCCAAGCCTGCGTCGCCGGTCAAGCCGCCGAGCGGCCCGCCGCCGAAGAAAAAGTGACCCTCAGAATCAGCCTTCGGCGGAGCGTATCTCGCGTCCGTCGGATCTCCTGCGGGCCGCCGGCCGGAAGGAACCTCTGCTGAAGCCCCGCGCCGCAAGTCCTGAGGAGCAAGCCCCTCCCCGTCGCCGCTGGCGGCGCTGGCTGCTTCTGGCCTTCCTGGGGGCTGTTCCGTGCGGATTAGTGTTGGGCGGGGGCGCGCTGGTGTGCCAGCCGCGCTGGTACAGCCTCGCGGCGGTCGACTACGTCCGACTCGCCGACGACAAGCGCGCCCTGGTCGGCCTGGTGGAGTCGATCGGACAAGCGCTTCAGGCTCCGCGGTCGATTGAGATCACGCTGACTGCGGACCAGATCAACCGCTGGATCGCCGCGCGACACGAGCTTTCGCCCGAAGACTGGATCGAGGCCGATCTTTCGGCGCTGGACCAGTTCAGTGGCCTGCACGTCTCGTTTCTGCCGAGCGGCGAAATCCGCGTGGCCAGCCGCGTCGCACTTGGCAGCGGGTTCGGCACGATCCTCTGGGCGACGGTTCGGGTCGAGCCGGATAGCGACCACATCCAAATCGCGATCGGGCGAATTGGAATGGGCATGCTCCCCGTGCCGTCCGCCCTCGTCGAACGGGCCCTCGGTCCGGCCGGCGCGGCGCGCTCCGGCGAAATCGAACGCACCGCCAGCGGCTGGCGCGCTCCGAACATCCTGACGTGGCCGAACGGCAAGCGCCGCTTTCGCATCCGCGCGCTATCCGTGTCTGATAATCGCGGCGTGTTGACGCTCGAGCCGTTGCAACGGGTTCCCTAGTGTCGAAGTCGTCAGGCGCGATCTGGCCGATTGCTCGCCCGCCGCGCGGAGCGGCTTCGGTCCGCGGCGCGGCGCGAAGCGGTGCCGCGCCACGCCCGATAGCGAAACGCTCTCAAGTGCAATTGCATCATGAGCTTAGCGATTATCGGGTCGCCGCCTGCGGGTTGCGAAAACCGGGTGTCGCGGCGCGGTTTTGGGGTTTAAAGTTCGGCGAAAGCTGTGCTATGATGCGTCGGCGGGTCGGTGTGCCGCGCGGTGCGCGACAACCCTTGATCCGGCTATCTATGATTGCAGCGGTGAGAGGCGGCTGGCTGGGGTTACTTGCCCCCGCTTCTCCGTCGAACTGTGTTCACACTCCGACCGGGCAGTTCGAATCGGACGCGCCGTTAGCAAGCAACTTGGACGCGAGGCCCGCGTAACTCCTGGAGGTTCGCACGCAAATGACACCCCAGTCTCGAAGCCTTTTCGGTTGGCTGCCCGTCGTCTCGTTCCTGGCCATCGTGCCGGCGGCGTGGATGGCGACCTCGGCCAATGGCGAGGCCCGTAAGTTCGTCGTGTTGCTGGCGGACCTGCCCAAGGAGCGCACCGGGGGAGCGGCGCTGCCCAACCGCGCGGAGGTCTACGACGCGTATTTCGACGTCGACAAGAACGGCCTGCTCCCGGGCGAGCCGCGGGTCGACTCGCACGCTGAGTGGTGGGAGGAAGTCTCCTACGGCGACGTGACGGTTAGCGGCAACGTATACGGCTGGTCGAGCATGCCTTGGCCCAGCCGGCCCGGCGCGGGATTTGACGGCAACACGTCGTTCCAGGGGCAGGGCCGTATTCCGCACATCGAGCTTCAGGGCGGAAACAGCTATGAGTTTGGTGTTGGTGAGGGATTCGACATCGTACTGCCGAAATTCCTCTACGACCCTGATGGTCAGGGCGCCAACCTCTTCTACGGAAACGTGGGACCGCTCGACTGGGAAGGCTTCATACTTGGAAATTTGCAGCTCGATTCGCTCGGATTTCCGGTCTGGTCGCCCGGCGAGCGGTTCGTTGATCTGAACAATGACCGGGTCTATCAGGCCGGCGTGTGGGAGTGGGGCATCGACAAGAACGGCAACGGCTTTATCGACGTGGACCCCCCGGGAACGCCCGAAGAACAGCGCCGTTACAACGCCGCGAGCTGGCAGCAACTTCTCGCTGCGAACATCGCTTATCCGCCGGAGGGGCAGCAGGATCCGCCGCCGCCGCTGTTCGTGAGTTGGGGCAACGAGACCGAGTGGTTCGACAGCAACCGCGACGGTCAGTGGAACGTCGACGGGCTTGAACGTCCATGGGTTCCGCCGTGGCCGCAGTACTTCCGGCCGGGTGCCGCCGCGGGAGCGGTGGTTTTCCCCCGCTCGGCGGCGAATGGCGGCGACTTCGTAGTGACCCTCTGGCGTGGCGACTGGGGCTCCACCGAGGCGTGGGCGGGATTCGTCCAGCAAGGGCAGACGACGGTGACGGCGGCTCCGGTGGTCGCCGAAGTTCGCGGACAGGCTCAGAACCAGCCGGCCAGTTTCTGGGAGTTCATGGTCGGCCTGTTCGACCCCGAGGCGAACAACCAACAGCAGACGCTCTATTTTGACGAGCAGCAGAACGGCGTCTTCGATTTCCCGGAGCCGTTCGAAGACTACATGCGGCGCTGGAACCCCTTCGCCCACAACTGGTCCCGGATGGACAACCCGGCCGGCGAGCAGTACATCATCGACAACTTCCCCGGCGATCCGCAGACGCTCATCGACCGGACCGGCAACGGCCGCTACAACGCGCCGGACGGATGGGACAACGTCAACAGCGTCAATAACACCAACAAGCTGCAAGAAGTCCTCCCGCTGCTCCAATCCCCTGCCGAAGCGGGACACCAGACTTTCCGCGCCAGCAAGAGCACGCTTGAACCGGACTGGCTTGGCGAGTTCTGGTCTGACCGCTACGGAACGGAAGCACCGACGTGGTCGGTCGATATTCCTTATCTGCGAAAGTTCGACCCCGCGCAACCCCGCCCGCGACGGGCGGCTGACGCCGAGGAGATTTTCCCCGACTTTGTGCCCAATGGCGGCGGCCCGTTCAACAGCGGCCTGCGCTTTGACGGGAATCGCTACGTCCGGACCGACGGCACGGTGATGCCAAACACGTCGGACGGCCGCGACGGCCTCTACGACGGGTTCATCGAATTCGATGACTTGCCCTCCTCGATCTACCATGCCGCCGGCGACCAGGACTTCGGCGAGGTCACCGGTCCGGCCCTGAATGAAACGTGGGGCGAGGATGTGGCCGCTCCTTCGACCGATGGTCTGATCACAGCCGCGGGACCGCTCGCGTTCAACGTTCACGGCGACGGCGGCTTCGACGCCGGCAACGTGTTGACAACCGAATATCTGACGTGGCGCACGGACGGCCGCAGCCTCGCCGATCTGCAAATCGACTTCGACGGCGATGGCATTCCCGAGTTCATCCAGTATCACCGCGACGTCAATCTCGACGGCCTGGTCGACTGCGGCGAAACCGTCGGCGATCGCGGCGTGTTCGGCATCCCCAAGCAGGTCGTCTACGACAACTACGGCGTTGACCCGGTTCCGGGCACCCCGCCGAACGGCGGCCCCACCAGCGAGTATCCCTGGAACCGCATGCGGTTGCTCGAAGACATGGTTGAGGCCGTCGACGAAGCCGTGGACTGGGACGATTTCCTCGGCGGTCCGGATGCGCCCGGCCGCCCGCCCGGCCTCTTTGGCAACGTGATCTCCGGCCTGATCCTGTGCCCGGAAACGACTGCGATCGGCATGTTCGCGTTGCCGGCGCCGAGCTTCGACTACGGCATCCGCACGCGCGACCAGATCGACCCGTCCGGCTTCGGGCGTGAGCGATTCATCCCGATCAACTTCTTCAATGGCCTGGGCATCGGCCTGAACGACGGCGCCGGCGAAGGCGACTCGTTCGACGTGGGCGCGTTCCACACCCCCTTCGCGGCACACGAGTACGGTCACAGTTGGGAAGGCTACCCCGATCTGTATGACTACGACGTGTACCGCACCAACTTCACCGGCCGCATCATCAACAACCCGATCGCCCGCTGGTGCGTCATGGCCGGCGGCGGTCTGGTGCACCCCGTGCCGATTCTCAAGGTCGACTCCGGCTGGATGACGCCGGTCGACATCACCCAGGTGCTCGCGCCCGCCGGCACGACCACCGTCGAGTTCAAGACCTGGGAGTTCGACCGCTTCCGCAGTGTCTTCGTCTACCGCAATCCGCTCTTCCCGGGTGAAGAGTTCTGGCTGTGGCGCAACTCGCCGGGCGTGCGGCTGCCGGGCGGCGGTTTCTCGCGCCTGTCCTTCGATCGCTTTCAGCCGGGCGAGGGCGTGGTGATCATGCACGTCGACCGCACGGCGAACCCCGAGGGTCTGCCGTTGCAGCAGCGGCTGGAGAGCCACTTCACCTACGCGCTCGTGCAGGCCGACGGCTTGCAGCAGCTCGAATCCGGCCAGAACGGCGGCGACGCCGGCGACGTGTGGCCGGGCGCGACGGGCACGGTGCGCTGGGACCGCAACAGCGACCCGAACAACCGCTGGTACAGCGGCCAGGGCAGCGGTCTGGACATCATCAACATCGTGACGCAGGCGAATTCGTCGCTGGTCACCTTCCGCTGGACGCCGCGCGAGTTGCCGATCTTCACCTGGGTGCAGCCGCCGGGCGGCGTCTCGGTGAACGGCATCTACCAGCTCCGCTACTTCGCATATGACCAGTTCGGCGGCACGACCATCGAGTTCTTCGCGTTCCAGAATCAGGTCGGGCAGCCGCTCAGCTATGACGGCGCCATCCCGATGGGCGCGACGACCAAGACGCCGGGCGAAGTCGATGCTTCATTCTCCGCGAATGTCAGCTTCCTGCCCGATGGCACGTACACCTTCTTCGCCAAGCTCAATCCGGGCTTCGGCGCGGACGGCAATCGCGAGAACAGTTGGTCGCTGCCGCGCGCCAACATCAACAACCGCGGCACGGGCAACCTGAACGTCAACGCGATCGACCCGGCCATCTCCAAGCTCGAAGTCTGGACCGTCACGTGCGTCAACGCGACGCCCGGCTCCGAGACCTGGAGCGTCCGCGGATCGAGCTCCGGACAGCAGACCACCCAGGCCACCACCGGCCTGCCGTACACGACCGACACGATCATCGGCGCCGACAACACGCCGCGGAACGCGCTGGCGTTCACGATCTTCGGCGGTGCGATTCCCTACGGCGTGGGCGATCAGTTCTCGTTCCTGACGACCGGCCTGACGGAGCACAGCGCGGCGGTTCTCATCAACGACGGCGAAGTCGTCACCCCGGTTCCGCCGGAGGCCGTCGCGACGCTCGAATCCGGCAACCCGGCCGGCCTGGCGCCGCATTCGGTCGTGTTCCGCCACAATCAGTCGAACGACCCGGGCGGCGCGACGATGACGTTCTCGTGGAACTTCGGCGACGGTTCGCCGATCTTCACGACCGACCAGCTCGACGAGCCGGTGCCGCACACGTACACGACGCCGCGGCAGCAGCCCTACATCGCGACGCTGACCGTGACGAACTCCTTCGGGCTGTCGACGCAGGATCAGATTTCGATCCAGGTCAACGACCCGGCCCCGCCGACGGTTCGCGTGAACGTCGTGCCGACCACCGGTCAGCAGCCGCTGCGCGTGCGGTTCGACGCCTCGACGACGACCGATCCGAACTCGGGCACGCAGGGGCTCGATTACGTAATCGACTTCGGCGACGGCTCGCCGGCGGCGACTTTGCCGTCCGGTGCGCCGGTGGCCGAGCACGTTTATGACCGCGCCGGCATCTACCGGGCGCGGCTGACGGTCACGAACCGGCCGTACAACAAGTCGGCCGCGACGATTATCGAGATTCGCGTGTCCGGTCCGCCGGCCGATCAGCCGCCGGTGGCCAACTTCGACGCGGATGTTCGCTTCGGTCCGGCTCCGCTGAAGGTTCGCTTCAACGGACAGGACTCGCGCGATCCCGAAGGTTCGCAGCTCGAATTCGCCTGGAACTTCGGCGATGGCTCGGCCCTCGTGCGCGGCGTCAGCGAAGTGGAGCACTCGTTCACGCGGCAGGGTTCGTTCAACGTGACGCTGTTCGTCACCGACGCCAGCGGCCAGACCGACTCGGCCACGCAGACCATCGTGGTGACCGGCGGCACGGGCGGCGGAAATCAGGCCCCGGTGGCGCGCATCGTGTCGAGCACGACGCAGGGCGCGGCGCCTCTGACCGTCACGTTCGACGCTTCGTCTTCGACCGACCCCGAGGGCGGTGCGGTCTCGGCGGCGTGGGACTTCGGCGATGGTTCGCCGCAGGCCACCGGCCTGATCGTCTCGCACACGTACACGCAGCCGCGGCGCTACTCGATCGTGCTGGTCGTTGCGGATTCAGCCGGTGCGACCGGCGCGGCCACGGTTGACGTGCAGGTCAACCCGGCCAGCGATGGCTCGTCCGGTCAGGATCAGCCCACGCCCGACAACCCGCTCGCACCCGAGATCGCCGCGTGCGGCAACGGTTGCGGCCCGCTGGGCTTCGCCCCGCTGGGTCTGACGCTGCTGGGCATCGGCGGCCTCAAGTCGATGCGCCGCCGGCGTTCGTAGCCGCTCGGATCGCGAAGTCGGAAGATAGAAAAAGCCGCGGCTCGGGTTCGTCCCGAGCCGCGGCTCTTTTTGTGGCCTGCGACAGTCGCGCATCAGGGGTCCGGACGAACGACCACTTCCTCGGGCCAGTACCTCATGCGGATGCTGTTGCCGTTGATCTCCACGATGTCGTGCATGTTTGCATCGGGGTCGTCGGGCGTAATCAGCGTGTCGTCGCGATGCACCGGATCGGCTCGCAGCCAGGTGAGGAAACCGCCGAGCCCCTCATGACCCGCGGAGAAGTAGCTCGCGAGCCGGCGAAACAGCTTCGGCCAGATCGCCAGGGTCTGGAGCTGCGCGAGACTGGCGATCGTCGCCGGCGAGTCGACGTTGGCCGTGTCGGCGGCCCACACTCCGCTGCCCGCCTCCCAGGCCGCGGTCGCGTGCTCCGTGAGCCGCGCCGCGAGCGACTGCGGCAGCGACGTGTAGTAGCCGGGATAGGCGTGCCCCGCGGCCATCAGCCGCGCGTTCATGCTCTGGTCGAGCAATTCCGGATCGACGAACACCTCCTGGCCATCCTGCAGGTCGGGCGGCGTGCCGCGATAGACAAATGCGACGACGCGGCCGTTGGACTCGACCGCGCGGGCCAGGATCGTGCCGCGGACCGGGTTGTTCTGCACCGCCTGCACCCGATCGGGCAGGTCGGGCCAGAACGTCACCGCCCCGAAGCCCATCTGCGCCAGCAGAAAGTCGCGGGCGGCGTAGGCCAGCGCCGGATGCTGGTGCATCTCCTGAAAGTGCGTTTCCAGCGTGTCGATGCCCTCAAAGCGGATCGCGACGTTGCCGCGGCCGTTGAAACTCGCGCTGCGCCCGGAGAGGCCCTCGACCAGGCTGCGCGTGTCCGGCTCGAAGCGCAGCGTGTCGCCGTCCGGCTCCGGTCCGTTCCGCGGCTTGTCCGGGTAGAAAATGTGAAATGCGCCGGTGATCACGGCGTATGCCATGACGTCCTCCCTGCCGGCATGAACCGGCGTGCTGAGACTTCACCGACGTGGAGAATCCGGGGGCTGTCCCCCCGGACTATCGGAAGTGTATGTCGGGCGCAGCGCGCTTGTCCAGCGCCGGACTACGGGCGAACGTCGTACGTCTGCAAAACGCCGTCCAGCGATAGCGCATCATCGACGGCGATCTTGCGCCAGCCGTCCTCGGGCGTGAAGAGATACACGCCGTCGCCGACGAACCAGTCGTCGCGCGGGCCGGCGGTGGTCCACTCGCCGGACACTCCGCGGGCGCGCGGCAGAGCAAAGGCGGCCAGTTCGTCCGCCCGTGCCTCCACCCAATATTCGCCCGGCGCCAGCACGGCTGGAATCGGATCGAGCAGCGTACCCGTGCAGCCCGCCGCCGACAGGAGCGCCACGGCGGCGCAGGTCGCCGACAAGGCCAGTCTCACACGGGAGCGGCGCGAATTCGGCGCGGCGATCGAATGTGTCAGCATTCATTCCCTCCCCAGGGAACTCGTCCCTGCCTCGTGCAGCGGCAACCGCAGGATTGTAGGCACGGCGCGCAGCGGAGATTCCACGCGCGGCAAAGAAAACTCGCTCACGCGCCGCCCGCCGCACCCGCCAGCGATTATCAGATCGGTGCAGTCGAGCGTCGGCATGTGCTGCGCCTTGGCGATATAGTTCGGTGCGCTATGAAACGTGTTCGCGCGAAAAAGCACGCTTGCGGACCGTGGGCCGCGCTCGCATCGGTCGCAATTGCCATTGCAGCGTGCGGCGGAGCGGCGGTCAGCGCGCAGACGGCGCCGCCCGCACCCGCGGCGAGCCAGCCGGCCTCGGCGCCGCTGCGTCCGCCGCCGTGGCAGGCGCTGGCCACGCCCGATGTCGCGCCGCCGCCTCAACCTGAATCGACGACCCGCCCCGTCGCCGCCGACGATCCGCAGCGCTCGCCGCGGGCCACTTTGACGACGTTTCTGCTGGCGCTCAACGAGGCGAAGACCAAACCCGCGCGGATCGTCGACGCCGTGGGGTGTCTCGATCTGACGACCGTCCCGGCCGAAGCCCGCACCACGCAGGGGCCGCTGCTGGCGCAGCAACTCGGCGAGATCATCGACCAGGTGTTTCGCCGCGAGGGTCTGCGAACCGAGGACGTGCCGGACGCACCCAGCGGCGCGCCCTTCGCGCTGCCGGGCCTCGAGCCGCCCGGCATCGCGCTCGCGCAGGACGCGGATGGCCGCTGGCGCGTGACGGCCGACAGCGTCGCGGCGATTCCGGCGATCCGCCAGTCGCTCTTCAAAGCCGCGACGACGCAGCCGGTCGAGACGCCGGCGCCATCGGACGCTCCGCCGGCCTATCGCTCCGCGCGGGCGACGATGGTCACCTATCGGGCGGCGATCGCGGCCGGAGACTCGGCGGCGGCGGCGCGCTGCCTCGATCTGAGCGGCCTGCCGGCGGCGACGCGCGAGCAAACCGGGCGACGGCTGGCGAACCGCTTGCAGGAGGTGATGGACCGGGTCAACAAGGTCGTCATCGAACAGGACATCCCCGACCGGGCGGACGGGCCGCCGTACACGTTTTTCATCCACGAGCGCGGGCGGATCGAGATCGCGCGGCGCGAAGACGGCGACCGCAAGGGGCAGTGGCTGTTCACCGCGACGACGGTGGCGTCGATCGAGGCGCTGTTCGAAGCGATGGAGGCGCAGGCGCCGATCGACACGCCGCGCCGCAGCTTCTGGTCCGATCCGTCGCTATGGGTGCGCGAGCGCATTCCGCCGAGCCTCAAGCAGCGTTACATCGGCGCGGAGACCTGGCAGTGGATCGGCATTCCGCTCGTGGCGCTGGTCGGCGTGCTGGCGAATCGCGCCGCTTTGGCGCTCCTGCGCCGCGTTACGCGCTGGTGGCTGTCGCGCGACCGCATCCGGCTCTCGCGCGAGTCGATGGCCAAGTTCGTGCGGCCCTTCGGCGTGCTGGTGCTGGGGGTGATCTGGTGGGGCGGATTGAACCTGCTGGATCTCGACGCGCGCACCATCGCGGTGCTCTGGCCGCCGCTGAAGCTGATCATCATCGTCGCCGGCGTGTGGGCCGCGTATCGGCTCATGGACCTGCTCAGCCTTTACGCGGGGGTGATGGCGGAGAAGACGCTCACCAAAGTCGATGACGTGCTGGTGCCCCTGCTGCGCAAGACGCTGAAGATCATCCTGCTGGCGGTGGGCGTGGCGGTGCTGCTGCAGGCCCTGGGCATTCAGGAGCAGTCGATCACCACGCTCTTCGCCGGACTGGGCATCGGCGGTCTGGCGTTCGCGCTCGCGGCGCAGGACACGCTCAAGAACTTCCTGGGATCCGTGACCGTGGTGATCGACCGGCCGTTTCAGGTGGGCGACTGGATTCGCGTCGGCGACGTCGAAGGCGCGGTGCAGTCGGTCGGGCTGCGCAGCACGCGCATCCGCACGTTTCAGGACTCCGAAGTGACGGTGCCCAACGCCAACCTGATCAACGCCAACGTCGATAATCTCGGGCGGCGGCAGTATCGACGGCTGCGTTGCATGATTCGGCTCAGCTACGACACGCGGGCCGAGAGCATCGAGGCGCTGTGCGAGGGGGCCCGCGAGCTGATTCGCCGACATCCCTATACTCGCAAGGAAGACTACCATGTCTATGTAACGGAC
Source organism: uncultured Planctomycetales bacterium (assembly GCA_964631045.1). Lineage (GTDB taxonomy): Bacteria > Planctomycetota > Phycisphaerae > UBA1845 > Fen-1342 > CAZVWB01. Next base: position 120,715 of record CAZVWB010000010.1, read on the forward strand.
CTCGGCCCCGCGAGCATCGAGATCACGCTGCTGTGCTTCTTCCGCGTGCCCGACTGGGGCACGGAGCTGCGCGAGAAGCACCGCCTGCTGGTCGACCTGATGCGGCTGGCCGAGCGCCTGGGCGTCGCCCTGGCCCTGCCCGAGCAGACGGTGCACCTGGCCCGCGAGACGCCGCCGCAACCGCGGGTTCCGCGCATTTCGCCCGACGCGCGGCCCGCCACCGATTCGGCGTTTCGGCCGCAGGAGCCGCTGAATCTCGGGCGGCAGGAAGCCGCGGCCATCGCCGCGCAATTTCTGCCGGTTTCGGGAGAAATGCCGCCGCCGGTCACATTCGACGCCGGCGACCGCCCGCCGCCCAGCCCGTCGGACACGCGCTTTCTGTGACGCACGCGGGCACGGGCGCGACGCTGGGGTGCAACAGAAACGACGGGCGAATTCGGGGGCTACGGCCCGGCCGCGGATGAGTTGATCTCTTCCAGAATCTTCAGGTTCGCGGCGGGCATCCCGAGCGCGGCCAGGTCATCGCTGCGCACCCAGCGGCACTCCTCGTTGCCCAGCGCGGCGCCTTCGCCGCTTCGCCAACGGCACAGCACGGGGGTCAGGTGCACGGTCCGATCGGGGTACTCGTGCCGAATCTGGGGCAGTTCACGCTCGGCGGCGGCTTCAACGCGGCACTCCTCCCACAGTTCCCGAATCGCGGCCTGCGTCGCCGTCTCCCCCGGCTCGCATTTGCCGCCGGGAAACTCCCACGCTCCGCCGAGATGCACGCCGGCCGGTCGGCGCGCGACGAGCCAACGGTCGCTGCGACGGACAATCGCGATGGCGATGTAGTGATCGGGTTTCGTGGACATCGCTCGCTCCGGCGCGGTCGCGGCGCGGCGGGCGATCGGGCCCGGCACGCCCGCGGGCAGACCGCCTGGCCGTGTGGATAGTCAGATGGTACCCGGATGAGCACGGCGCGTCCCTGCGACCCCCTGGTCGCCGCTTCGCCGCTCGCTGTCGCGGATTTTCGACAGCAAAGTCGCTAGCGCACGTTCCACGCCGCCGCCTGGAAACACCGCGGCTCGCGATGTGAAAAACGTCTCGGGCGCGGTTGCTTTTCCCATCTTCTCGTATTATGCTTTCCCTGGTTGGTTGGCGCAGCTTCACTTTCGCTCAACTCAACTTTCGCTGGCACGTGCATCCGATCGCCAGGATCAGCGTCTGGGATGGTGCTGATCGTTCGACATCGCGAGTCTCAGTCGGCCCACGCTCTTCGAGAAGTCGGTGTCTCCGGAGGAGAAGGAGAGCGTACGGAGCAGGGGGGCCGTCGCCCGCGACGGTCCCCTGTTCCCGGCCTTCTGCCCGACTCGGGGCGTCCCCCTGCTGACAACGGCGATCTGCTTCTCCCCCGCGTGCCGGCGGTGCGCGCCCAGGCTTGCAACCCCCTGCTCGCGCGACGTTGAGATGCACTGCGGAATGCTCCGATAGCTCAAAGAGGCCGACAGCCGGCCGCCGCAAGCGGAGCAACGCACATGCCCATCGCGCTCATCACCGGAATCACCGGACAGGACGGCTCTTACCTGGCCGAGCTGCTCGTCGAACAGGGTTACGAGGTTCACGGCATCGTCCGTCGGAGCAGCTCGTTTCACACGGCCCGGATCGACCATCTCTACGCCGACCGCCACGACCGCGACGCCGCGATTCGCCTGCACTTCGGCGACTTGTGCGACGGCACCAGCCTCCGGCGGATCATCGGCGACGTGGAGCCGGACGAACTCTACAACCTGGCGGCGCAGTCGCACGTTCGGGTCAGCTTCGACCAGCCGGAGTTCACCGCGGACGTGGACGCGCTCGGGGCGCTGCGGCTGCTGGAGGCCATCCGCGACGTGAATCCGCGAATCCGCTTCTACCAGGCTTCCAGCAGCGAGATGTTCGGAAACGCGGTCCGCGGGCCGATCAATGAAACCACGCCGTTCAACCCGCGCAGCCCATACGCGGTCTCAAAGGTCTTCGCCCACTACGCGGTTCAGAACTACCGCGACGCGTACGGTCTCTATGCGGTAAGCGGCATTCTGTTCAATCACGAGTCGCCCCGCCGCGGCGAGACGTTCGTCACGCGGAAGGTCACCCGTGCGGCCTGCCGTGTGAAGCTGGGAATGCAGGACGCGTTGTATCTCGGCAATCTGGAGGCCGCGCGCGACTGGGGCTACGCCGGAGACTACGTCCGCGCGATGGTCATGATGATGCGGCAGTCCCGCGCCGACGACTTCGTCATCGGCACGGGCGAGGCGCACACGGTGCGCGAGCTGTGCGAAGCCGCATTCGGACATCTGGGCCTGGATTACCGACAGTACGTGCGAATCGATCCGCGCTACTACCGCCCCAGCGAGGTCGACTTCCTGCTCGCCGACGCTTCCAAGGCCCGCCGGGCGCTCGGCTGGCAGCCGCAGGTGCGCTTCGCTGAACTGGTGCGCATGATGGTCGATTCCGACATGGAGCTGGCGCTCCGCGAGCAGCGCGGGGCGGCGCGCGAGCCCGAGCCGGCGCTGGTCTGATCCCCCGCCGGCATCAGCCCGGCGGTTCATCGACCGCTTCAAACAGCGACTCTTCGGCCGCGGGCGACGCCTGCACGCCCGGCAACGTCTCGATGCCGCGCAGCCGCCGTTCGATCGCCCGCGTTCGGACGCCGACGCTGTCGATCCCGCCGGCGGCTTCCGCCAGTTTGCGGCGGACCTTCTCCAGCGCCTCGCCGAACTTGGCGAATTCGGTCTTGACCGCGCCGAGCAGCACCCACACCTCGCTGGAACGGCGCTCGACGGCCAGCGTGCGAAAACCCATGCTCAGGCTGCTGAGCAGCGCGGCGAGCGTCGTCGGACCCGCGATGGTGACGCGTTGCTCGCGCTGCAACTGATCGACCAGCCCCGGGCGCCGCAGCACCTCGGCGTACAGCCCCTCGACCGGCAGATAGAGGATTGCGAAATCCGTCGTCGCGGGCGGATCGATGTACTTCTCGCGAATGTCGCGGGCGCTGGCGAGCACGCGCTGCTCCAGTCGCTGGGCCGCGTCCGCCACGCCCGGCGCGTCTCCCCGTTCCGATGCGTCGACCAGCCGCTCGTAGTCTTCCTTGGGGAACTTGGCGTCGATCGGCAGCCAGACCGGGCTGGCGCCCTGCTCGTCGCGGCCCGGCAACTGAATGGCGAATTCGACGCGCTCGCGACCGCCGCGCGTCGCGACGTTTCGCGCGAACTGCCCCGGCGACAGAATCTGTTCGAGCAATGCCTCTAACTGATACTCGCCCCAGGTTCCGCGGGTCTTGACGTTGGTCAGGACTTTCTTGAGATCGCCGACTCCGGCGGCCAGGGTCTGCATCTCGCCCAGGCCCTTGTGGACGAGTTCGAGCCGCTCGCTGACGAGCGCGAACGACGCGCCCAGGCGGGCTTCGAGCGTGGCGTGCAGCTTTTCATCCACCGTGCGGCGCATCTCTTCGAGCTTGCGGGCGCTGTCGTCCTGAATCTGCTGGAGCTTCTGCTCAACCGCAACCCGCAACGCATCGAAACGGCGGTCGTTGGCCTCGATCAGCCGCGTCACCTGGGCTGCGAGCGAATCGAGCTGACCCTTCTGCACGGTCGCCGCGCCGGTCATGCCGGCGAGGACCGAGTCGTTAAACGCCTTGAGCGCCCCGCCGGTCTCTTCGCGAAGCTGCCGCGCCGCCGCCGCCGTCTCCTCGCGCAGTTCGCGCCACGATCGGGCCTGCTCCTCGCGGTCGCGCGCCACTCCGTCACGGGCGAGTGTGGCTTCCTCGCGCTGAGCGCGTTCGCCGCGCTCGATCAGCCGCTCGGCGGCGTCGAAGCGCGCTGCGAGCGGTGCGAAGTCGACGGCGGCGGGGCGCATCAGCAGCGTCACCAGCAGCGCCCCGTTGACCAGCAGCAGCACGATCGCGGCGACCAGCAGAGCTTCGAGCATACGGCGCATTTGACCGCGCGGCGCGGTTGGAAGCTACGGCTGGGCGAAGAGCAGCGCGACGAACGGATCGATGTCGAAGTTGTCGAACGCACCGTCGCCGTTGGCGTCGCCCCAGCACACGCGGTTTTGCCAGCAGTCTCCCGTGCCCCCGAGTTGCAGGTAGCGGCCGGGGAGCTCGAACAGGCCCGCCAGCCACGGATCGACGTCGAAGAAATCGACCCGCCCGTCGCAATTCGCGTCGCCGGGGGTGCGGGCGTCCACGACCGCCTCGATCAGGCCGCGCAGCACCACCGCGTTGTCGCAGAAATAGGTGCTCTGCTGATCGACATAGACCAGCAACACCCCAATCAGGCCGCGGGAGCGGTCATACCACGGATGAAACGAAAACGCACCGGGGCTGCTGTTCTGAAGCGACGCCCCGCCGGCGGAGAGCGCGTCCACCCAGTTGCCGACGCCGTAGGCCGCGGGCGCGTCGAACAGCACGCGACACGGCGGGATGTAGCCGAGTTGTGCGTCGCCGGTCTGATCGCGCAGCGCCGTCTCGACCGCCGCCGCGCTGAGGACCGTGGCGCCCTGGAACGTACCCGACGCGGCGTACATGCGCAGCAAATTACCGTAGCTGTTCAGATCGCTGCTCATGCCGCCGCCGATGCGCGGGTTGGTCAAAGAGGCGTACTGCGCCCGCGTCATCTGAAGCGGTCCCCGCACATATTGCTCGTATAGCGCCGCCCACGGCTGACCGGCGGCTACCTCGCACATGCGTCCGGCGACCTGCATCGAGTTTCCGCCGTAGTGGAACTCGGCGCCGGGCGCGGCGATCAGCGGGAGTTGGTAGATTTCGTCCACGCACGCGGCCAGCGTCGTGAAACGATCCGAAACGCACGGGGCGTCTTCGCGGGTGATGCCGGACGTGTGCGACATGAGCTGCCGCAGCGTGATTGCTCCCTTTTCGCCCTGCCAGCCGAGCCACTGGCCGGTCGTGTCGTCAAGCGTCAGGACTCCGCCGTCGACCAGCGCCATCACCACGGTCCCCGACACCCACTTGGTCGCAGACGCGATCGGTACGACGGTGTCGAGCGTGTATCCGCCGTAGAACTGCTGATGAACGGTGACCCCGTCCTTCTCCACAAGCAGCGAGCAGCCGTCCAGCGGCGTGGCTGTCACCAGTTGATTCAGGTAATCGTCCACGGGCGAGAAGTCGTAGGTGCAGGGCTGCGCGGCCGCAGGGCGGGGCAGCGACGCCGCCATCGCGATCACAACGGCGAGCGGGAACTTGCGAACCATGAGGAGGCTCCGGATAAGCAGCGCGCGGCGCCGAGCGCGGCACACCGCGTCTCTGCCCGCCGTACGTGCTAACGCCACGGAGGCCGCCTCATTGCTGGTTGCGCACTTCGCCGATGTGGTACCGCGCCCCGCACTCACAATCGCTCACTGGCGTGGCCGGACGGCCGCGATGGCTGGCGCGTCCGCCTTTCCGGTTGCGCGGGGTTGTACGCGGGGTGCGGCGGTGATACTCTTGATCTCGGGAGCGTTCCCGAGCCGGGATCGTTCCCCTTCACATCTTTTCGGAGGACAAGCCGTGAAACGCTCAACACTGGCGCGGTTCGTGGCGCTCGCCTCGACCGCCGGCATCGTCTTCTCGCAGACTGGCCCCACCTGCAGCCAGTTCATCAACAGTCTGTTCGGGGCGCTGACTTCACCGGGCGCCGGCGGGCAGGACACGGACGGCGACGGGTTCAGCGACGCGCGCGAACTGAGCGCGGGCAGCGACGCGTTCGATCCGTCGAGCACGCCGGATAATCCATAACAAGCGCGGCGGCGCGCGGTCATCTTCGTTGGCGGCCGCGTGCGTGCGTCGGCGCGGGGGAGTTTGCTGACAGGTGGTCGACTATGCCGGCCGTCGGAGCGTCTGAATGCCGGCCAGCGGGGCCGTGCGCGCCCGCCGGGGCGTGCCGAACCACCAGGCCAGCGCCTGCTCGGTCATGAGGATTGCGATGACCAGCAGCAGAAGCGTCGGCCACAACTCGCGGCGCGACGCCTCGGTCGCGGCGAGAAACGCCTCGGCTGATCCGATGTACTCCACGTTCAGGCCGCCGAGCGCGGCCCGCAGTTCTGCTTCGCCGGCGGCCTGCAGGTTGGACTCGGCCGGATCAAGATTGACGGCCAGCGGGCGCTCTTCGACGCCGCCCGCGCGAGGCGACAGCCGCGCCCGATATACGCCCAGTTCAACCGCCCGCGGCCCGGACACTGTCGTAGGCTCATCCCCGGTGTCCGAGACGCGGGTGACGACGCCCGGCACCGCCGGATCATCCGGATAGCGCGGCGACTGAAACTGCACGCTCAGGTCGTATTCGTCCGGCCACAGCGCCAGGGCGAGCGCCTCGCCACCGAGCGTCGCCCCGGTGGCCGCATCGCGCCGCGCTGCATATTGCGCCAGCTCAAGCATGGTCACCACGTAGCTGCCGTCGATCGCGCGGGCCCAGTCGTTCCACTCCAGGTCCGCGCTCGACGCGAAAAGCAGAACGCGCCCACGACCATACGGCCGCTCGACGAGCGCCGGGGTCTGATCGCCGTCCGCGAACCGCGCCAAAACGGTGGCTGGCGGGCGCTGCGCCGCGCCGCCGGGCGGCGCGGGTTCGCCGGCGGCGCCCTCGCGGACGCGGAAGTAGCTGCGAAAGCGGGCCGCGCCCGCCAGCGAGTCCGCATCTCCCGGAAACATCGCCGTGACCGGATGCGGCTGGCTCCGCAGCAGCGCGACGCCCTCGCTGCGCGGCGGTGCGTTGACCTGCGCATCGAGCGGCAGCGGCAGCAGGCCATCGCCGTCGCGATAGAAGAGCCGGTTGTAGTCCGCGGGCTGCCCCACTTCGCCGCCCAGAAACAGCACCAGACCGCCGCCGCGGCGCGCGCCGCGCGCCAGCGCGTCGGCGGCGGCTTCGCTGGGCGGCGGCAGGTTGCAGACGAACACGCAGTCGTAGCTTTCGAGCGGCGTCGCTTCGAGCTCGTCGGCGTCGATCACGTCGACGCGAATCCCCGACGAGAGCGGCCCCGGCGGCGCGAGCGCGCTGCGCAACAGGCGCACCTCGTCGCCCGCCTCGTCCGCACCGGGCTGACCGTTCACGAGCAGCACCGGCAGGATGGGCTTGACGCGGACCGCCAGCCTGTAGCGATCATCCGCGGCGAGGCCGTCGGGGGAGCTCAACGCCACGGTCAGCACCGCGTCGCCCTCGCCTGGAAAGGTCACTTCGGCCGCGACCAGCCGCTCGTCGCCCGGCCCGATCGGCTCGATCGGGGCGCCCGGCTGCACCGCACCGTCGAGTTCGATCGCCAGCGACAGGCCGCTCAGCGTTCGGGTCGTGCCGTTCACGACGCGGGCCTGCACAACCGCGGGCAAGCCGGCCATGGTCTGGGGGCGCTCGAACCGCACCTCGGAGATCGCCGAGTTGTCGCGGGCGCTCGAAGCCGCGCTGATCAGAATGACGCGAAGCGCGTCGCCCTCGATGCGGGTCAGCGGCGCGAACACCGCCGCACCCGCCGGCGTCCAGTCGGTCTTCTGAAAGTCGGAGATGACGTACACATCGGCGCGGCGGCCGCGGCCGGTGGCGGCCAGCGCGTCGGCGATGGTCGCGAAGACGGCCGCGCCCTGGGCGCGGGTCGCGGTGGGCGCGAGTCGCTCCAGTTTGGCGCGCACGTCGCGGACGACCGACTCGCTCAGTGCCGCGTCGCGCACGATGGGTTCGGCCGGGGCGGAAGCACGGTAGACCGTGAGCGGCTCGCCCGGGGCTTCCTGCTGCAGCCACGAGATCAGCCGCTGTGCCGCGCCGCGGACGCGGCCGAAGTCGCTGCTGCCGCCGGCCCGGTAGTCGAGGCTGGCGGAGTCGTCCAGAACCAGAATTCGCTGCACGGCGCCGCGCGACCCCAGCAGCGACGCGAGCACCCCGGGCTGCACGAACGGCCGCGAAACCAGCAGCGCCAGCAGCGCCATCGCCGCGCAACGCAGCGCCAGCAGCAGCCATTGCTCGAAGCGCACCCGGCGGCGGTTCTCTTTCTCCGCCTCGAGCAGAAAGCGCGTCGCCCCCCATTCGATGCGGCGGTACTGCCGGCGCGACAGCAGGTGAATCACGATCGGTAGCGCCGCCAGCCCCAGCCCCCCCAGCAGCAGCGGGTTGACGAAGCCGGCGGCGAGCAGCGCCGAGGCCAGAATCGTCGCCGACATCAGCGCCTCCGCACGCGGGCCGCCATGCGGCTGCGCCAATCCAGATAGCCCCACAGCACCACGTCGAGCGGGTCGCCGGTGCTGACCGCGATGTAGTCGGCGCGGTGTTTCAGGCAGGCGCCGCGAACGCGCGTGCTGAAGCGCTCGACCGCCGCAAGATAGCTGTCTCGCAGCGATTGCGGATCGGTCAGCAGCCGTACGTCGTCCTCAAGCCCCTCGAAGTAGACGTTTTCGACGAACGGAAAGCGCCACTCGTGATCGTCCATGACGTGCAGGACGATCAGCTCGTGGCCGGCGTGGCAGATGTGCTCCAGGCCCGACACGACGTCGTCGGTCGGTGCGAGCAGGTCGGAGATCAGCACGACCATCGAGCGGTGCTGCAGCTCCTCGGCCAGCCGGTGAAACAGAATCTTGACGTCGGTCGTGCGGTCCGGCTGCGACCCCTCCAGCAGCTTGAGCAGCTCGTTCAGGTGGCCGCGGCCCGTGCCGCAACTGAGCTTGGCCCGCACTTCGGCATCGAACGTCAGCAGGCCCGCGGCGTCGTGCTGGCCCTCGAGCAGATAGGCCAGGCACGCCGCGAGCGTGCAGGCGTATTCCATCTTGCTCAGCGGTCCGCTGCCATAGGCCATTGACCGGCTGACGTCGACCAGCAGGTTGCAGCGGAGATTCGTTTCTTCTTCGTACTGCTTGATGTAGAGGCGATCGGCCCGGCCGAAGATGCGCCAGTCCATGTGGCGGATGTCGTCGCCCGGAACGTATTGGCGATGTTCGGCGAACTCGATGCTGTATCCGCGATACATGCTGCGGTGCATGCCGGTCATCATGCCGGCGGTGACGGTGCGAGCGCGCAGATCCAAGCCCTGCAGGCGGGCTACGGTGGCCGGGTCGAGATAACGCCGGGAGGCGGGCATGCAGCAGCGCCGTTAGTGCCGGAGTACGGGCTCGACGCCGCTGGGCGCGCTGTGCGCCGCGAGTCCGTCGAGCACGTGATCGATCAGCCGATCGGAGTCGAACCCCTCGGCTTCCGCGGCGTAGTTGACCAGGATGCGGTGCCGCAGCACGGGGTGCGCCAGAGCGCGAACGTCTTCGATCGCCACGTGCTTGCGGCCCTGAATCGCCGCGCGGGCCTTGGCCCCGACCAGCAGGAACTGCACGGCCCGCGGCCCGGCGCCGAACGTCACCATGCGGCCGATCAACTCCGAAGCGCCGTGCCCGTTGCGCTGCGGGCCGAGCTCGCCGGGGCGGGCCGCGGCGTGCTCCGGGCGCAGCGGGCGCGTGCGGCGCACCAGCTCCAGGGCATGGTGGATCACCTCCGGGCTGGCCGGCACGCGGCGGACGACTTCCTGCAGGACGAGAATCTCCTCGCGACTCAGCACAGGCTGCAGCGCCGCCTGCGACCCGCCCGTGGTGCGCTCGGCGATCGCGTACTCATCGTCGTACGTGGGGTAATCGACGAAGATCTTGAACATGAAGCGATCTTGCTGCGCCTCGGGCAGCGGATACGTGCCTTCCTGTTCGATCGGGTTCTGCGTGGCGAGCACGAAGAACGGCGCCTCGATGCGGTGGTTCACGCCGCCCACCGTGACCTGGTACTCCTGCATGGCTTCGAGCAGCGCGGCCTGCGTCTTGGGCGGGGTGCGGTTGACCTCGTCGGCCAATAGCACGTTGGCGAAGATCGGCCCCTGCAGGAAGCGGAACGAGCGCTGCCCGGTGCGCTTGTCCTCCTGAATGACCTCCGTGCCGGTGATGTCGGACGGCATCAGGTCGGGCGTGAACTGAATGCGGTGGAACTTCAGGCCCAGACACTGCGCCAGGCTGCTGATCATCAGCGTCTTCGCCAGGCCCGGCACGCCTTCCAGAATCACATGCCCGCGGGCGAAAAGGCCGATCAGCAACTGGTCGATCACGTGGTCCTGACCGACGATCACGCGGCCCAGCTCGCGCCGAATGACGGCGTAGGCGTGCTGCAGCCGCGCGATGGCCTCGACGTCATCCCATTGCGGAAGTGCGGGCTGCGGCGGCTCGGGCGGTCGCGGCGTATCGCTCATGATGCAGACTCCGAGTGCGAAACATCGGTTACGAGCCGCGCGACCCCCGATTCTCTCAGGAGCGGCCGCGGTCGGCCGAAGCAGCCTAGCGCTGCACGATCGGCAGATGCTGATACGGTAACTGCAAGATGATGAGCGCGACAGCGGTGCCATAGGTCGTGCCGACGTGATCGCCGTCCCACGAGCCGTCCTCGGCCTGTTTGCTGAGCAGCGCGTCGCGCATCGCGGCGAAATAGTCGTTCCACTTCTCATCGCCGCTCAGGTACATCGCCTGCGACATGTACAGGTGGGCGTAGAAATAGTGGCCAAAGTAGCGGGAGGCGTTGATGTCGCGCGGCGACAGCGTGCCCTCTACATAGGCCAGCGCCTTCTTCACCCGCTCGCTGTCATAGATGCCCGCGTTGAACCAGCACACCACCGCCGCCGCCGTGATCGCCGGGCGGCTCGGGCCGTTGTCGCCGGCCTGGTAGCGAATCCCCCCGTCGGCGTTGCTCGACAGGTCGAGATACGACATCGCCTTGTCGATGACGCTCTTGGGCACGGCGACGCCGGCGTTTCGCGCCGCGCGCATTCCCTGAACCTGCGTGACGGTGACCGAGCCCTCGTCGGCCTGCGAGTCGGGCGTGTAGAGCCAGCCGCCCTTGGCGCTTTGGCTGCGACCGGTCAGTTCGACGGCCCGCTCCAGCGCCAGGCCGATCTGGGCCAGCCGCTTCGGATCTTCCTCGACCCCCATGCACTGCGCCAGGAAGAGCATGGCGAAGCCGTGGCCGTGCATGCAGTGGCTTTCCTCGTCGAGCTGCGCGATCAGACCGTCGCGGCGAGCGCTCTTGAGCACAAACGTCAGCGCGCTGCTGACGTTGCGGGCGTACGGTCCCTGCGTCGGCGTGTTTCCCGCCGCCAGCAGCGCCAACCCGGCGAGCGAGGTCATCGCCACCGGATACGCACCGGAAGCCCCGCGCGTCCGCCAGCTTCCGTCCCGGTTCTGAACCGACGCCAGGTAGCGCAGGCCGCGATCGATCGCCGCACGGGCCGCCGGAGTGATGGCGGGCGGATGCTCGGCCGGAACGCCCGTTTCGATCGCATCGCCGCCCGGCGGCGGCGCGGCCGGCTGCGCTACCGCCCACGGTGCGGCGACGCCCAGCAGTGCAAGAACGATGCCCCGCACACCCAAGCGGCGCTTCGCGCTGACCAGCAGACTCACGGCGCGACTCCTTCCCGGGCATGGCCGAAGCCGACCAGTTGCCCGTTCAACTGCACGATCAACCGCGTCGGCGTCGCGAACAACTGCGGCGCGCAGCGGCCCTCGCGACGATTGAACTTGGCGAGCGGCCGCGGCTCGCCGACTACGCCGCTCCGCTTGTCCACAAAGACCAGCCGATTGGCCCCGTCGCCGTCACGCGCGCCGCCGCCGCCCCCGGCGAGCACCGGGATCAGCGTCGCATGGGCCGCCAACTGCGTCGCATTGATCGACGTTTGTCCCGGCAGCGGTACGGACCAGAGCGCCGCACCACCGGCGACGCCGAGTGCGGAGATGACGTTTACCGCGTCCGCACCCTCACGTCCCGGACGCAGTGCCGCGACATACAGAGCTTGCTCGTCTGCATACAAAGCGGTGGGTGTTCCGGGTTCTTCGAAACCGCCGCCGGCGACGATCGCGCCGTCGGCCGCGGCCCGCACCCGCCAGTGCGTTCCGCCCTGCGGCCGATACGCGATCCAGTCGCGACCGACGACCGGGAGGATTGCGTCGCACTTGCCCGGATCGTCAGTCCAGCGGGTTTCGAGCGTTTCGACGTCGACGCCGGCGATCTTCGACTCGCCGACCATGATCAGCGTCCGACCGACGATGTGCAGGTCGAGCACCGGTCCGACCGGCGACGCCGGCAACACGGCCAATTGCCCGGCGACGGCATCCAGCGCCAGCCACTGCTGGTCGCGAGTCAGCACGAACAGCCGCGAGCCGCCGACGTGCAGACTCTGGATCATGCGACCGGGCAGCTCGCGCTGCCAGCGCACCTGCCCACCGGCCCACTCGAGGCAGACGACCCGCCCGGCGCGCGGCGCCAGGTAGAAACCTTCGGGACCGGCGGCGCTCTGCGCCGCAAACGCGGCCGGATCGGTGCTCCAATCCGGAATCGCGAAGGTCCACAGTTCCTTGTCGCCCGTTCGCCTGGGCCACAGGCCGATGCAGAACAGCCGATTGTCCGCCGGCACAACGGCCAGGCGCCCATACACCCGCATCGGCCAGCCGATCTGCGACTCCTCCGGTTCTTCGTTGCCCTCCGCCTCCCGCCAGCGAATGTTCGGCGGAATCAGCGCGCGATCGGGCACGATCGACGCGTTGTCAGGATTCAACTCCGTGATTACCGGCGTGCGCCCGCCGCCAACCGTCGGCAGCAACGCGACCCGATTGGCGGAAGGCTCGCGGACCGCGACAAACTCCGCGGCGACTGCGAGCGGATTGCCGGGGTCGAAGAGCATCTCCACGTCGTTCTCGCGCCACTGCTGGATGAATTCCGCGTCGAACGGCGGCGGCGCCGCGGTCGGGAACTTGTCGATCGCGCGGCGAAGATACTCCGCCCGGCGGCGGGCGGCGCGCAGCGCGCTGTCGGCTTCGCTCGGCTGGCCGCCGTATGCCGCGACCCAGGCCGCGAGCTCACGCTCCGCCTCCGCGAGTTCGCCGACGCCCAGATGCGCTTCGCACCGCTGCAACCCGAACTCGCGGCGATCGGCGTCGGAAAGACCGGCGCTGTCGGCGCCGACCGCGAACGCCACGGCGATCTGCGGCGGAAGCTCGCACAACAGCAGCGCCGCGGAAATCCGCGCGGTGTCCGCCGGCGACGCGGCCAGCCGCCGGACGTGCAGCAGTACGTTCGCATCTCGAGCCTTGATCGCGGATTCGATGACCTGTCCGCGCAGCGTGCCGGCCTGTTCGGGCGACAGCGACTCCAGGCACGCCGCGAGGCGCGTCACCGCAAACAGACCCGCCGACTGCCGCAGGTCGCGATCGTCGGGCACGTTCAGCGTGGCCCCGGCGGTCGCCGCAAGCATCGCCGCGTAGTGCTCGACGGCCGCCGGCAGATTTCCCGCGTCCTCCAGCGCTCGCCCGGTGAGCACCCCCAGCCGCAGCGTCAGTTCCGGCCCGCCGGGGACGCCTGCCGCCCGCTTGAGCCAGCCGAGTTGTTCCTCGCGGCTGCCGGCGCGGCCGGCGAGCGCGACCAGCACATCCGCGAGCACCGCATCGCGCCCGGCGGCAATCGACGCGCCGCCCGGCCGAATGGCCTCGATGGTGGTCAGCGCCTCTTCCAGCTTGTTCGACGCAAACTCGATCCGCGCGCGGGCCAGCGCCGCGCGGCCGCCGTCATCCGGCGCGGCGGCCCGCAACTCGGCCGCGGCCAGAGTGCGCTGGGGATCGGGGAACTTCGTGATCCCGCCCGGTGTAACGGAAAACAGCGCCGCGTCGGTTGCGACGACGGAGGCGAGCAGATGCGCCGGGTCGTCGCGCGGAGCCAGCGCGGCGCCGACCTGATCGTCGAGCACCTTGCCGGTGCGTGCGTCGAGCACGACCAGCCCGGTCCGGGTGGGAACATAGACGCGGCCGGCGTGGACCGCCGGCGCGCCGCAGACATCCAGCGGCACGGACCTCCAGCGTTCCGTGGTCCCATCGGCCAGATCGACGCTCACAATCCGGCCGCTGGCCAGCAGCGCGCCCCCCGCCGCGACGCCGATGAGCGTCGTCTGGGGCGGCAGCGCGCGACGCCAGCGCTCCAGACCGCTGAAGCGATCCAGCGCGAACCAGTCGTCGCAGTCGACGGGCCTGACGACCAGCAGATCATCAACAAGCAGCGGCGGGGCGAAGACCTCGTCCGCGGACTCGCTCATGCCCGGATCCCACCAGCGATTCGCGATCCTGCGGCTGATCGTGCTCGTGTAGACCGCCGCCCACTTCCAATTCTGCTGCTCGCGGCCGACGGCACAAATCACGCCATTGCCGGTGAGGACATACAGCGTCGTTTCGTCGGCAAGGATGGCGCAGCGGCCGCCCGACGCGGGGAAATCCATCGGCGGACCGATCAGCGGCATTTCGTGCAGCAGGGCGCCGCGCGCGGCGTCCAGCGTCAGCAGGACCAGGCCGGACCGCCGCTGGGCCGCGACATAGAGCCGCCCTCCCAAAGCGACCGGTGCGCACTGGAACGAAACGCCGTCCGGCGCGGCGGTCGTATCGCCGGCGGTCTGCCAGATGACCGCCCCGGTGCGAAGATCGCGCGCCACCAGCAGGTTGGGATAAATCGCCCCGCCGTCGTCGAAGCCGAACATGCGGCGCTGATGGGGCGTGGTCGGATCATCCGAGCGCGGAAGCGCCTCGATCGTGAAGACGCGGCCACCCGCCGCGGAGACTTCGTGGCGCAGCGGGAATCCCAGCAGATCTTGCAGCGCGGCGGGCAGGCCGGTCGCGTGCATGCCTGCGCGATCATGCCCGCCCATGATGATCATCCGCTGCGCTTCCGGGATTTCCGCGCTGGCGCGGGCCTCCAGCTCGCGGGTCGTCCACAGCGGCGTCAGGCTCAGCGCGTCCAGCGCGAAGAGCTGGCCCGCGACGCGCACCAGCAGCACGCCGTCGCTCACCAGCGGACGATGCAGCGGCCGAACGTCCAGCAGCGGCGGCGCCCCCGGGGCGGACAGCAGCTCGCCGATGTCGAGCGGCGCTTCCGTGGCGCTCAGCGGCGTGCGCCACGGCGCGGGCCCGGTGAGCAACGGCCGCAGCACGTCGCCCTCGGGGATGGCGCCGGGCGCGAGGGACTCCAGCCATTCCCGCAGCGCCTTGGCGCGGTTCGCGGCCGGCGTGCCGGCGGCGGCCTCGCGCTCCAGATCGGCGATGATCCGAGCTGCCGGCGGCCGCGCACCGATGCTCAGCAACGCAGCGGCGAGCTGCCCCCGGCGCTCCGCGGAAGTGCCTTCCGCGGCGGCCGTCAGCTCGCGAATCACTTCAATCGCCTCGCCATGCGCGCCGCGGTCGAGAAGATGAGCGACCAGCTCGCGACCGATCTCCGGCCACGTCGACGCGATCGGATACGTGAAGAACAGCTCGCGGAGCGTCGCGACGTCGCCCGCGGCGGCGGCCGCGGCGAAGCGCGCCCCCACGTCGGCGTCGTGCAGCTCGCGGAACATCCGAACGCCATCCGCGGGCAGGCGCCGCAGCAGCGAAAATGCCTTCGTGCGGACGGGGTAGAGCGTACGCCCCTCCGGCGACGAGACCAGCTCCGCCGGCAGCGCCATGATTTGCTCGATCAGGCGAAGCGCCAGCCGGAAATCGCTACGGTCGATGGCGTCCTCGACCTGCGTGGCCAGGAGCATCGCCTCATTGCTTTCGGGCAGCGTGGCGGAGGACGCCAGCCGCGCCCCACCGGGAACCCATTGGGCGCCGGCATACGGAGCCGTCGCGAGCACACTGGCGATGAGGGCGGAAATCAGAGCGGGGCGCATCATGTCGCACACCCAGAAGGCACGCTGCGCGCGGACCTGCCGCGTGGCACGCCGCACGTCAGCCTACCTATGTTATCGCCCAATCCGGGCGTTCGGCGCGAGCGACAAGAACAAACGTAGAATCGAGGACCGGGAACGCGGAAATCGCGGCGGGCAGCCCGCTTGTAAACTCTTGGTCTTCACTGACGTTCGTTTGCAGTCCGCGCGCGCCGAGGGCGGGCAGAATGCCCGCGCCACCCACATCGTTCATAAGCTCGAAGGCCTGCGGCCGCGCGCGGCTCAACATAAGGAAGCCGCGCTCGGCACGGGCCACGCGCCGAGATCGCTGAGATAAGTCCGTCGACGGCTGGCAGCGCTGAATCGGCCTACGGAGGGCCGCCGGTGAACGGATCAGCGAGCTGGGTGAATTCCGGGTTGCAGTATGGGGGGAAGGTGCAAGACGGGTCGATGTCGGGATCGACGCCGGGGCCGCGATAGCCCGAGGTCAAGAAGTTGTACTCAATCGGATCGCAATTCAGAATGACGCCGCAGGGGTTGAATCCGCCGATGAAGTTGCCCAGCGTACCGAGCAAGCTGCATCCGCCGATTTGAAAGCAGACCCCGCCGGTGAGGCAGGCGGCGATGGCCCTCTTCCAGCCGTTTCGCAGTGGGTGCGTGCGCATGCGTGTGTCTCCGATTGGCGGCGCGGCTGCCGGTGACTCCGCGCGGCTGCAAGCTTACGGGCAATCGACGAAGATAACGGCCGGGTCGCAGAAGTTGAAGAACGAGCCGCCGGTGCAGTTGAGCACGGAGCAGATGTCGAGCGTCTGCAACGCGACCAGCACGCCGTACTGCGCGCATCCGGTGGGCTGCGTCAGTAGCTGAAAGGCGGTTCCGGCCACCGCGATGGCCAGCATCTTCAGGCAGCGTGTGCGGAAGTTGGACATACCGGTGAACTCCGAGCGTAAGCGAGTGCGGTCCGATGTGCGCGAAGTATACGTGTCCAGGGTGTGTGCCGACAAGGGGCCGGCGCGAAAGTTACGGGTTGGGGCAGACGCGAAAAGGCGAGGAACTCGCTTGAGGAGCGGCTTGGTGGGGTCGCTCGTCAAAACCAACCGACCCGCGCTGACTCAACCGCGCGACCCCGGCCAGACCTGCGCCGCCGCGACCGCGCGAGTCTGAAATGCCACGAAGGGCCGCCGATCGTGATAACGATCAGCGTCCCTTCGCGTATCGGAGGTCGCAATTCGCGTGGACGGGCGCCACCCAGCGGCGGCGCCGCGGACGCGATTCACCGATATCAGCCGCCGAAGAGGCCGGCCAGCGGTGAGCGAATCGCGATGTTCGGAATGCAGCTGAGGCCGAGCGCGAGCACATAACCGCCCGCGATCAGCGACAACGCAAACAGCTTCACCTTCGACATTGGAATCTCCCAGTTCTGTTCAGATTACCGGCAGCCGGGCCACAGAGTCGGGCGCCGAACCGGTGTACTTTCCTTGACCGCGCCGACCGCACTGCCCTGGCCCGCGCCAGACCCGCGCGAGGCGCAGGGCGCGAACCGGGATTCGATCGTTCCACTGGCTTAGCCGAACAGTTCCTCGTTCAGAACATCGATGCCGATGTTCAGCCAGAGGTTCTCGGTCGGCCAGCCACGGCCGAAGATACCCTGCCAGAAGCCGCCCAGGCAGCCCTGGAAGACCGTGGCGCCGCCGCAGACCAGGGCGGCCAACGCGAAGAGCTTCTGCTTGTTCATTGAGCTTTCTCCTGAATCAGGCCCGCAGGTTTGCCGCACCGAGACGGCGCGCCGCACCACAGCCGGGCCGAACAAATGTCGTTCCGACTAGTCGATCGCGCGCAGCCAGATGGCGTCGCCGACGAAGTCACCCAGGAACCGCAGCCAGCCACCGCTGCCGCCGCCGCCGAGCCCGCCGCAGCCGCCGAACTGAAGCAGCGCAGCGCCCGCGGTGAT
The DNA here is from genome assembly GCA_964631045.1 of uncultured Planctomycetales bacterium. Lineage (GTDB taxonomy): Bacteria > Planctomycetota > Phycisphaerae > UBA1845 > Fen-1342 > CAZVWB01. The sequence goes on from CAZVWB010000010.1 coordinate 138,350, forward strand.
GGCGATCATCGCCTTCATGACGCGATTTTTCATTTCGTCACTCCAAGTTCTTGTTCACGAAAATTCAGATACCCGATTGATGATTGCCTGTCGCCTAGTCGAAATTGACGGCGACGAGGATGCGCTGAATGATGGCGCTCAAGCAACCGCCGCCAGCACCGAGGCTGAGCAGCATGCCCGTCGTCATCAACAGCGCGCCCTTGACCCAAGTCTTCTTGGTCATCGCGAGCCTCCTGAGGAGTAGTCTCCGACCTGTTCCCGTTTCGGGGCGGTACGACGCAAAACCCGGCTACGCACCGGAGCCCCGAACTCATTTGAACCTGACGGCCGGCTCACGATCTGTGGATGCGGGCTTCCCAAGTAAATAGCGGGTACCCAGATCTGACCGCGCCGCTAACAGACGGCGAATAGTAAGCACTCTAACGACCGATGCAAGCCCTTTGCTGAAAAAAATGGGCGACATTTTCGGCCGTGACCGGTTCCAAAACACCAAATTGCGTCACAATTCCGCGAATCAGCGACCCCGGCGTCACGTCGAAAGCCGGGTTCAGACAGCGAACGCCCGACGCGACCACGTCGCGCCCAAGCCCGCTCCGAACCTCATCTTCGCTCCGCTGCTCGATCGGAATGTCCGCGCCGCTGCCGATCGTCAGATCGAACGTGCTGAGCGGCGCGGCCACGTAGAACGGTATGTTGTGGTGCTTCGCCGCCACCGCCAGACCGTATGTCCCGATCTTGTTCGCCGTGTCGCCGTTGGCCGCGATGCGGTCCGCGCCGACCACCACCATCTGAATCAGCCCGGCCTGCATCAGGCTCGCCGCCGAACCGTCGCAGAGCACGCTCACGTCGATCCCCGCCGCCGCCAGCTCAAAGGCCGTCAGCCGCGCGCCTTGCAGCAGCGGCCGGGTTTCATCGGCGAAGACCCGGAAGCGCCGGCCCTGCTCGTGCGCCACATACATTAAAGAAAGCGCCGTGCCCCATGCGACGGTCGCCAGTGCGCCAGCGTTGCAGTGCGTGAGCACCCCCCCACCCGCGGGGATCAGCCCCGCGCCCGCCTCTCCAATCCGGCGACACACTTCGGCATCTTCCCGGGCGATGGCGTGCGCCTCGGACAAGAGTGCGTCCCAAGCGCTGCGGGCGGACACGGCCTGCGGCGAACGCCCAACGGCGGCCGGCCGACCGGCTGGGACCGTGCCGCCGGCGCCGACGACGTGGCTGATCGCGACGCGCTCGGTTCGGTTCACCGCCCATGCCAGGTTCACGGCGGTCGGCCGGGCGCCCCGCAGGTATTCCGCAACGCGCCGAACTTGCGCGAGGAACTCGTCCGTCCCGGCGTCGCGGTAGGGCCGAACCCCGAGGGCCAGTCCGTACGCCGCGGCGACGCCGATCGCCGGCGCCCCGCGCACCCGCAGGACCTTGATCGCTTCCCAGACGGTTTCCGCGTCGCGGCAATCGACGAAGACGACTTCATGCGGCAGGCGAGTTTGATCGAGCAGCCGCAGGAAGCCGTCGTCGCCGCCGAGCCATTCGAGGGTGCGCGGCAACCCCGCGCGCACCTCGGGCCGCGCCGCAACGGGCGCGGAATCAACCGAGTATGAAGAAGTCATGGCGGAGAGAATACCTGATCCGACGCCGCGCGGCCTACTCCCGGGGGAAGCCGCTGTGTTTGGCCCGAACCTCCGCCGCAAGACCGTTGGCTCGCTTCGCCAACTTGTCCAGCGGGCTGTCCGGAGCGATCGCCTTTGCGCTCTCGAACTTCGTGGCCTTCACGTCAACGAAGTGCCCTTCCTTACCGTTGTCGAGGGTGACGTCGGCGATACTACGGTCAGCATGAATCAATTTGAGCTGCTTGCGGCTCGGGATCTTGAGAAGCGCAAGTTGATCCACGCCGCCGTCTCCGCGCAGTCCGGCGCTCAGCAGAAAGGTCGTGCCGTCGCTCGCGGCCGCGGTGCGGGTCGTCTCGCCGTAGGGCATCGAACCGATGAAGTAGCCCCAGCCCGCAACGATTTGCACGCCGCCGAGCGTCACGATGATCTCTCCGCCGTTCGCGTGGCTGCCCGACAAGATATGATAGATTTTCTCGGTGCCGTCAACGTGTCGGGTTACGCGCAGGTGCAAAACGTAGCCAGGCAGTGTCAGCGCACTCCCCAGCCCCAGCGGGACGCCAACATTATCGCGGGATAAGTCGACGTATGCTTCGAACGTGTTATCCGCTTTGAGCCGTGCGAGACCGACGAGTTCGATCTTTGGCCCGTTGGTCAGCGGTGCGACCCGCCCAGGTGGTTGACGCAACAGGAAGTCGACCGCCGATCCGCAGCAACCGGACGCGGCGGCCGCGATCATGATTGCGACAAGCGACTGTACACAGTTCCTGCTACTCAATTTCCGCCTCCCGCGCGCGAAGCCGCGCCTGCTCGATCTTGCCAGTCAGCGGCCGGTTCTGATTCGTTTGCTGCGGCTGCCCAATCGCGTTCGCGTCGACCCGCCTGTACCAACCGACTTGCTGGATTTCCCCCGTATCGGCGCCCTTGCGAACCGTAACCGGCTTGACCGCGCCCGGGTTCGCCACGACGTACGCAACTTCATCGTACGCGCCGCCGCCGGCCCCGTTCACCGCGATAAAAAATCCGAAGCCGTCCGCCGCGGCTGTGGTTCGCGTCGTCTCGCCATAGGGCATGTGGCCGGCGAAGTAGCCCCAGCCGGCGATGATCTGCACACCGTCGCGCACCACCTTCAACTCGCCGGCGTTACTCAGGTCGGGGCTGACAACCACGCGATACTCACGAGTAACGTTGACGTTGGTGATCGATTGCTGAACCACCCGCAAGTCCAGCGCGTGTTTGTCCCGCAGCGTCATCTGCGTGTTGATCGCGAGCGGAATTCCACGATCAGCGCTATCGAGCAGGACTTCGTAGCGCCAGCGCCCGGACGCTTCCTTCAAGAACATGCCCACCAACTCGACCGTCGCCGGATGCCACTGCTGGGGCGCCAGGGGTCGAGACGTGGTCGTGCTGATCTGCGTAGACGTATTCTGCGGCGCAGCCAACACAAGCAGCACCGCCAGCGAGGTAATAGTCATGTCGCCACCCGCAGAGGTCATGAGTGCCTGGAGACTCGAATTCCGCTGCCGCCGCGCCCGAACCCCCGTTCTTATATCCACGAGGAACGAAACTCTCAAGCCCACAGCGAGCTACTGCGTCAACGGGGGTGCATCTCGCCAGCGGTTGCATTTCGCAGGGTGGGGCGGGCGCAGGCCGCTGTGGAGCTGGCTGCGGGCGGAAGCGGCCTCCGCGGGGTCCGACCCGGTGCGGTTCCCCGAATCGGCGACCCGCGCTACGCCGACGGCGGCGGAGGCACTATCCTTCAGGAATGATCGAGCTGCTCCCCCACCGCGCGTTTTTCCGTTTCGAGTTTCCGCTGCACTATCTGCCGCGGACGCCCACGATCGACGGCAATATCCGCAAGTGGGATGCGCGCTATCAGTTGCCCGGCCTGGTCGAGATCGACGGCACTTCGCCGTTCGCCGACGTCTACGCGGCCTGGAACGAGGACAACTTCTTCGCCGCGTTCGACCTGCCCTATCGCTCCGCGCGATTGCAGTGCGACGCGAAGCAGTGGTGGAAAAAGGACGGCGTGCGGCTGTGCATCGACACGCGCGACGCCCGCGACGTGAAGCGGGCCACGCGCTTCTGCCACTTCTTCTACATCCTTCCGACCGGCGGCGGCGCCGCGGGAAAATCGCCGATCGTCGGCACGCACCGCATGAGCCACGCCAAGGAGCCGCCGCCGGCGGTGGACGTGAGCCAGATTCGCTGCGCCGTACACGTGCAGCGCGTCGGCTACGCGATCGAAGTGGCGATTCCAACGCGCTGCCTGCAAGGCTGGGATCCGGCCGAGCACCCGCGCATCGGTCTGTTCTACAAGATCAAGGATCTCGAGCAAGGCGCGCAGCACCTGACGGTCGATGACGAGCTCGGGTGGAACCAGGATCCGGGCACGTGGGCCACAGCGGTGCTGACGCGCCCCGCGCCGCCCGTGGAGTGAACGCGCGTGTGCGCCGCCGGCTACTCAGTGCTCGCACGAATGCAGGACGGCGGCCGCGCTGCGCCGCTGCGGCGACCCCTCCGGCGTAGCGGCGTCGCGGGGCTGCTGCTGATCGGTCTGTGTACGTCGCACTGGGGATGCGCGCGTGCGCCCGCCCCGGCGGAGCCACGCGAGGCCGGCGCGGCGCTGGCGCCGCGCGCGGTGGTCCAGCGGCTGATCGACCTGCGAGCCGCGGCGCGCTACCGCGACATGGCCCCGCTGATCCTCGAGCCGCACCGGCGGGCGGTTTGCGACACGCTGCTGGCCGTCGATGATTTCCTCACGGCCAATCGCCAGCTCTGCGATTACCTGCGCGAGCACGTCGGCCTGGAAATGGCCAACTCGGTCGACCAATCGCACCTGGGCGAGAATCTGAGCGTCTTCAGCCGCTATGTCGATCTGCTCGACGCGACGGTCGATGCGGACGCCGCCCGCGTGGCGTTCACGATCGATCGGCGGCTGCCGGCGGGGCACGTCGATTTGCGGCGGGTCGGCGGGCAGTGGCAGTATGACCCCGGCGCGGGTTTCGCGCCCGAGCTGCCGCTGGCGTTCCACAAGATGGCGGCCGGGCTGCGCCGCATGCGCGAGGAGCTGGCGGCCGGGGCGATTCCCGTCGCTGAGATTCGCAACGACTCGCAGCGCCTGGCGCGCGAGGTGCAACTGCGTCTCATCGAAGGCGTCCGCATGCTGCCGGCGCCGGGCAAACCGGCGGGCGCGCCGTGAGCCGCCGGCGTCGGCCGCTTGCCGCGCGGCGCCTTCGGAGGTGGTGATGTCTGTATTCTCGGAACGCGCTGCGCTGCTCGAACACCTGGAGTTCAAGTTCGGACCGGTGCGCGGCCGGCTCGCGGCGCTGCTCGACATTCTGTCCGACGTGGAAGTCGGCGTGGGCGCACACACCGCGTATTGCCAGGCGGCCAAAAACGCCGCGCGGCCGCCGCGCGATCTGCGCGACGCGCTTCGGCAGCTTGGGCACGCGAAGGAACTCGCGGCGGCCCTGTTGGATGCGACCCGCGCCGAGAAGCCCGGCTAGCCGTAGTCGCGGCCGCGTGAGAGCGCGCCGCGCCGGTTACTTGAGATTCTTGAGAATCTCGCCGCGCGTCTTGTACTGGTCGCAGTGCGCGGCGAACTCTTTGCGATTCAGGATTTTCGTCACGTACACTTCGGCCATGACCGGATAGAGGGTCGGGTGTTGCTCGCCGTCGAAACGCACCTGAACGGCGTCGGCCGCGGCGGGCTTGCCCGCCGCGTCCAGCGTCTCGATCTTCGGATGGGCATCGAACTCGACCGACAGCCGCCGCGCCGACCAGCCCAGGAACACCCACACCTTCGTCTTCTGCCGCTGCAAATCGAAGAACACCGGGACCATCATGCGCCCGTCGCGCTTCAGGTCGGCATCCGCCGCCAGGGACGCAGCCCAGGCGCCGAAGGCCGCCGCAGCCGCCGCCGGGTCAACGTCGGAGAGCACTTTCGGCAGAGGCGCGTCGCAGCCGATCTGCCGGCAGCTCAAGACGTACGCACCGACAAACAGGCTCTCCAACTGCGCGAGTTCCTCGCCGAGTCCGGGGGCATCGAGCGGTCCGTCGGCCGTCCAGCGCCGTAGCGCGTTGACCCCGTCGGCCCCGACCGCCTCGCGCAGCACCTCGCGCACGAAGCGATACGCCATCGCCCGCCGCAGGTAGTGCGCCGCCAGCGGCTCAACCGTCAGCCCCGGGCGCACGGTGATGACGACCGGCTCGCGCCCGGGTGCGGCGGCGCCGGCCATCGGAATCTCCAACTGCTTGATGTGCGTTTCGCGCGTGCGGGCGAGAATGCCCTTGAAGAGTTCCTCCAGCGCCCGCTCATACGTCGCGTCGAAGCGCAACCGCGCCGCCTCGGGCATGCGGCCGGGGATCAGCAGCGGTTCGAGCGCCCACGTCTGATGGTCGTACCAGCCCGATGCGTCGGTCGGTGCGAGATTGATCGCGCCGTCGCGGACCGCGCGGATCAGTTCGCTCATCAGGTCGAAACCGTCGGGAATCGGGCGGTCGCCGTACAGGCGCTTCACGAGCTCCGTCTCGTGGGCCACGGACGGCGGGAAGAACCAGACGCCCTTCTCCGGCGCGGCGGCTTCGGGTGCGGAGACAAGCGGCCGCAGGTCCGGCTTGGCGAGCGGGTTGGTGAGGCGCTCCACCAGCCGCAGGTAGCGAGTGTAGGTCTGCGCGAGCTTGTCATCCGCGCGCAACGCGGCCAGAACGCTCGCGATCTCTTCGCCCGGCTGCAACTCCGTCTGCAGCATGCGGTCCTGCTGAAAGATCGCCTCCAGACTGCGGCTCCACGTGTAGAAACCGATCGGGCGGGAGCGCAGCGCGTCATCCGCAAACGCCCGCATCCGCTCCTGAACCGGCGTCTCCAGGGGAGGCGGCAGAATCAGCGGAATCTGCCCCAGGCGAGCCGCCGCCAGAATCGTGACGACCGCGCCGCCGGCCGACGGCGAAGGCGCCCCCGGCGCGACGCGCTCGGCCAGCGCTTTCAGCAGATACGCCTTGCCGGCGAAGCTGCCGACGCCTTTCTGCGCGGCGAACTCGACCGCGGCGTAGAGACCATCGTCGAATTGCTTGGCCTTCTCGGCCAGCACGGCCGCGGAGACGAACTGCCCGACGTGCGGCGGAAGCGTCGGCAGGATTTCCGCTTCGGCGGTCCCGCGCTGATCGTCCTCCGCCCAGCCGCGCTCCTCCGGTATCGAAAGCCGCAGCACCTGGCCGCGCGGGTCGACGCGCACGCGAAAGCCTTCGGCCTCGACCGTGCGAGTCACGCTGTCATCGCCGCCCGCCGCCGCCGCCAGCCACAGCACCACTATGCCCGCCGCCGCTTTCACGGTTCTCTCCCGCCGCATGTTGTCTCGCGAAGTTCAGGCTCGTCGAATCGCGCGCGACCCATCGCCCGGCTGCGCTGCGCCGCGGCCTTAGCGCTTCTCGTCGTCTTCGGTCTCTTCTTCTTCCTCGAATTCGTCGTCGAGCTCGTCGTCCTCGTCTTCCGCGTCCTCCTCGCCATCTTCACCGTCGGCGAACAGTTCCGGATCGAGTTCTTCCAGCGCTTCCATCAGGCTCGACAGGGCGGCGGCGAATTCCTCGGTCGTGTACGCCTGCTTCTCGAGGATCGTGGTCAGCGCCGTGCGCATCTCGGCCACCATCGTCTGGTAGGTGCGCGTCTCCGCCTCTTCCTCGCCGCTGGGTTTGCGCGATTCCTTCTGAAAGACCGAATCCTCCAGTTGTCGCCACTCGCCGATGAAGCTCGTGAGCGATTCGACGACGCTCTGTCTCAACTTTTCCACGGTGTTCCTTTCGTCGTGCACGATCGTCGGTATCGCGATCGGGTTGTTCGGGTCTCGGTGTCGTTCACCCGCCGGAATGGTAGCCGCGCCGGCGGGCGCACGCGACCGCCGACGGGCGCGAATCGCATCGAGCACGACGCGCCGCCGCGGCATGCGACACGCGCGGCGCGCCGCCCGGATCGTCAGGAGTGTCGCGGTGCGGCGACGGCCGATCCGCGCTCGGTGCGCGCGGCGCGTTGCCGCGGCCGCAGGATCATCCGCGTGAGCCCCGCGCGGGTGTCGAAGTGCAGGATGTCGAGATCGCGCTGCGCGGCGCCCGTGGCCAGATCGCGGGCGGAGAGAATCGCACAGCCGCGAATCAGACGCAGCGGCGGTTGATAGGCGCAGACGATCAGTTCGGCGCCGCGCGCGGCGCCGCCGAGCGCTTCGAGCGGCGCGGCGCGGCGTTCGAGATGGGGAATCAGTCGCACGCAAGCCGCGTCCGCGCCGCTCTCGGGCGGCGCTTCGACCGGCAGCATGTCGCCCAGCGTCTCGATCCGCCGCGGAACGCGATCCGTGCACGCCCGCAGTAACTCGGCCACTTCGCCCCAGCGCCACGCCGGGCGCAGCGGCTCGGCCGCCAGGGCTTGCTCATCCGGGGCCAGGCACGGCGGCGCGTCGAACGCGGTCAGGTCATTCGCGACCAGGCACTCTGCCGAGCGCTCGATCGCCGCGTCGAATTCCGCCGGAATGCCGGCGACCCATTCCGCGCCGGCTTCGCGCACAGCCGCGACATAGCGCCGAAACCCGTCGGCCGCGACCAGCGGTGTGCCCGCCGGCGCGCACCGCGCGGCGGCGGTGTCGGG
>CAZVWB010000011.1:0-115392 GCA_964631045.1 uncultured Planctomycetales bacterium
AGGCCCGCATCGCCGATCTTGCCGCCCAGGTGAAGTCTTTGCAGGCGGCCAACGCCGCGCTGGTTGCCGCGATGGAGGCGGATGCGTCGCGCCCGCTGACGCGCCCCGCGCCGCTCAGCGCGCTGCCGGCCGATCTGGACGCGGCGCTGCGATCCTTCGCGGCGCGTTTCGCCGGCCGCGTGCAGTACGACGCCGCCCACGGCGGCCTGAGTTTCGCGGATGACCGCCTGTTTTCGCCCGGCTCTGACACGGTGCGCGGCGACGCCGGCGAGCTGCTGGCCGCGTTCGCGCGCGTGGCCGCGGCCGCCGCGCCGGCCGAGTTCGACGTTGTCGTGGTCGGGCACGCCGACAGCGCCCCGATCTCGCCCGGGTCGCGCGGCGGCCGCGGGACAAACTGGCACCTGTCGGTGGATCGCGCGATCGCCGTGAAGGACGCATTGCTCTCGGCCGGCGTGCCGGAGGGCCGAATCGCGGTGATGGGTTACGGCGCGATGCGGCCGGCCGGCCGCGACCGTAGCCGCGATCGGCGAGTCGAGATTTTCATCGCCCGCCGCGCGGAGATCCGCGGATTCTCCCTGCCGGCGCAGGCTCGGGCGAACTGAGACGCAGACCAGCTCGCCGCGCGTGTTCTGGGCCGTTCTTGAAAATGCTCATGGCGGCCGCGCCGCGCCGCGACTCGGCAAGCCGGTTGGTCCGGCCTTTTCGTCGTGCCGCCCGATCGGTCCGCAATCGCGGGCTATCAGTCCTGCGGCGCACGCCATAAGCAGAGCGATCACGCTGCAAAACACAAAGCGGGGGCGCGCCCGCCGGGGAGCAGCGCTCATTCCGTGTCCCACATGTTGTTCTCGACGCCGGCGTAAGTCTTCTCGAAAGGCATGAAGGCCGCGTGCCCGTCGCAGAAGGCGTAGGGCTGGCCGCGGCCGTACCTCGGCGCGCGGGGGTCGGTGCTCGGGCCGCGGCCGTCAATCTGCTGATCCCAGTCCGCGGCGTCCGGGTCCGCCGGAAACAGCGACCTTGGCGGCGCCGCGCGGCCGCGCGACCAGTGGTATCGATCGTCGACATTCGTCGTGTCGGCCCACGGGTCGAGGCACATGTCGAAGAACTCGCTTCTCCAGAACGGATGATCCGCGTCGGAGACCGGCAGCGGCGAAGGAATCGGCACGCCGACCGCGTCCGACCAGTTCGCATGCCGCAACGTGGCGTAGACCGTCTCCGCCGGGCGGCGGAGCTGGCTTTCGCGCCGCGGAACGCCGGTGATTAGTCCGTTATCGGAGAATGACCCCCACATCGCCGGGATCGCGGCGTCGGGGTCGCCCGGATCGAACCACACGTTATGCCGCGTTGCGGTTCGCCCGGCGGCATTCACCCCGCCGACATCTTGCGCGATGTACGGTTCGAGCGCCTTCTGATAGTTGTCAATCGCCCACCAGCTTACGGTTTCGGGCGAACCGGTCGAGACTGTCTCCATGGTCCGCGGGAACCAGTCGGCGTGATCGGGCAGGTACATCCGCACGGCCATGCCGATCTGCCGCAGGTTGCTGAGGCACACCGTGCGTTTGCCCTGTTGCCGGGCCCGGCCCAGCGCCGGCAGCAGCACCGCAAGCAGAACAGACACGATGGCGACGACGACCAGCAGCTCGATGAGGGAAAACGCGCGGGAGGTTCGCATCGGGCACTCCGTCTCACGTGAATGGAGCGACGCACACATAGTAGCCTAGGCTACGACATATGTAGCATAAGCTACATTCTGCATCCGTCAAGCGGAAAGTGCGCGCGGCACACGCGGCGGGATCAGAACGGGATCGCGGGCGGGCGCATCGCGGGCGGACATGGGAGAAGTCGTGCCGCGCGCGAGCGGCCCGCTGCCGCCGCGGAGAAGTGGGAGTTTCGGAGCGGATCGGCCGCGCGCAGCGCGCAGCCGCCCCGTGCGGAAGCTCCGCACATCGCGGCTCAGCCGCCCTCGCGGGCCATCAGCAGCGTCGAAATGACGATCAGTTGCAGCACCGCGGCGAACGCCAGCTTCACCAGCAGCGGCAGCGGCTCGATCGCGAAAACCCAGTCCGACAGCGCCCACACCACCAGCCCGACCACCAGCGCCTGAAGCAGCGAACCGATCAGCCGCGCGAGCGAGAACTCGCGCACGCGGCGCTCGCGGGCCGTCGCATCGAAGTGCGCGCGAATCTCCGCGAGCAGGCGCTCCATCCGCTGCAGCGCGTCGGGCCCGGCGGCAGGATCGCGCTCGCGGCGTGGAGTTCGTCGCTGCTCCGCCCCGTCCGTTTCGCTCGCCGCGGCGTCTCCGCGATCGGCGCGCAAGGCGCGGTCCGCGGCCTCGGCCGGCGCGGGATCGGACGCGGGGGGGACGGTCAGGCGGCCAGGCGGGTCGTCGCTCATCGTTGCTCCTCCGAGCGCGTCGCCCAACGCACGTTCTCCTCGAAATGCTCCAGTCGCAACCCGCCGATGACCATACTTGCCACCGCCGGGTTCCGCAAGACGAAGGGGATCGCCGCCTGCGCCGGCAGTCGGCCAGAAGCCAGCCCTTTCTTGACCACCACACCGACGCCAGACGCCGCCGCCGCGGCGAGCACGTCCTCCTGCGACCGATCGTCCGGGTGATATTCGATCATCAGCACGTCGCACCAGGCCAGCGCGCGGGTTGCCGCGGCGGGCGTCTTCCCGGAGAGTCCGACGGCCCGAACCCACCCTCGCCGTCGGAGGTCGAGCAGCGTCGGTACCGCCTCGGTGTCGCTGAGGATCGCGACATCATCGGCGTTCGCGTGGATAAACACGATGTCGAGCGCGTCGCGCCCCATCCGCCGCAGGCTGCGCTCGATGCTGGTGCGGATGGCCGCCGCCGAGAAGTCGTAGGTCGAGCGTCCGTGCTCGAATGTCTCGCCGACCTTTGTGGAAATGATTACTTCGTCGCCGCGACCGCGCAGCGCACGTCCCAGGCGCTCCTCGCTGGTTCCATACGCCGGCGCCGTGTCGAAGTAGTTCAATCCCAGCGCGAGCAGTCCGTCGATCAGCCGCTGCACGGCGACGTCATCCGGCAGCGCATAGCGTTCCGCATACTTGGCGCCCTCGTTGCGTCCGATTTTGAACGCGCCAAAACCGATCGGCGAGACGCGGAGACCGGTGCGGCCTAGTGTGCGCGGCGCCACGCGGTCTCCTCTTCCCAGGGCGGCTGAGCGACGGCGGGCCGCGGCCACTCCGCAACGGCTTCCAGATAGGTCGCCGGCGCGTCGGCGTTGGGTTCCAGCCGGGCAGCGATCGCCGCGGCCAGTTGCGGCGCGAGGGCCAGTTTCGTCGGCCACGCCGTGATCACGTTTCCATCCTGCCGCAGGCTGATCCCCTCCGGGCGCTTGCCGCCGGCTGCGGCCTCCGCGCGATCCACGCGATAAGCCCCCCACTCGACGTTGTCGAGCGCGACGCCCGGCAGCGTTGCGGCCAGTTCGGTTCGGGCGTGTGCGATCAATGCGTCGCGGTCCATCGACACGCCGTCCTCGGCCAGTTGCCCGCCCACTTGCCAGATGCGCCGCCCGGCGCTGTCGTGCGCCGTCGTCACGGTGACGCGCGTGCGGGCGCCATCCGCGCAGTGGCCGTTCAGCTCGGGCAACCCGCCGCGCAGCATGACCATGTGCAGCGGGCGACGCTGCATCGCCGGCTCCGACAGTCCGAGTCGCGCCCGCAGATCTGCATTCCCCGCACCCGCCGCCAGGATGATGAAGCGCGGGCGAAAGACGCGGCGGGTCGCGGCGGCATTGGCTGTGCGAATCTCGACGGTGCGGATGCGCCCGTCGTGGGCACGCTCCACTCCCAGTCCCGGCGGATCGTAGTGCAGTAAATGAGCGGCATTCTGCCCGGCCAGGTCGCGGACGAGTCCGACCGGGTCGACGACCTGCTCATCCAGCCGAAAGACCGCGCCCGGACAGCCGCGCAGGGCCGCGGGCCACGCCTCGCGCTCGACGCGGGCCGGCGCGACGCGCAAACCGACCCGCGCGCCAAGCATGCCCGCTCTCGACCGCAGATCGTCCGTGCGCCACAGATGGCAATACTCGGCCCGGACCGGCGTAGCCCGCAGGTCGGGCCGGCGCTCGCCGCGCAGGCACGCACGCCACACCGCCGGCATTTCTCGAATCGCGTCCGCAGAAGCGGTGAATAGCCCCGTCAGCGTGTACTTCAAACCGCCGTGGATGATGCCCTGCGACGCCACCGTCTGACCGCCGCCGAGCGCGGCGGACTCGAGCAGAAGCACGCGCCGGCCGTCGCGCCGCAATTCGTCGAGCAACCACAGACCGGCGACGCCGCCCCCGACGATCAGCGCGTCGATCTCGATCGCGTCAGTGCTCGCCACGTCAGCATCGTCCACGGGGTGCAGCGGCTGTCAAGCGCACAGCACCGCAGCCAGGTGTTGATCGAGGCGCCGCCCGTCCTCGTCTCGAAGCTGCGTGCGAACTGCGACGGCCGCCAGCGGCACACCGTCCGCCGGCCAGATCGGCGCGAGTTTCACCCAGTCTTTGCGCGTCACCGCCACGACGCGTGCTCCGCAGCGCTGCGCAGCGAGTCGAATCGCCTGACAATCGGCCGGCGAATACGCGTGATGATCCGGGTAGTTGCGGGCGTCGCGCACCACCGCGCCGATCGCTCGCAGCGTCGCCAGAAACGTGTGCGGATTGCCGATCGCGCAGACGGCCAGCACCGTCGCACCGGGCGCCAGGCTTGTCCCCGGTCCGTGCGCGGCCATGTCCGGGACGACGTCGGCGAGCAGTACCGGGGTGGTCGCTGCATCCGCGACTCTTCCACGTATTCGCGAGATCGTCGCCGCGTCCGCCTGGTTGGCGCGCGTGACGATCGCGAGTTGGGCCCGCCGCAGCGCCGACAGCGGTTCGCGCAGCCGGCCCGCGGGCAACAGCAACCCGCCGCCCCACGGGTCGAGTGCGTCGATCAGCACGATGTCCAGATCGCGATGCAGCCGCCGATGCTGAAACCCGTCATCGAGCACCAGGCAATCTGCGGCGTGGTCGCGTACGGCGATGGCCGCGCCCGCGACGCGGTCGGGTTGAACGACGACCGGCGTCTGCGGCAGGCTCAGCCGCAGTTCGAGCGCCTCGTCCGACTCCCGGCCGTGCGTGGATCGATAGCCGCGCGTCAGAATCGCCGGACGCCGCCCCGCGGCGATCAATCGCCGCACGATCTCCATCACCATCGGCGTCTTGCCGGTGCCGCCGGTCGTCAGGTTCCCGACGCTGATCACCGGCCGCGCGGCGCGCTGCACCGCGATTCCGCGGTCATAGCGGCGGTTTCGCCGGCTGATGACCGCGGCATAGACAGCGGATAGCGGCCGCAGTAGTGGTTTCAGCCAGTCCGTGGCTCGGGGCATGGGCACCGCAGGATACGGGCTTCGAGGTTCGTCGCGGCGCGGGCGGTCTCCGCGGCATTGTAGTCCCCCGCGCGGGGCGGGTCGCCGCGCGAACGAGGCGGCGGGACCGGGCAAATCTCCGCTGCGCACGCCCTACGCCCCGGCCGATAACGCTCGGGTGCGTCGGCGTCGGTACCTGAGCTGCGCCGCCGCACGCGCTAACGACCGTAACCGGCGAGGCTTATGATCGCGCTTCCCAGCCGCAGGAACTCTCAATAATTCACGTGACCGTGCGTCTTTAGGAACAGACGAGGCATGACGACGCCACCGAATAGCCGCCCACTGACCGATGGCGAGCGAAAGCGCCTCGCCGAATTGGTGGAGGCGGTTGGCCCGCGGGTGCTGGCGTATGTGCGGCACGCGTTCGGCGGACGGGTGGATGCCGAAGAAGTGACGGCGGAGACCTTCCTGCGGGCCGCCTCGAACTTTGAGAGCGCGCTGACATGCGACCGACCGGATTTGTACGTTCTGACGATCGCTCGCAACCTCTGCCGCGACGTGCTCCGGCGTCGCCGGCCGGAGCCGGTCGCCGGGGAGTGGCTGGACGAACAGCCTCAACCTGCCGCCGAGCCGCCGCAGCGACTCACGGAACTGGAGACGCAGCGCGAACTGGCGCTGCATGTCTCCCGCTTGCCGGAAGCACAGCGCGAGGTCGTCGTGCTGCGCGTGTCGGCCGGGTTGACGTTTCAGCAGATCGCCGACTTGCTGGGCATACCGCTGGCGACGGCGCTTTCGCGAATGCACGCGGCGCTGCGGCGTCTGCGGTCCGATCTGGGGTGTGTGCATGAACACTGAATCTCGCGGCGGCGCGTGCTATCGCTTCGCACATGAATTGACGGCCGTGTCCTGCGACGGCGACCTGTCGCGCGCCAGCGAAGGGCTGCGGTCGCACCTGGCGGATTGCGCCGCCTGCGGCGAGACGTTGCGCAGCCACGCGGCGCTGTTCGCCGACTTGTCGGCCCTGCTGCAACCCGCGCCGCTGCCCGCCCGGCTGCGTTCGCGCATCGTCGCCGGACTCGATGCGCCGCCGCCCCGCCTGCGGACGCCGCAACGGCTGAGCTGGCACGCGCCGCTGGCCGCGGCCGCGGCTTTGGCGATGTGTCTGAGCTGGTACGGCTCGCTTTTCCCGTCCGCCGGCCGGGCGCCGCGCGACAACCGGGTCGCCGTTTCGCCGGATGACGCCGCGGCGATCTCCGCGGCCCTTGCGAGCGTCATCTGGACCGATGCGCATGACGCTTCGATCGAGAGCATCGCCAGCGATCTCAGCGAACTCGAAGGCGAGTTGCAGAGCCGGCGCGAGACGAATGACGTGCTTACCTGGTCGCGCGAAGACGACTGGGATCTTCCGACCTCGACGGATGGCAGCCGCACCGCGCCGGCAACGCCGGGTGGCGCGCCGCGGTTTGTCGATGGTCGCGCGTTGCCGCCGGCCTGATTGGATCGCTCCCCGCGCCCGCATTCGCGCGGCGCCGGTTGACGCATAGGTACCGCTGGAAGGAGTTGACCATGTCCGCCCGATTTTTGGTTCCGGCGCTGGCCGCTGTGCTGGCCTGGCCGCTGACGGCGGCCTGGGCGCAGCAGCCCGGGCCGCGCGGCGACCCTGGCCCGCCGCCTCCGGCGGCCGAGGACGACGCCCCCCCGCCGCGGCCGGAAGATGGACCGCCGGGGCCGCGACGCCCCGGCGGCGGTCCCGGCCCGCGCCCGATCGAGATCAATGACGAACTTTGGGAGCCCCTGCTGGACGTGCTGGAATCGCGCCGCCCGGAGCTGGCCGAGCGGCTGCGAGGGCTGCGCGAGCGGGACCCGCGCCGCGCGGCGCATGTTCTGGCCGATGCGCTTCTGCTGCGCATCGAAGACGCGCTCGATGGTCCGCGACCGCGATTGCTGGGACCGCCGCGCGGGCCGCGGCCCGGGCGACCGGGCCCGCCGCGCGGCCCGCTGGACGAGCCGCCGCCGCCGGGCGAGGGCGAGATGGAGGCCCCGCCCGCGGCGGACGACTTGCCAGATGGGCCGCCGGGTGGCGGGCCGCCCGGTCCGCGTGGGCCTGGCTTCGGACCGGGGCCGGGTGGTCGGCCGCCGCGTCCGCCGCTCGGGCCGGGCTTCGGCCCGCCTCCGACGCCGGAGGTTCGCGCGCTTCAGGACCAGCAGCGCGAATCCGACCGCGCCGTGCGCGAACTGGCCGAGCGCGTTCGCGCCGCCGCGCCGGACTCGCCCGAGCGTGACGCTTTGGAGGCTGAGTTGCGTTCTAGTGTAGAGAAGCAGTTCGACCTGCGTGGTCGGCTGCGGGCGGCGCACCTCGAAATGCTGCGAGAAGAGCTCTTGCGGCTCCAGCAGCGGATCGACGCCATCGGCGAAGAACTGGAGCGCCGCGCGGTCGATCGCGACGCCATCATCCGTAAGCGAATGCACGAACTCCTGCGGCCGCTGCCGCCGCGGTGAGTGGGACGAAACGCGCGACCGGCATGCGGCCCTGCGGCGGACCACCGTAGCGCTGTTCAGCCGGTCGCGTTCTTTTCATCGCACAGGCGCAGCGTGCGATCCAGCCGGGCCAGCGTGCGCTCCCGGCCGAGAATCGCCAGCGTCTCGAAAATCGGCGGGCTGATCGTCCCGCCGGTCACGGCGATGCGCAGCGGCTGGGCCACCTTGCCCAGACCCATTCCGCGGCTTTCCGCAAAGCCGCGAAGAAACTGCTCGATCGCCGCCGGGCTCCAATCGGCGTGCGCGGCCAGCGCCGCGTGCAGCTCGCGCAGCGCCTTCGCCCCCGCCTGTTCGCTTTTCAGCAGGTTCTTCTGCACCGCGTCGGCGTCGTAGTCGAACCGATCGTCGGCCACGAACATCGCCCCGCACTTGACTTCGACGTCGCGAAACACGCGGAATCCTTCGCAGATCGCCAGCAGCCGCGAGAGCATCGCATCATCCAGCCCCGCCAGCGGACTATCCGGCTGGACCGTCAGATAGTCGCGCAGACCCGCCAGCCGCACCGCCGGCGGCGCGGCGGCGATCGCCGTCGTGTTGAAGTTCAGAAGCTTGGCGCGATCGAAGCGCGCGTTGGTCTTGCCGATCCGCTCGAGGCTGAACAGGGCGCACATCTCCGCAACCGACATTTTCTCGCGATCGTTGCCGGGCGACCATCCGAGCAGGGCGATGAAGTTGAGCAGCACTTCCGGCAGGTACCCCGTGGTGCGAAAGTCGTGAATCTCGATCTCGGGCAGCTCGACGTGCAGGAAGCGCGCCATCCGCCGCAGCGCGTCCTGCGGCGGCGATACGCCCGACTCCATTGCCGCGATCACGTCCGCCCCGCCGGCCAGCGCCAGCAGTTGCTCCCAGCGCGCCGCCGCGGCCGCGTCTCCCGCTTCGCGCTGCCGGCGTAGCTCGTCGGCCTGCGCGCGAACCGCGACGAGCTTCTCGCGCTTGCTCATCTTCGAGCCGTCCATGTTCAGGATGATCGGCAGGTGCGCGTACGCCGGCGTGTGATAGCCCAGCGCCTGCTGCAGCGCCAGGTGATTGGCGGTGTTCAGCAGGTGCTCCTGCCCGCGGAGCACGTGCGTTACGAGCATCTCCTCGTCATCGACGACGACGGCGAAGTGATACGTCGGCCAACCGTCGTTCTTCAGCACGACAAAGTCGTCCGTCTCGGCGGCGGCGACGCGCACAGGGCCGAGAATCTGGTCTTCGATCACGAAGTCCTGATCCGGCATGCGCAGGCGAACCACCACCGGCCGCCCGGCGGCGCGGGCCGCCTCGGCCTCGGCATCGGATGGCGCGCGGGCCGGGCGCGGATAGCGGAAGTTCTGTTTTCGCTGCTGGGCCGCGGCGCGCATCGCATCCAGCTCTTCGCGCGTGTCGAAGGCGTAATAGGCCTTGCCTTCGTCCAGCAGGCGCCGCGCGTGGGCGCGGTACACCTCGAGCCGCCGGCTCTGGTGATAGCTGCTGGCCGGACCGCCGACGCCCGGCCCCTCGTCCCATTGCAGGCCGAGCCAGCGCAAGTCGTCCATCAGCTTCTGATCGGCCTGCTCGATGTTGCGGGTCTGGTCGGTGTCTTCAATCCGGAGGATGAACTTCCCGCCCAGCCGCCGCGCGAGCAGATAGTTGAACAGCGCCGTGCGGGCGCCGCCGATGTGCAGATAGCCGGTCGGCGATGGGGCGAAGCGGGTTCGGACGACGTCGCGCATAAGGCCCTCGGGGGGTCGCGGGTGCGGCGGTAGGGTAGTCGAGGCGTGCGGCGGCGCTAAGCCGGCGGCGGCGGTGCGTCAGCGGCGTGCGGACCAGACTCTATCGAGAACAGGAACCAGCGCTGCCGCGCCGACCCGCTCCGCGGGGTCTGGCGCACGAAGTAAACAACCCAGATCGCGCCGTCTTCCATTCGCAGTCGAAAGTAATGACGCCGCAGGTACACTTCGTTTCCCTGCCGCCCGCCCTCCGGCGAGGTCGTCTTCCAGGCGTCCAGCCGCTCCGCAATCCGCGCGCGTTGCTCGCGCCAGTCGAAGCCCGCCGGCAGACCCGGCTCGCCGCGCGCCATCGCCAGCGGGTCGCTGGTTCCCTTCCACGGGCGGATCGGCTCGCTGATGAAGTCGGTCGCCATACGCCTGAGTGTTCGCTCGCGCAGTCGGAGCCATTCCTACGAGAAGTACGCGGCCAGCGGCGGATTCAGCCCCGGCTGCGCGATCTCCAGTTGCGCCGCAAACTGCGCGATGCCCAGTGCCGCCGCATGCAGCAGCAGCACTCCCAGCAGCGTCCGCCGGCCGGCGTTCTGCCGCCGCAGCGCGCTGCGCGTCAGCCACCAGGAAACCAGAGCCGCGGCGGCATTTGAAAAGGCGTTCCACGACACGGCGCCCATTTGCGGCAAGAGCACCACGCCGGCGCTGAGCAGCAGGATCGCCCAAAAGCAGTAGAAAATCGCGCCGGCCGCGCCGAGCCGCAGCCCGCCCGGTCGAAAACGCGCCGCTCCCGCCGCGCCGCGCGCCGCGAACGCCCACGCGACTCCCGCGAAAATCGCCGCGGGTCCGTGGACGGCGAGCGTCGCCAGCAGCCACTCGCGCCACGCGTGACGCAGGCCGGCGGCCGGGCTGACGCCGGCATGCACCACAGCCGCAAGCGCGATGCACGCCATGTGCACCAGCAGAATGGCAAGCAGGCCGAGCGCCGCCAGGAGCGGTGCGGACCAGCGCGGCCCGTGCAGCGCCGTGCGGCGCAGGATCGTGCGGGGTCGCAGCGCCGCCGTCAGCAAATCAAACACGCCGGCAACCAGTAGCTGGTGGGGTTGCCACGGGTCGCAGCGATCCAGCCGCAGCGGGCGGTTCTCACGCGCGATGCCCGCCGCCAGATCGGCTGCGTCGAACGCCAGCCCGCATTCCGGGCAGCGCGGCGCGCCCGCGCCGTGCAGGTTGTAGCCGCAGCGCGGGCAGGGCAGCGGCGGCGGCGTGGCCGCGGCGCTCACGTCGCCAACGCGCGATACGGGGCCGGATCGCGCAGCCCGATGGCCTCAAACGCCGCGAGCCGCAGGCGGCAACTGTCGCACCGGCTGCAGGCCGCGCCGACCTCGTCCGGGTCGTAGCAACTGCGCGTCGCCGCATAGTCGACGCCCAGCTCCAGCCCCCGGCGGATGATCTCCTGCTTGGAGAGCCGCATCAGCGGTGCGTGGATTCGCGGCGGTTTTCCGACGGCGCCGGCGCGCGTCCCCAGCGCCGCCATGCTCTGAAACGCAGCCAGGTACTCCGGGCGGCAGTCCGGATATCCCGAGTAATCCACCGCGTTGACGCCGATGAAGATGTCGCGCGCCCCGCGCACCTCGGCCAGCGCCAGCGCGAACGACAGGAAGATCGTGTTGCGAGCCGGGACATACGTGATCGGGATGTCTTCGGCGGTGTGCGGATCGCGATCGGTCGGTACGGCGATGTCGTCGGTCAGCGCCGAGCCGCCCAGCGCCCGCAGGTCGATCGTCATCACGCAGTGCTCGACAACCCGCGCCGCCGCGGCGATCGCGCGGGCCGCGGCGAGCTCCACCGCGTGCCGCTGGCCATACCGAAAGCTCAGCGCGTGCACCGCGAAGCCCTCCGAACGCGCGATCGCGAGAACGGTGGCGCTATCCAGTCCGCCGGAGAGCAACACGATGGCGGGCGCGAGGCTGGTCATACTCGGGTACTCTCGCAGTTGCGACGCGCCGCAACAAGGGGGCGTGTGCGCGGGTCACGCGGCCGCCGCGGCGGGGCTGCCAACCGGCACGATCCGCGGAGCGCCGCCGGAACCGCACCCTAGCGAGAAGCCGCACCCGCCCGCCCGGCCGGTCGCGCGTCGAGAATCTGTCGCACGCGCGCTGCGAGCACGGCCGTCGAATAGGGTTTCTGGAGGAAGTTCGCGCCGGACGCCAGCACGTTCTGCCGCGCGATGGCTTCATCCGGATAGCCGGAGACGAACAGCGCCTCGAGCGTGGGTTGCTGTTCGCGAAGCAACTGCAACAGCTCCGGCCCGTTCATGCGCGGCATCATCACGTCGCTGACGACCAGCGCGATCGAGCGCGACGCCTGCTTGAGGATGTCGATCGCCGCGACGGGTCCGTCGGCGGAGAACACGTCATAGCCGCAATCGCGCAGCGAGCGCACGGTCACTTCGCGGACGCGCTGATCGTCCTCGACCACCAGGATCGTCTCCGAGCCGGACGTCGGCCGCGCGGCCGCCTTCGGCGCGTAGGGCTGCACGGCGCCCGCGGCCCGCGGCAGGTAAATCTTGAACGCCGTCCCGTGCCCTGCCTCGCTGTAAACCCATATATGGCCCTGATTCTGCTTCACCATGCCCAGGACTGATGACAACCCCAGCCCCGTCCCGCCGGCGTCGCCCTTGGTGGTGAAGAACGGGTCGAAGATGCGCTCGCGATCCTCCGCCGCGATGCCCGATCCCGCGTCCGTAACGGCCAGAAGCACATATTCGCCGGGTGCGATGTCGGCGTGTCGCGCGGCGACGCTCTCGTCGAGCACGGCGTTCTGAGTCTCGATCGTCAGGCGGCCGCCGTGCGGCATCGCGTCGCGTGCGTTGCCCGCCAGGTTCAGCAGGACGCGCTCCAGTTGCAGCGGATCGGCCTTGACGGGCCAGAGCGCTTCTTCGAGACGAATGACCAGCGCGACGTGCTCGCCGACCACGCGCCGCAGCAGCGGCTCGAGCGCGCGCGTCACGTCGTTGAGGTTCAGAACCTGCGGGTCGATGATTTGCCGCCGCGCGAAGCCGAGCAGTTCGCCGGTGATCACGCCGGCGCGGTCGATCGTCTCGCGCAGTTGGAGCAGGAAGCCGCGCTGCTCTTCGTCGGCGGTTCGGACCTCGGCCAGCTCCAGGTAGCCGTGCATGGCCGTGAGCAGGTTGTTGAAGTCGTGTGCGACGCCGCCGGCCAGCCGCCCGATGGCCTCCAGCCGCTCGGATTGGCGGAGCTGGTTTTCGATGCGTTTTTGCTCCGTAATGTCCTCCGCGATGCCGGCGATGTAGTCGATCTTGCCGTCCGGATTGCGGATCGGCCCGCCCGTGTCGCGCAGCCAGCGGACGCGCCCGTCGGGGCGAATGACGCGAAACTCGCATGCGGTGCGCTCGCGCGTACAGCGCTGCAACGCCTCGGCGATTCGCTCGCGATCGTGCGGATGGACCATCGCGAAGCATCCGACCGGATCCTCGGCCAGGATGTCCCGAGAGCACCCCATGATCTCGTCGAACGCGCGATTCACGTACACCACGCCCATGTCCGCCGCGCGTTTGATCCACAGCAGGTGCGGCACGTTGTCGGCGAATTCGCGCATGCGGCGCTCGTTCTCGACCAGCGAGTGCTGCGACCGCAACCGCGTCAGCAGGTGTCCCAGCAGATGGCTGTAAAGCCCCAGGAGCTCCCCATCCTGCCGGCGGATGGGCCGGCCGGTGATGAGCATGTCCGCGCTGAGATAGCCGATCGGCCGATGCCCATCGTCGAGCAGCGCGATGCCCCGCGCCCCGCGGCCGACGACCTCCCACACGTCGCCCGAACCATCGCGACGCAATTCGTACAACTCGGTGTCGCCGCGGGTCAGGTAGCCGCGCCCGGCCGCCATCAGCGTCTCGATCAGTCCGCCTTTGAGCACTTGCGCCCGAATGCCGCGTTCGTCGCGCGTCTCGCCTGCGGCGGTGGTGCCAAAGGTGCCCTCGATCACCCCGGCAGTATCGGTTTGCAGCCACAGCCCCAGCCGGTCGAAGCCCAGCCGCCCGCGGCCCAGTTCCACGGCGGCGCGGCAGAGTTCGTCGACCGTGTCGCACGCGGTCAACTCGCCGGCCACGCTCTGCAGCGCCGTCAGGCGCGCGGACAGCTCGCGCTCTTCCTCCAGACTGCGGCGGAGCATGTCCTCGGTCCACTTACGATCGGTCAGATCGCGGAAGATCGCGCACGCGCATTCGCCCGACGAAAGCGGCAGGATGTGCGAGCGCACCTCGGCGGGAAACACGCGATCGTCGGCGGTGCGATACTGCGTCTCGAAGCAAACGCTGCCCGCCTCCCGCATCGCCGCCCAACGCTGCTTGAACACGGCGTCGCTGAAGCTCGGCACGAGATCGCGCAGCGAGCGCTGCAGCAGCGCGGCGCGCGAATAGCCGAACTGCCGGCAGGCCGATTCGCTGGCGTCCAGCAGCGTGCCGTCCTGGCGCAGAAACAGCGCGCCATCCGGCATCTGGTCGATGGCGAAGCGCCACAACCGCGATGCACGCTCGGCTTCCGTCGCGCGTGCCCGCGCGCCCTGGTGACGCGCCGCCAGCAGCAGGACCGCACCCGCCGCCTGAACAACCTGCGCATCGCCGGGGCTGAGCGCACCGGCGGCGTGCAGATAGCCCAAAGCCGCGACTCCGGCGACGGCTCCACCCGCGGTCAGCGGCACGAACTGCAGCGCTCGCAGCCCGCTCGCGCTGAACAGGGCGCGCTCGAGCGTGGCTTCGGCCGGCAGCGTGGCCGCGTCGCAGATCGCGATCGGTCCGCCGCGGTGGATCTGCGCACCCAGCCACGGCAACAGCTTCAGGTTCAGCGACGACGGAATCGCGGTCTCGGCGATCGAGATGACGCCCCGCCAGAGATGGGCGCGACTCGCGGCGAGCTTGTCGTCGGAGAGCAGGTATAGGCAGACTGCGTCCGCCCCCACGTGCGCCGCGATCTCGGCGAGCGCGGCGACGGCGGCGTCCTCGAAGCAACCCGGCTCCGCCACCCCGCAGCAGGCGGCCGCGCCCAGCAGCACCGCATCGACGCCGCCGGAGCGGACCGGGGCCGTCGGCGGCGCAAATCGCGAGTTGACTTTCAGCGATTCGGACATCGGCATGCCCCGAGGTCGAGCCGATTCAAACGATGCGTCGTACGGAACTGCAAATGAAATCGGCGAACGCGAACACGTTATCCTAGTCGCATTCGCCGATAGCCCGTAGCCGGAATTCCGGTGTTTTTCGCACGCAGGGGAGCGGCAAGCCCGCCCGCGACGCCCGGAATCCGCATCCCGCGGGCGGAGCGCTCATCCCGTCCCGAGAAACGCACGCGCAGGCGAGATGCGCCCCACCGACAAGGCGAGCGCCGGCTTGACGCGACTACGCCACAAATCTAGCATTTTGTCGGAGTTGTGCATCGCACCGTCGGAAGCGGAGCGTCCCGTGCTTTGTGAACGCTGCAAGCGAGCCCAGGCGACGATGCACCTGACCACCATCGAACCCGGCGGCGCCAAGGCGGAAAAGCACTATTGCGACCGCTGCGCCGCAGAGGTGGGCCTGGTCAAGGACGCAGCGCCCGCCACCACCAGCGAAGTGCTCGAGGCCATCGTCGCCGGCGGCAAGGGCGGCGGGGGCCACAGCAACCTGGTGTGCGAGCACTGCGGGGTGTCGTACGTCGAGTTTCGCAATCAGGGCCTGCTGGGCTGCGAGCATGACTACGACGCCTTCAAGGAACCGCTGCTGAAGCTGCTGGATCGGGCGCACGACGGGGCGGACCATCACACGGGAAAAACGCCGCGCGCCCACGAAGTCGCCCGCGTCACGCAGCAGGACCTGCGGAAGCTCCGCCGCCAGCTCGATGAAGCCGTCGCCGCCGAAGACTATGAGCGGGCCGCACGGCTGCGCGATCGGCTCGCAGAGTTGGAGGCCCAATGACGCACCCGCTCGATCAGGTGGCGCGCGGCGCCGGCGAGTGGTTGCGCGGCGTCGGCCCGCTGCACGAGATCGTCATTTCCACGCGCATCCGCCTGGCGCGGAACATCCGCAGCTACACGTTTCTCTCGCGGGCCGATGCGGACGAGCGCCGCGAGATCGCCGAGGTGGTCGAGGCCGCCATCCGCCGCTGCAAGGGGCTCAAGGGCCTGATCCACGTGGACGTGGAGGCGCTGGAGGAGCTCGACCGCACGCTGCTGGTCGAGCGGCACCTGATCAGCCGGCAGCACGCCGAGGCCAGCGGCGCGCGGCGCGTCGTGTTCGACAGCGGCGAAGTCTCCGCGCTGATGATTAACGAAGAGGATCATCTGCGGATCCAGGTGATGCGCAGCGGGCTGCAGCTCGACGAAGCCTGGAGCGACATCAACGCCATCGACGACGCCCTCGGCGAAAAACTCGAGTACGCCTTCCACTCGCAGTTCGGCTACCTGACGGCCTGCCCGACCAACGTCGGCACCGGCATCCGCGTGTCGGTCATGCTGCACCTTCCGGCGCTGCGGCTCACCAACGAGCTGGAAAAGGTCGGCCAGGCGGCCCGCGACATGAAGCTGGCGATCCGCGGCCTGTACGGCGAGGGCACCGAGGCCCAGGGAGATTTCTTCCAGGTCTCCAACCAGATTACACTCGGCCGGTCCGAAGGCGAGATCATCGACGACTTCCGCAACGTCGTCATCCCCAAGATCGTCGACTACGAGCGGCGGGCCCGCGAGGCGCTGCTCAAGGGCCGCAAGCACGCGCTGGACGACAAGATCTGGCGGGCGATGGGCCTGTTGCGCAACGCCCGCCTGATGAGCTCGAACGAGGCCATGCAGTGCCTCAGCCACGTGCGGATGGGGCTGCACGTCGGCCGGCTCGATTCGATCGACCTGCAGACGGTGAACGAGTTGTTCCTGCAGAGCCAGCCCGCGCATCTGCAGAAGCTGCAGGGCGAGAAACTCAGCGGCGAGCAGCGCAGCATCGCGCGGGCCGCGCTGATCCGTTCGCGGCTGGGCAACGGCAGTCGAAACTGAAACGGTGAGGGGACAGCGGTAGATTCGAGAGTGGCGCACGATCGCATCCTCACGAGTCGCGGGGTGTCGCGGTCGATACCTGTTCGCCGCACGCGCGGTGCTCCGGCTTCTGGCGGTAGCGGTGGTTCTTTCGGCGCCGCTCCACGCCGACCCGCCGCCGGCCGGCGCGGGCGCCCCGCCGGCATCGTCACCTGCGTCAGCCGGCGCCGCGCCGCGCCGCATCGTCAGCAAAGCCTGGGGCGCGCAGCCCGATAGCGAACCGCCCGGCTACGCCCGCCCGCTCAGCACGCGCGGTTCGCCGGGGCTTGAAACTCTCACATGGCTGGACTTCGGCCTCGAACATCGCACCCGCTGGGAGCTGCGCGACGACAGCTTTCTCCGCCCGCGCCTCGACGACGACAATCAGTTCCTGATGCGCTCGCGCGCGTATCTCGGCGTTCGCGAGCTCCTGGACCCCTTCCGCGTCGCTGTCGAGTTCCAGGACTCGCGCCAATTCAACAGCGACTATCCCGAGAGCAATCGCGATGTCGACGAGGCCGACATCGTGCAGCTCTTCGGCGAACTGTATTTCCGCGATCTGCTCGGCGCGGGCCGTCCGGTGCAGGTGCGCGCCGGGCGCATGTCGCTCGATTACGGCAACCGTCGCCTGGCTGGCCGTCTGCGCTGGCGCAACACGCAAAACGCTTTCGACGGGTTCCGGCTGCGGCTTGGAGACTCGCAGAGCGACTGGCAGTTCGACCTTTTCGCGGTGCAACCGGTCGAGCGCCGCTTGCGCCAGCGCGACGTCGGCGACGAAGAGCGCTGGTTCTACGGCCTGGTCGGCGCCTGGCGCGGCTGGGATTCGGTCGTCGTGCTGGAGCCCTACGGGTTCATCCTGGCCGAGCAGCGCACGCAGCGCGAAGCGCGCGACCGTGAGATTCACACCCTGGGGTTGCGGGCGTTCGGGGCGATCGGCCGCACGGGATTCGACTATGAAGTCGACAACGCCTTCCAGTTCGGCGACGACGGCGAGCGCGAGCAACGCGCCTACGCCATGAATGCGGAGGTGGGCTACACGTTGCGCCATGCATGGAAGCCGCGCTTCAGCGTTGCGACCGAGTACGCCACGGGCGATCGCCTGCCCGACGACCGCACCAGCGAGCGGTTCGACCGCCTGTTCGGAGACAGCCACGGCCGATCCGTCTCCGACACGTTCTCCTGGCAGAATACGATCGCGCCGCGGTTGCGGGCGGAACTGACGCCCACCGAGAAGGTCAAGTTCGACGCCGCGTACTCCGCCTATTGGCTCGCCAGCGACGCGGATGAGTGGGGCGTGACCGGTCGCCGCGATCCGGAGGGCCGCAGCGGCGCGTTCGTCGGACAGGAACTGGATGTTCGCGCCCGCATTACGCTCTCAGCGCACACCGAGTGGGAGCTCGGTTACAGTTACTTCATCCCCGGCGGCTTCGCGCAAAACACCGGTCCGGCGGACGATAGCGACTTCTTCTACACGAGCGTGACGATCCGATTTTGAGAAAGCCGCGCGGCTGCTCCGCGGCGTTTCCGAGGAAGGACGATGCGAAAGGCGATCTTGAGCGCGATTTCCGTAATCGCGATGCTGACACCGGGTTGCACCGGCGTCACGGAGGGTTGGCAGCAAGGACTGGAGGACGGGGTCAGCGCAGCGATCGCCGCGGCGATCGAAGCACCGATTCAGTTTCTGCTCGACCGAGTATTCGCCGCAGAACCCGCCTAGCGCGGCATCCGCGTCGCAATTGGGGGGCGGTGCGCCTCGCGCGACGGCGCCCCCGGCGCTGCCGCTTCGTCAGGCCGATTCCTTGCGCAGCCGCCCCGCCTGCAGCAGGTCCCGCCCGCCGCTGACCACCTCGCGCGTCACGCGATACGCGCCGCCGGCCTTCAGGTCCGGCAGATCGAACATGTAATCGAGCATGAACTCCTCGACCACCGCCCGCAGCGCCCGCGCGCCCGTGTCGCGCGCCAGCGCCCGCTGCGCGATCTCGTCCAGCGCGTCGCTCGTGAACTCCAGCGTCGCGCCTTCGAGCTCGAACAGCTTCGCGTATTGCTTGGTCAGCGCGTTGCGCGGCTCGCACAAAATCTTGACCAGCGCCACCTTGTCGAGCGGCGCCAAGGCGCAGACCACCGGCAGGCGGCCGACGAATTCCGGGATCATCCCGAACTCGATCAGGTCGTCCGGCGTCACCTGCTCCAGCGCTTCGCCCAGCTCGCGCAGGTCTTCGACCCGCGGTTGCTCCGGATTGAAGCCGATCGACTTGCGGCCCAGCCGCTTCCGGATGATCTTCTCCAGGCCCACGAACGTGCCGCCGCAGATGAACAGGATGTTGGTCGTGTCCATCTGAATGTACTGCTGCTCAGGGTGCTTGCGGCCGCCCTGCGGCGGGATGTTGCTGACGGTGCCTTCGAGCATCTTCAGCAGGGCCTGCTGCACGCCCTCGCCCGACACGTCGCGGGTGATGCTGACGTTGTTCCAGGTCTTGCCGATCTTGTCGATCTCGTCGATGTAGATGATGCCGCGCTGCGCCGCTTCGAGATCGAAGTCGGCGTTCTGCAGCAGCTTCAGGAGGATGTTCTCGACGTCTTCGCCGACGTAGCCGGCCTCGGTCAGCGTCGTCGCGTCGCCGATCGCGAAGGGCACGTTCAGCACCCGCGCGAGCGACCGCGCCAGAAGCGTCTTGCCCGAGCCGGTCGGACCGATCAGCAGGATATTGCTCTTGTCGATCTCGATGTCGTTCTCGTCCATCGCGTCGGCGTGCGTCATGCGCTTGTAGTGATTGTGAACCGCCACCGACAGCGCCCGCTTCGCCCGCTCCTGGCCGATCACATACTGATCGAGAAACTCGTTCACCTCGCGCGGTTTGGGGATGGTCTTGAACACCTGCCGGTTCTTGCCGGCGCGGCGCCGCTCTTCGCGCACCAGGTTATGGCACAACTCGATGCAGGAAGAGCAGATAAAGACGTCGTCCGCCCCCTCGACCATCGGGCCGGTGTCGCGATGGCTCTTACCGCAGAAGCTGCAGATGTTCCCCCGCCGACTGCGCCCGGTTCCGGAACCACGGGTTGTGCTCATGAAGCTCCCTCAAGCATCCGCGCGAACACCCTCGCACGGGTCCGAATCTCGGCGACGCACGTCCTGCGCGCCACAATTATTCTATCTTCCCGCTCCGTGCGGACAAAGCCGATCCGCCGGCCGGCGGGTCGCCCATGTTTCGTGATTGGGCGCCGGACGCCGTGCCCGGGGTGCTCTCCGAGCGTGTGGCTCTTTGGGTGGGGCGGGCATTCTGCCCGCCCACGGGGCTCGCGAACCGCTCGCGAGGTTGAGTGAAGCCCAGAACTTCACAAGCTCTCCGCCCGAGACACGTGGACCTCGGCGCGCGGGTCGAGATTCCTGTGGCGGCGACCTCGCCCCAGGCAGCAGCGTGTAGCCTTGCACGCTTTCCAAGCGATCTCAGCACCGCGGCGATCCCTCGCATCCGCAAACCGCACCCAAAGCTCTATCGGCCCGTGCGCGGTTCCAATCTGTTGCACCCGCGTCGTGCAGTCTCGCGTTTCTAATCGCCCGGCTCATGCGGCGCGGCCGGTGGGGGATTCGCCGGCGGGGATGGTTGCGGCCGCCCGCGCACCGCGCCGATCACCTGAGCCCGCATCAACTCATACTCCATGTCGGAAATCTGACCGCTGTCGCGCATTTGGCGGAGGTCCTGCAGCGTGAACTGCGCCGGGGCCTGATCCGCTTCGCGCGACCACGATCGCACCCGCCGTGCCACCAGAAACCCGACGATTGCAAACGCAATGATGCCCAACGTCGCCCAGAGCACGAACGCGAAGTTGACCGAGTCGAAATTGGCGAGCAGCAGCATGCCGGCGGCTTCCGAGTGGGCCAGGATGTTCCCCCGCGGCGAGCCAGCGCCGCGGCCGATCCACAGAATACACGCGACGGCTGCCGGCCCGCGTCACGAGCCGAGAGCCGTCGCTGTTTGTCTTGAACGAAAATTCGCGGTCCGCTGCCGGCGGGAGCACACGCCCCGCCGCGGATTGGTTAGTCGTCCTCGTTGATTGAACCGCCCAGCCGCTGGTGCACCAGGATCGTGTTGCGAACGACGATCTGCCCGCGCCACGGGGTGATGTTGCCGCGGCCGCCGTTCTGGACCCAGCTATCGGGTTCGATCACGTCGACAATGAGCTGAACGAGCGCCGCGACTTCGGCGTCGCCGATGCCGTTGCCGCCCTGCTCGTCGTCTTCCTCGTCCTCGTTCTCGAAGATGTTCGAGCCGCCGCCGCCGCCGCCACCGCCGCCACCGCCTCCGCCGCCGCCGGAGCTGAGCGCCTGGGACGGATCGATGCTGGGAGCGTTGTTGAAGCGCGGCACGCGGGTCAGCAGGTCGGTCACGTCGTAGACGCGCGTGACCATTTCCTGCCCGAGATCGTCCTCAGTCGACAGGACCAGCAGGTTGCCGCTGGCGCGATAGGCGAGCTTGAGGTCGCTGCCGCCGGCCTGGCTCATCACCATCCACAGCACCTGCGAGAGGCGCAGGTTGCGAACTTTCAGGCTGATGGGCTTGTCGCGCTCGATGCCGGCTTCCTCGATCTTCTCCCAGCGAACCACCACGTTGGCCTGGGTGATCTCCTGAATCCACTCCATGACCGTTTCGAACGGCTGCTCTTCGATCGAAACTTCCGGAATGCGCTGGTTCAGCAGTTTGAGCGTCGCGGGAACGCTGGGGCGCGGCGCGACGCGCGGACCGCGGCTGCTGCCCGTCTGCGCCAGCGCCGGTGAGGCCAGCAGAGTAGCGCCCACCGCGGCCAGGACTACCAAGCGCGTCATTCGATGCATAGCCAAGCTCCTAACCTGAATCGCTGCGCAACACGCAGCCGGGCATGTTGCCTCGACCATCTCCATTCTATCGTAACCAATCCGGCTTGTCCGCGGTACTGGCGCGCTTATTTCTCGGGAGCGATCGCCGGCGGCGGCCAGCCGAAGCGCTCGCGAAGCACGTCGGAAGTGTCTGCCAGAAATAGGGTTGCGGGAATGTCGGCCGCCCCGCTCATCAGAAACGACTCGCTCGCTTCTCGCGAAAGCCCGCCGTGCGTGCCCTGCATGCGCGTTAGCGCCGAAAAGAAGCCGCTGCCGACAAATGCGTCCGGCGACAGGCTCACGATCACGTCCGGCCGCTCAAGCGAGACCCGGAAGAACGCGTCCCACAGCCGCGGCGCTGCGGCGGGGTGCTCGCTCGCGCGCGTCGCGTGCAGCCACTCGCCGGCAGAGCGCTCCGCGCCGCCGGCGCACGCGGCGCTCAAACCCAGCGGATCACCGCGGATCACTTCGCAGCGATAGCGGCCGCCTTCGCCGGCGGTGACGCGCGCTGCGCCATCGGCGGTTTCGATGATCGCCGCAGCGCCTTCGCGCCAGGCCAGCACGCTGATCTCGGCGCGGCCGCGGAGCGTCGCGACGACGCGATCGCGCGTCGCGTCGTCGAAAGTGTGAATGCGAGCCATGTCGAGCAGGCCGAACAGCGGAACGCACACGTCGCCGCTGCGATCCAGACGCTTGCCGACCCGCAGCCCTGCTTCGCGCAGGCGGCGGTGGATGTCGAACCGCGTTGGGGGCGTCGTGGTGTTGCCGTGATCGGCGAGCACCACGAACTCCACCTCGCCGCGCCAGTCGTATGCCGCCCGCTCGATCCACGCGTCGAGATCCGCCAGCCGCTGCTCCATCCGCTCCGCCGACACCATGTGCCCGAGCCCGTCGGTGCTCAGCAGATAGAGCACCACCTGCCGCGCGCCGGCCGCCAGTCGCCGATCCAGCACCCTGCGGGCGTTGTTGAGTTCCGCGGTGTAGGTCGATTGCGGCATCAGATACATCAGCGCGTCGCGCAGGAAGCTCATGCGATAGTCGACCGCCCCGATCCAGCGCTCGTTCTCGCCGGCCAGGTAGACCGACGCGCCCGCGGTCTCGCGATTTGCGGCCCGATCGAAGTACCCGGCTTCGAAGCCCGGCGTCGGCCCGGTGCCGAAGAACTGGTCATACGCCACGTCCGTCAGGCTCGGGAATGTCGAGATCAGCCGCGCGGGCGGCCGCAGCAGGCGGAAGCGTCCGGCGTCGTAGAGCGCGGCAACGCGGTCATACGCCACGCCATCCAGCAAAAGCACGATCAGCGGCCGATTCCGCCGCGGCGCGCTGCGATCGACCTCCACCCATCGGGCGCCGCCACCCGCGGACGGAAAGAGCAGCCGCGATTTGAACCCGTCCTGAAGCCATTGCGCGTAGTCGACGCGGCCATCGCCGCTGATGTCGTACACAAGCAGTTCGCCATCGGGCTGCGCGATCCGCGCGAGCGGCGACTGGGGAAACTGCACGGCCCGGTCGCGCGTCGCGCAGCCGCCGCACAGCGCGGTCAGGACCAGGCTGGTCGCCCATGCGAGTCGGAGTTGCGCGCCGCGTGCGGAACGCTGCGGGCCGCGGTGTTCGCGGGACGGCGGGAGAATCGGCATGGTGAGGACGCTTCTCGCAGGCGGCGACCGTTGCACGCGGGGAGCTGCGCCGCGCGCCCGCCCGCGGACGCTAATTCAACCCGGCGATCGCCGCTTCGAGCCGGTGCAGTTTGCTCTGCACATTGGCGCGTTCGTCGTTGGGCTCCGGCATGCGTTTCAGGCACGCGGCCATCAGTGCGTGGGCGCCGCGAAAATCGCCCATGCGGTAGTGCAGCGCTGCGAGCTCCTGGATGTGCATCAGGTTCTCGCGATCGACCGCGATCAGCCGCCGCAGTACGTCCAGCAGCCGCTCCCAGTTGTGATTGACCATGTAAATCTGTTTCAGGTTGGTCAGCGTCCGCGAAAGGATGGTGCGCGTATCGACCGGTTCGAGAAAATCGGGCGTGAAGCCGATCTTCTGGTCGAACTGCTTCTTCACCAGCTCGGCGCAATCCTCGATCGACAGCGATTTCCCGCCGTCGAATGCGTCGATCAATACGAAGCGCTCGGGATCATCCAGCCGCACCAGGAAGTGCCCCGGCAGGTTGACCCCGCTGACGGGCCAGTTCAGCCGCCGCCCGACCTCGATCCATACGGTGGCCAGCGAGATCGGAATGCCGCACTGCCGATCGAGCACGCGATTCAGATAGCTGTTGTCCGGGTCGTAGTAGTCGTCGCCGTTGCCGTGGAACCGGCGGCGCTCGATCAGCACCTCGCACAGCGCCTGGTAGCGGTCCGGCGCTCCGATCCGCGGCCGCAGCGCCGCGACCTCCGCCGCGATCTCGTCGAGCCAGCCGAGGTAGGCGTGCACGTCGATGTGCGGATACACGTCGCGCGCCAGGTGCAGCGCCGCGCAGTCCAGGCGGATGTCCGCCTCCGCGAGGTCCATCAGCAGATCAAACGGGTGGGGCTGCATGCCTTATCCGGTCGCGTCTTTCCGCACGCCGCGCAGGCTCCGGCGATCCCTCCAGCCTGTACGCCGGCCTGGTCACATTGCGCGGCGACTCGCGGCGCTTCTCTCTCTGAATCATAGCATACCGGAGTTCGCCGCCGGCGGCGTTTCTGACGCGCTGCTTGCGAGGGTTCGGCGGAAGCCGACCGGTGCTTGCCGCCAGCTTGAGCTGGTGGTCGCCGGCAAGCCGATCTCCCGGCCGCCCACCGGTTGAAACCGGTGGCAACCACCGGCCGGCTGAAGCCCGGCCTCGCGAGCCGCGCCCGCCTGCGTGACCGCCGCGAGATTGAGCGCGGGTTGTGCCGCGGAGCCGAAGTAGGGTGCGTCCATCATGGATGCGCTCGCTACTCTTCATCATTGAAGTCCAGATCCGCAAGCAGATGCGTGAGCGCCGTCAAAGCATGCGCGATGTGACGGCCGTAGTGTGACCCCAAGCCGAATCGCCAACTCCACACGGCCTCTTGGCGCTCGCGAGCGGTTCCAACTCGATACAGCAGCAAGTCCTGCTTAACGTCGTGCCAAATCTCAGCGAGATCGTTGGCAATCGTCACACGCATCGGCTTCTCGACCTGGTACGGGTTGAACTGGATGTAGTAGTCGTCATGAGGCCCAAGGAACTCGCGCAGCCGCTTGCTGAGCGCGAAGAAGTCCTGCACGGGGATGACGGATTGGCGCAATCGCCGCAACGCCGCAGGGAAGTCGCGTTTCGCGATCGTGAATCGCCTCGCGACGAGCGCGCGATTCCGGCGGGCCTGTTCGCGTTGCGCGGGTGTCCAGCTCTCAAACGTTGGGTGCTGTTGCGGATTCAGGCGCCATTCATCAAGCACAAGCATGCGTAGCCGCCGCGTTTGCCTATCGCCGTGGCCCGCACTGAATTGCAAACCGTCGTCGAGCAATCGACCGAGGAGTCCGATGACACCGCGCGTGAACTCAACACGTCGGTGATCGTGATGGCCCTCCAGGAACGCGCAGTACGTATGCACCGTCTCGGCAAATGTGTCAGCCGCCGCGCGCGCAGCGCGACGGCCGTGGTTGCCGCTGTCTATGGGGCTCCGTTGCCTTGCATCCATGGACCGCCGTCAGGCTAGCGCGCACGTTGATTCGAAGCAAGCGCCCAGTGGACTTCCCCACGTTTCGTAGACACTGGGTTAAGGGACGCCGGTCCGCGTCTGTTCGTACTCTGCCGGGCGGGAACGGAACCCGGAAACGGAACACAAAACGCGAACGGTCGCGGGCGTAAGAGCTTGTGAACTTTTGGGCTTCACTCACTTTCGTGAGCGGTTCGCGAGCCCCTTGGGCGGGCAGAATGCCCGCCCCACCCGAGACAATTCACAAGCTCTAAGGCCTGCGCGGGCCTGGCCGGATTCACCTGCCCGCGCGTCCGGATGACTTTCGGGCGTCCCCATCCATTGCTGGGTTGCCCCGCCGGGCCGCCCTTCGACCCGGTTTCTGTGCGTCGAGTCCGAGTTCTGGCCGGCTGCTCCCTTCATACTCCGCCTCGCGGCGGACACCCGGGCTCGGCCCGGCGGTTCCGGTCATTGCGGCCCGCAGAGGACTTGCACCTCCAACGGTCACGACATGCCGGACAAACAAAAGCCGCGGTGCGCGAGCGGGCGCACCGCGGCGGTTCAGGCGTTTTCGATGTTCGCCACGTGCGAGTGCACGTCGCGCAGGCCCGGCGGCGGGTTCGTTAGAACAGCAGGTCCAGCCACGGGTCGATGTCGAAAAAGTCGAAGCTCAGATCGCAGTTCACGTCGCCCGGATCGACCGGCGAGATGCCGTACTGCAGCAGGTAGGCGGCCGGGTCGAAGATGCCGAGCAGGAACGCATCGATGTCGAAGAAGTCGATCGTGCCGTCGAGGTTCATGTCGCCGGTGATCGGGCCGCCGTTGGTGATGCGGAACACTTCACCGCCGTTGTAGTCGCAGATGTAAATCTCGCCGTTCGCGTCCTCGCCGAACGACGCCGGGTTGAAGATGCCGAGCGCTCCCGGCGGATCGAGCTCCGTCGTGCGCGTTTCGAACGCCGTCACCGCGCCGCCGACGATTTTGAACGACCAGATGCGGCTGCTGCCGAAGTCGGCGAAGAAGTAGGTGCCGCGCAGGTCCGGGATGCGGGCGCCGCGATAGACGTAGCCGCCGGTGATGCTGATGCCCAGCCCGTGGTTGTAGGTGTGGACGGGCATGGTCAGAGCGCCAGAGTTGCAGGTGCAGCCGCCCAGCCCGGTGCAGTTCAGCCCTTCCATGCAGCGCCAGCCGAAGTTGCGGCCGCCCAGCGTGCCGGCGGGGACGTAGTTCACCTCTTCGATCGCGTCCTGGCCGACGTCGGCGATGTACCAGTCGCCGGTCTCGCGATCGATCGCGTTACGCCACGGGTTGCGCAGACCATAGGCGAAAATCTCGTCATCGCCGACCGTGGCGCCGGCGAAGGGATTGTCCGGCGGAATGCGGTAGTCGCGATTCGCGTCCGCCGGGAAGTCGTCGCCGTTCACGTCGATGCGGAGCATTTTGCCGAGCAGATTCGCGGTGAGGTCTTGCGAGTTTCCGCCGGGCTCGGTGTGGCCGGGGCCGGAGTCGTTGAAGTTGCCGCCGTCGCCCGTCGCGATGTACAGGTAGCCATCCGGCCCGAAGCCCATCCAGCCGCCGTTGTGATTTGTTTGCGGCTGCGTAACGAAGGCGATCGTGTCGCCGGTCGGATTCGCAGTGTCCGATGAGGGCGGCGAGGCCGAATACCGCGCGACGATCGTCGTGCCGCCGGAATTCGTATAGTTCACATAAAACAGGCCGTTTGTCTGATAATCCGGGTGGAAGGCCAGCCCCAGCAGGCCCTGCTCAGAACCGGTCGAGACCCCGTTGACCGAGAGGAACGGCGTGGCGTTCAGCGTCAGCGTGGAGAGGTTCAGAATGCGAATGCGCCCGACGGTGCCGCTGCGCTGCTCGATGATGAACAACCGCGAAGTGTCGCCCGGTGCATAAGTAACGTACACGGGGCGGGTCAGACCCAGTGCAACGCGTTCCGTGGTCAGCACGGTGTCGCACGCCCACGCCGCGGCAGGCGACAATGCTGCCCCGATGGCGAGACTGATGAAGGCGTTCTTTGCGTTCATTCTCACTCCCTTGCTGGTGTTTTGGAAGCTCTCGGGTCGGGCCGGCGGCGATCCGCTGCGTTGCGTGAGTCTGCGCGTGATCTTAGGCTTTCTGATGCCGGCGAAGGCCACACGACGAGCGCACTATGCCGTCGAGGGCTGATAGTCCATCCCTGCGCGACTCTCTTGCCGACGAATGATAACGGGCTCGCGCGGCCCCAACAACGCCAACACGCACCCATCGTCGGTTTCTTCTCGCGGACGGATGCGAGCCGGATTACGCGAGTCGGGCTTCTCGCTTCGCCGCGCGGTTCGATCGTCTTTTTTCGTCCGAAAATCGGTCAGGATGGTCGCCGTTAGTACAGCACCCGCCGAACGCACCCCCCGCTCGGACGCCGTTACCGGTGCCGGGCGTCGATTGACTGGCGCATTGGGGCGTCGAATAATCGGTGACAGGATCGGCGCCGCGCTGGGCCGATCGCCGGCGCTGGCCCGCTCGGCGGATTCTGTGGCCAAATTCCGCTGTCGTGATCCGATTCCGCCGCTCGCGGGGAAGCCCAACCCGCCGCACCCCAACCAGGAGGCGAAGCTTGAACCGCCGAATCGCGCCGACGGCGCTTGCAGCACTTGTCGCGGCCGCCGGGCTGCTCGCGCCGACCCTGGCGCAGCAGACCGGACTCAGCAGCGTTTCCGCCGAAGTGGTCTGGCTCGCGCCGACGCACTACGCGGTGATGGCCCCGGACGGGCAGCGGGTCGGAGATTGGATTCCCTTTCCGCACGCCGGCGGCATTTCCGGCGGCGGTCCCTGCGCGGGGACGCCATGCATGGACGCGGCCGAGCTGAGCGCGTCCAGCGGCAGCCCGATCGGTGGCGAGAGCTGCAACCCCGGCAATCCGCCGTTCGCTCGGCTGGCGCTTGATGTCGGAAACGACGGGAACTACATGAACGACTGCATTCCGCGGAGCGCGCAGGGCTTTACGGTCGAGCCCGGCTGCGTGGGCGGGTTGGCGGAATCGGCGGGCGTGATGTGGTGGTGGTATGTCAACGGCTCTACCTGTCCGAGCGGCGTCGAGCAGCCCACCGCCGAACCCTGCATCATCGGCATCACCACGGGCGAGGGTTATTCCGATTGCCTCGCCGACCCCGGAGCGACCGGCCCCGATGGCGGCGAAGGAAGCTACGGCGGCTTCCTGTTCCGTTTTCCGAATAATCGCGACCTGAACAACGACGGCGACACCAACGACGTCTTTGACGGACTCGCCTCCAGCATTCGCGCGTGCAATCAGACCCGCGTCGTTTACGCTGCAATCATCGACCTGTGCGGTGTCGCCGGGTTTCAGATGCCAGTCGATGGCGACGGCCACTATCAGGTGATCCTGTTCACGCTCGACCCGGCCGATCCCACCGGCAATACGCTGCGCGGGGCCACGTGCGCGCAGCCGGCGTTCTGGGGACCGGACGAGCCGACCGAGAATCGCGCCGGGGCTCTCACGCCCAGCGGCTGGCTCGATCTGAATCGCGATCTGTTGCTGAACAACCCGGCGATCGAGTGTCGCCTCAACACGTTCACGTGTCCGACGATCATCGGGCCGGCGGTGACGTTCTTCGTGAGCATGGACAGCGATGGCGACGGCATCGGCGATGCCGTCGACAACTGTCCGGCGATTCCCAATTCGGGCCAGCAGGATGGCGACGGCGACGGCGTCGGCAACGTCTGCGACAACTGCCCTAACACGCCGAATCTGAGCCAGGCCGACGGCGACGGCGACGGCGTCGGCGACGCGTGCGACAACTGTCCCGCGCTCGCGAACGCGAACCAGGCCGATTCGGACGGCGACGGCCGCGGCAACGTCTGCGACAACTGTCCGAACACGCCGAACGCCGATCAGCTCGACCGCGACGGCGATAACGCGGGCGACGCCTGCGACGGCTGCCCGGACGATCCGCTCAAGATCGCACCGGGTGTTTGCGGGTGCGGCGTCGTGGAGGACGCCGCGGATGACGATCAGGACACGGTGCCGAACTGCCTCGACGTGTGTCCGGGTGAGGATGATCGCATCGACGAGAACATGAACCAGATTCCGGACTGCCTGGAGCCGGCGTGCGCGTTCGGGCGGGCGGATGCCAACTGCGACGGGGTCGTGAACTTCTTCGACATCGATCCGTTCCTGCTGGCGCTGTTCCAGCCGGCGGAGTACGCCTCCATCTTCTGCGGCGGGTCGATCTGCACCGTGGACGTGGACGGCAGCGGGCTGGTGAACTTCTTCGACATCGATCCGTTTGTAGAGTGCCTGTTCAACGCGTGCCCCTAGCGCGCCGCCGCGCGGATTACGGCGCGGTGGTCAGTTCGATCGTGATGCCGCGCATCGCCAGGTCCATCGTCCACGTCGTCCCGAACGCGCGGGCCGCCAGCGGCACGCGCACGTGCAGACGCGGGCCGTCTGGTGTCTGTTCCAACGCCGTTTGCGGCGGCGCAGTCGGCACAGCCGCAGCGCCGCAGACGGCGCTCTTCACGTGCAGCGAAACCGGTGCGGCGCCGACCGGCCAGTCGACCACTCCGTGTAGTTCCAGCGACAGCTCCTTCAGCACGTCGCCGGTTTGGACGCTGTAGTAGTCCAGAATCCGCGCTTGCGGCAGCATGAAGTCTGCGGCGGGCGGTCCGGCGAGCAGCGGCGGCAGTTCGAGCGTGATGCGCAACGACTCGTCATCGCCGCGGGCGCACGCGGCGCGCAGCGGGCGCGAGTCGCGCGTCGCAAACGGCGCGTAGGCCGGATCGCCGTACACGATCATCGCGCCGCCGTTCCACCGGCGATTCTCGCGACCCTCGCGCAGCGGGCCGCGTTCGTCGGGCGGCGGGTAGCGAATCGGATCGGGCGCGAAAGCCAGCGCCAGTCGGTCGTGCATGCGCTTGGCCGCCTCGCCCAGGCGCATCCCGTCGCCCGCCAGGTGATTGAAGTACTGCATCGCCAGGGGCCCGTGCCAGGCGTCGATGCCGGCGACGTAGGCGCTTACGCCCGAGTCGAGCACCGCGAGCGCCACCGCACGATCGGGGGACACGGGCTGCTGCGGCGCGAATCCTCCGGCCTGCGGCTTCCACCACAGGAAGGGCGCGCCGTTGTAGCACGCGCAGTTGACGAGTACGGCCGGCGCGAGATCAACGTTCCATTCGCGCAGGTCCGCCGCCGAGTAGCACAAGCACATCTCATCGGGGTAGCCGTGGGAGAAGAACAGCAGCGCGTCAGCCCCGCGCAGCGCGGTCAGCGCGGCGCGGGCGGTCTCGCGCCGCTGGGCCTCGTCGGCTTTGGCAAGGACGTAGTGCTGCTCACCCTTGAAGCCCAGCGCGCGGAGGGCGGTCAGCGGCTGGGGCGGCGGCAGCACCGGACCTTCCCACGAACCGAACATGACCGCGCGATCGCCCGGTGCGCGATCCCAGGCGGCGATCACGCGATCCACGAACGCGGCGGCGGCCGGGCCATCGCGCCCGGTGATGAAGGCGTACTCGAAATCGACGAACGGATCGTCGTCGAGCGCGATCGCCATTTCGAGCCATGCGTGCGTGAAGGCCACGTCCAGCGTGGCCGGCGCGGCGACGATCGCGACATAGCGCGGCGGCTCCGCCAGCAGCACGCGGCGCAGCGCCGCGAGGTCGGCCGGGTCGAACACGCGCACCGCGGCATCGTGGAAGCGGGCCAGGCGTTCCGCTGCGTCCCGGAATGCCGGGTCCACGTGTCGATCGAGAAGCACGACATAACCCGGCAGCGGCCGCGGGGGCGCGGCCGAGACCATCGGTGCGGCGGCCGCCAGCGCCACCACGGGCGCGAAATAGATGAATGTCGCAGTCACCCGGCTGCGGGCGGTGCACCCGAATGCGCGTGTTGGCATGGCGAACCCTCTCTTCGGTCGAACGGAGTTTAATTAACGCAAACTTGACTTTCACAATTATTACACAGGCATAAATAAAAACAATATCAACTTTGTTTTATTTAATACCGGCTGCCTGTCGCCGGCGGTGCGCGCGCGGGCAAGCCGGACACCGGCGGGTGCGTCTCGCATTCGGTTGCGGCGCACCGGGTGGAGCGGGCAGGATGCGTGCTCCACCCGGGCGACCCAATTCGGCGGGCAGGATGCCCGCCCCACCCAGGCAACCCAATTCGGCGGGCAGGATGCGCGCTCCACCCGGGCAACCCCATTTGGCGGGCAGGATGCCCGCCCCACCCAGGCAACCCAATTCGGCTGGCAGGATGCCCGCTCCACCCTGTGGGGCTGCGCGTCGCCGGCGCGTCTATAATCCCGCCGCAATGTCGCCGGCCGTCGAGTTGAACTTGTTTCGCCTGGTGCGCGACCTGGCCGCCCACGCCGACGTGGTGGGCGACCCGGAGCGCATTCAGCGCTATGCGCTGCGCCTGACCAACGATTTCTTCGGCGGCGC
This sequence comes from uncultured Planctomycetales bacterium, assembly GCA_964631045.1. Classification (GTDB taxonomy): domain Bacteria; phylum Planctomycetota; class Phycisphaerae; order UBA1845; family Fen-1342; genus CAZVWB01. The sequence continues at coordinate 31,555 of CAZVWB010000011.1, forward strand.
GGAGGTGTGCCTGGCGACGTGGCCGGCGGGTTCGGAAGCGCCGCAGGTCGTTCATCAACTGCCGCGCGAGGCGCCGTGGGATGTCGCGGAACTGGGCGCGTTCCTGAGCGGTCAGAAGCGCGAGGCGCCCGGGGGCGTGCTGGTGGCCCGCGTGCGCCGCCGCGGCCGGGTCTGGGCGGCGCTGGCGGCGCGGGTCAGCAAGCCACCGCCGGGCGCGGGGGCGGACGACTGGGACGAGCGCGACGCGCTGACCGCGATTTCGCGCATCGCAGCGGGGTTGACCGCGGCGTTCGAAGGGATCGATCGGCAGCGCGGCGTGGACGCCCGCAGCCGGATCAACCGCAAGATTCGCGAGCAGTTGCGGCCGCGCGATCTGTTCTATCAGATTCTGCACGCGCTGCGAGCGCTGACCGATTATGACCACTCCTCGGCGCTGCTGATGGCGGACGCCGGCGGCGACTTTCTGGAGATCGCGGCGGAGCAAATCGCCTGGTCGAAGGCCAAGAGCAAGCGGATCGGCCTGCGGCTGCCGCTGGCGGCGCCGCTGCGCGAGGCGCTGCCGCGCAGCGGAGTGTGCGGTTTCTCGCGCGAGAGCGGCGTGTGGCGCGTGTGGCGCGGCGAGGCGGCGACGGGCCTCGCGGAGCTGCTGGCCTACTATCGCGGCGACGACTCCGACAACTCGCCGCGCGAGGGCGCCATTCTGGCCGCGCCGCTGGCGACCCGCGACGGCCTGATCGGCGTCATCAAGCTCGCCGCGCGGCACCCGGCGGCGCTGGGCGACTTCGAGGCCGACGTGCTCGATCAGTTCGGCACGCAGGCCAGCGTGGCGATCCAGTATCTTCAAAGCACCGAGTCGCTGCAGAGCAAGATGCTCGAGGCGGAGAAGAAGCACGCCGTCGCCAACCTGGCCCGCGGCGTGTCTCACGACGTGAACAACGCGCTGGGCTCGGTGCTGCCGCTCGTGCAGCAGATGCTCGCGGACGTTCGCGCGGGCCGCCTCGACGGCGAGGTGCTCGGCGAAGACCTCGCGCACGTCGAGCGCTCGTTGCAGATCTGCCGCAGGATTTTCGGCGGGATGCTCAGCCTGGCCCGCGGCGGCCGGCGCGTGGGACAGGGCAACCTGCGCCGCGCGATCGAGGGCACGCTGGCCATTCTGGAGGACGGCATGCAGCGCCGCGGCATTCGCGTCGAAGTCGACGTGCCCGACGAACTGCCGCCGATCCGCGGCGGACAGGGCGATCTCGAACAGCTCTTCCTGAATCTCTCGACCAACGCGCGCGACGCCATGCCGACCGGCGGGGCGCTTTCGGTCGCGGCGCGGCCGCTGGGCGACCACGTCGAGGTTTTGATCCGCGACACGGGCTGCGGCATCGCCGAGGAGCACCTGGCCCGCATCCACGAGCCGTTCTTCACGACGAAGGAGGAGGGCAACGGCCTGGGGCTCTCGATCTGTCGTTCGATCGTCTGGGAAATGCGCGGCCGCATGGAGCTGGAGAGTCGCGCGGCGCAGGGCACGGCGGTGCGCGTGCTGCTGCCGACGGTCGACGCCCCCGCGATGGGAGCACCCGGATGAGCCGCGCCCGCGTGCTGGTGGTGGACGACGAGCCGGGAATGCTGCGCGCCATCGAGCGCGTGCTCGGCCCCGGCTACGCCGTGGCGACCGCCCGCTCGCCGAGTGAGGGGCTGATCCGCGTCGCCGGCGGCTTCGCGCCGGACCTGGCGTTGCTCGACATCCGCATGCCCGAAATGTCCGGCTTCGAACTGATGGATCGCCTGCGGCAGCAGCGGCCGGACGTCGACGTCATCTTCATGACCGGCAGCATCAATCAGCTCGACGCGCAGCTCATTCAGGCGATTCGCCGCCGGGCGTTTTACTTCATCCAGAAGCCGTTCGACCGCGAAGTGCTGCTGACCCTGGTCGAGCGCTGCCTCGATCAGCGGCGGCTGACGCAGGAGAACCGGCGGCACCTGTCCCGGCTCGAAGAGGAGCTGGAGCAGGCCCGACGATTTCAGCAGAGCCTGCTGCCGCCGGAACATAGCACGCTGAGCGGCGTCGAGATCGCCGCGCGCTGCGTGCAGTACGCGGGGCTGGGCGGGGATTTCGTTGACTACGCGGCGGCGGGTACGGGCGGCGTGACGCTGCTGGTCGCGGATATCTGCGGGCACGGGACGCGGGCGGCGATGGTGAGCGGGATGATCAAGTCGGCGTTTCACGCCGCCGGCGCGGAGGGCTACTCGCCGCTGTCGGTGATTGCCGGCGCGGCGCAGATTCTGGCTCGCGCGGGCCATCGGCGCTTCGTCACCATGTTCTGTGCGACGATCGATCCGCAGCGGCGCACCCTGACCTATTGCAGCGCCGGACATCCGCCGGCGCTTCTGCGGCGCGGCGGTGCTGCGGGGGCCGGCGCCGGCCCGGCGGGTGCGGAGCGAGCAGCGGGGGCGGGCTCTCGCGCCGCGGGTCCGCGGGCGGGCGGTGCGGCAGGTGGCGAGACGCCCGCGGCCGGCGGCAGTGCGGACCGCGGCGGGGCGGCGCTGCTGGAGCGCCTCGACGCAACCGGCACGATCATCTGTGCGGATTTGTCGGAGCAGGAATGGACGGAAGAACAGACGCCATTCGAGCCGGGCGATCAACTGGTGGTCTACACCGACGGGGTGATCGAGACGGCCGGCCCGGAGGGGCTGTTCGGCATCGAGCGGCTGGAGGCGATCGTGCGGAGTGCGGCGGCACGCGGCGGCGGGCTACTGTCGCGCGCGCTGCAGGCCGCGCACGACTTCGCACACGGGCATCCGGCGGACGACGATCAGACGCTGGTGGTGGCGGCGCAGGCGGAGTGAAGGGGAAGAAGAAGCGACGAAGCGACGAAGCGACGGAGCGACGAAGGGGAAGAGGCAGCGACGGAGCGACGAAGGCGAAAGCAAAGCGACGGAGCGACGAGGGCAGAGCGACGAAGCGACGAAGCGACGGAGCGACGAAGGGGAAGAAGAAGCGACGAAGCGACCAAGCGACGGCGCGACGAAGCGACGGCGCGACGAAGCGACGAGGGGCGTGACCGGGCGACGAGCCGTCAAGCCTCTCGGCCCGGCGATCTCTTCATTCGCTCTTCTCTCTTCGCTATTCGCTATTCGCTATTCGGCATTCGCTTTCTAAATTAGCCATTAGCAATTAGCCATTCTATATTCCCCACATGTTCACCCTGCTCGCCGACTACACCTGCGTCAATGGCCGCCTGATTCCCGACGTCCGCGTCACCGTCGATGACGCGGGCCGCATCGCCGCCGTGACTCAGGCCGCATCCGGGGTCGCGGCGCCGCCCGCAGCGGCTGGCGGCGAAGAGACAAGGCTCAGCGGCTGCGCGCTGCTGCCCGGTTTCGTGAATGTTCACAGCCATGCGTTTCAGCGTGCGCTGCGCGGCGCCGGCGAGACCTACATGTCGGGCGTGGGCGACTTCTGGTCTTGGCGCGAGGCGATGTACGCCCTGGTCGAGTCCGTAGATCGCGCGACGTTCAAGAGGATTTGCCGGCAGGCCTTCGATGAGATGCTGCGATCGGGAATCACCACCGTCGGCGAGTTCCACTATCTGCACCACGAAGACCCGGTGCGGGCCGACTACGCCTTCGACGAACTGGTGCTCGAAGCGGCGGCCGAGAGCGGCATCCGGCTGGTGCTCCTGGCCTGCTACTACCGCACCGGCGCGATCGGGCAGCCGCTGGCCGGCGGGCAACGGCGCTTCGACGGCGTCGGGCTGGATGCGTTCCTGTCGCACGTCGACGGCCTCGGGCCGCGGCTGGACCGCCGGACGCAGACCCTCGGCCTGGCGCCGCACAGCATCCGCGCGGTGCCGCCGGCGGACCTGAAGCGCATCTATCGGGCCGGACTGGATCGCGGCATGGTGGTGCACATGCACGTCGAGGAGCAGGCCAAAGAGATCGCCGAATGCCGCCGGGTGTTGGGGACGGCGCCGCTGCAGTGGCTGCTGGACAATCTCGACCTGGGACCGGCGTTCACGGCGGTTCACATGACGCAGTCGGGCGAGTTCCCGGTGGATCGCTACGTGGCGAGCGGGGCGCGGCTGTGCGCCTGCCCGATCACGGAGGGCAATCTCGGGGACGGCATCGGCGAGATCGGGCGAATGCTGAGCCGCCGGTCGGACAGCGTGTGCATCGGCAGCGACAGCAACATCCGCATCGACATGGTCGAGGAGTTGCGCTGGCTGGAGTTCGCGCAGCGGTTGAAAGTGCAGAAGCGCGGCGTGTGCGTGGGGGATGACATCAGCGTCGGGCGACAGTTGCTGCGCTGCGGCAGCGCCAACGGGGCCGCGGCGCTGGGGGTCGCGGCGGGCTTGATCGAAGTCGGCCGCTGGGCGGACTTTTTTACGGTGGACCTGCGACACGCGGCCCTCGCGGATGTTCGGCCGGAGTGCCTGCTGGATGCGTTTCTGATGGGGTGCGGCGCGGATGCGATTCGGGGGGTGTGGGTGGGGGGAGAGAGAATGACGAATAGCGAAGAGCGAATGGCGAAGGAATACAGAATAACTAATGGCTAATGGCTAATTTAGAAAAGCGAATGCCGAATAGCGAATAGCGAAGAGCGAATGAAGAGCTTGCCGGGCCGAGACGCTTGACGGCCCGTCGTTCGGTCACGCCCCTCGTCGCTTCGTCGCGCCGTCGCTTGGTCGCTTCGTCGCTTCTTCTTCCCCTTCGTCGCTCCGTCGCTCTGTCGCTTCGTCGCTTTGCTTTCGCCTTCGTCGCTCCGTCGCTTCGTCGCTCTGCCTTCGTCGCTCCGTCGCTTCCTCTTCTCCTCCGCCGTCTCGCTCATCCCCGTTATCCTCCCCGCCATGACTCTGCTACTGGGCCTCGACATTGGTACTTCGGCGACCAAGGGTGCGTTGTGCGATGCGGGCGGCGTCGTGCGGGCTAGTGCGTCCGCACCGCACACCATCAGTCACCCGCGGGTCGGGTGGAGCGAGCAGGATCCGCTCCAGTGGTGGGATGCGGCGGTCGCCGTGGTTCGCGAGTTGCTGCGGATTGGGTGTCGATCGGGACTGGGGGCGGATGAATCGTCCGTCGCCGCGGCCATCGCCGCCGTCGGTCTGAGCGGCCAGATGCACGGCTCCGTGTTTCTTCCCGCCGCCGCGCTCGAGGGCGGCGGAACCACCGCGCGCAATGGCAGCGGAGCCGCCGATCGCGAGGACAGCAAAAGCGCCGCGCGCGATGGCGGCGGGACCGTGATGCCGTTGCGCCCTGCGCTGCTGTGGAATGATCAGCGCACCGCACCGCAATGCGCGGCGATCGAGGCGGCGGTAGGCGGGCGACGGGCACTCGTACAGCGCGCCGGCAACGCCGCGCTGACCGGTTTCACGCTTCCGAAAATCCTGTGGCTGCGCGACGCCGAACCCGAGAATTTCGCGCGGACCGCGTGCGTGCTCATGCCCAAGGACTTTGTGCGCTACCGGCTGACCGGCGGCCTGGCGACCGACGTGGGCGATGGTGCGGGGACGCTGTTGTTTGACGTAGCGGCTCGCGGCTGGTCCGCCGAGCTGCTCGCCGCGATCGGGCTGTCGGCGGACCTGCTGCCGCCCGTGCTCGAGTCGGCCGCGGTCGCCGGACACGTTACGGCGTGGGCCGCGGCGCAGACCGGCCTGCGCCGCGGGACGCCGGTGGTGGCCGGCTCGGGCGACAACATGTGCGGGGCGGTGGGCGCCGGCGTGGTCGAGCCCGGGCTGGTGCTGGCCACGCTGGGCACGAGCGGCGTGATGTATGCCCACTGCGACGCGCCGCGGCTTGACCTGGTCGATCCGGCGCGGCCCGGCCGGCTGCACACGATGTGCGCGGCGGACGGGCGCGGCGCAGCCGCCGGAGAGCGCGCCGGCTGGTGCGTGACCGGCTGCATGCTGTCCGCGGCGGGCGCGCTGCAATGGGCGCGCGGCGTGGTCGCACCGGATGCGGCGTATGAGGCGCTGCTGGACGAGGCGGCGCAGTCGCCGCCGGGCGCGCGCGGGCTGGTGTTCCTGCCGTATCTCAGCGGCGAGCGCTGTCCGCATCCCGATCCGCTGGCGCGGGGGGCGTGGATCGGTCTGACCGCGCGACACACGCGCGGCGACCTGCTGCGGGCGGTGCTCGAAGGCGTCACCTTCGGCATGCGGCAGATTCTGGACCTGATGCGGTCGATCGGTGTGCCCGTTTCCCGGCTGCGGCTCGGGGGCGGCGGGGCGAAGTCGCATTTCTGGCGGCAGTTGCAGGCGGACGTGTACGGGGTTGACGCGGAGATCATCGGCGGAGACGAAGGGCCGGCGCACGGGGCGGCGCTGTTGGCGGGCGTGGGCGCGGGAGTGTGGGCGTCGGTGGCGGAGGCGTGCCGGGCGGCGATTCGCGTGACGCAGGTCGTCTCGCCACGCCCCGCGGCGGCGGAAGCATACGTCGCGCCGCGGGCCGCGTATGCGGCGCTCTATGACGATCTGTCGCCGCGGTTTGCGGCGCTGGCCGCGATCGACGCGGCGGGGGAGTGAATCTCCCGTCGGGTGCGTCGCCGCCGCGCGGCTTGCGAGCGGGGCCGATACCGCATAGCTTCGCGGCGCGATGTCAAACAGTCTGATTGCGATGCTCGAAACCGCTTTCTCGGCGGCCATCGCGCGGGTGGCCGGCGCGGGCGCAGCCGAGACGCCCGCCGCGATCCAACCGTCGCGCGATCCGCGCTTCGGGGATTATCAGTGCAACGCCGCCATGGCGTTGGCCAAGCGGCTGGGCGCCAAACCGCGCGACGTGGCGGAGCGAATCGCGGCGGCGGCCGCGCCGCTGCTGGCCGAAGTTGCCGGGCCGCTCGAAGTCGCGGGGGCGGGGTTCATCAACATCCGGCTGCGCGACGACTACCTGGCGCGGGGCCTGGCGGAGATTGCGCCGCCAGCGGACGCGCGGGCGGACCGGGTCGGCATCGGTCCGTCGAGCGCGCCGCGCGTGGTGCTGATCGACTATTCGTCGCCCAACATCGCCAAGCAGATGCACGTGGGGCACCTGCGGAGCACGATCATCGGCGACGTGTTCGCGCGGGTGCTGGCGTTCGAGGGGCATACGGTCATCCGCCAGAATCACATCGGCGACTGGGGCACGGCGATCGGCATGGTGGTGCTCGGTTTGTGGTACATCCGCACGCGCGCCGCCCGCGGCGAAACCTTCGAGCAGGTCGAGGGGCGGCTGCGCGAGCTGCAGCGGCTGCGGGCCGCGCTGGATGAGGCCCGGAGAAGCCGGGACGACGCCCGCATCGCGGCGGCGGCGGCCGCGATCGACCCGCTCGGCGAATCCGTCTGTCGCGAGTGGAGCGCCGACCTGGCGAACGCCGAGCTCGACCGATTCGCCGGCGCCGACGCCACGCTGGAACAGCTCGAACTGGGCTATCGCTTCGTGCAGGGCCTGGTCGCGGCCGCGGAGGGCCGCGGCTGGCGCGTGACGGACCGCGGCGGCAGCGCCGACGAAATCGCCGAGATTCCGCGGAAAGTCACGCGCATGCTGCAGGTCGGCGGCCCCGAGAACGCCGCGGAGCGTCAGGCCTGGGAGCAGGCCCGCCGCATTTCGCTGCGCTACTGCGGCGAAATCTACGCGCGGCTGGGCGTACTGCTGACGGAAGACGACGTCCGCGGGGAGAGCTTCTACGAAAGCGGCGAGCGTCTCCCGAAGGTCGTCGCGGAGCTGCGGGCCAAGCTGCCGCCGCAGCCCAAGCAGACGCCGGCGGCGGGGCCCTACGTCGAGTTTCGAACGGATCAGGGTGCGGCGTGTCTGTTCTTTTACGACGCGCAGCACGCGGCGCGCTTCAAGGCGCCCGACGGGGCGGAACTGCCGATGATCGTGCAGAAGTCGGATGGCGCGTTTCTATACGCGACCACGGACCTCGCCGCGATTCGCTTCCGCATCGAGGAGCTCGGGGCCCGCCGGCTGATCTACGTCACCGACGCCCGGCAAAAGCTGCACTTTCAGATGTTCTTCGCGGCGGCCGTGGCGATGGGCTGGGCGTGTCACGAGGTGACGCTGGAGCACGTGACATTCGGCAGCATCCTGGGCGAGGACCGCAAGCCGCTGAAAACCCGCGCCGGCGAAAACGTAAAGCTGCTGGACCTGCTCGACGAAGCGGAGCGCCGCGCCCGCGCGCTGCTCGAAGCGCGTCTGGCGGAGGACGATGCGGAGTACCGGGCCTCGTTCTCCGAGGAAGAGAAGCAGGCGATCGCGCGGCGCATCGGCATCGGCGCCGTGAAGTACTTCGACCTGGCCCGCGATCGCAACGGCGACTATGCGTTCAGTTGGGATCACATGCTGGCGCTACAGGGCAACACCGCGCCATACATGCTCTACGCCTATGCCCGAATCCGCTCGATCTACCGCAAGGCGGCCGCGGCGGTCGGCGATGCGGGCGCGGCCGGCGGCGGGATCGCCGCGCGCGTGTATGCGCCTGACGTGGCCGTGCGCATCGGCGACCCGGCCGAGCGAGCGCTGGCGCTGCGGCTGGCGCGGCTGCCCGAGGCGATCGACGCGGTCGCGGCGGAGCTGCTGCCGCACACGCTGTGTACGTACGTCTACGACCTGGCCGCCGACTTCATGCGGTTTTACGAAGCGTGTCCGGTGGTGCAGTCGCCGGACGAGGTCACGCGGCTTTCTCGCATGCGGCTGTGCGATCTGACGGCGCGGTCCCTGCGGCTGGCGCTGGGGCTTCTGGGGATTGAGGTCATCGAGCGGATGTGACGATCGCGCGCCGGCCGTGCGGCGGCTCGTCATCCGCCGCGCGACGCATCGTGCTCGCGGACATCTGGCGGGAGCATTGCATCGCGAAGCCCGCCGCTTCATCGCGGGGCGCGTGTGCGATTCGCCGGGGAACGACAGAAAGCAGGGGCGGCCGCTTAGCGCTTCTCGGCGTTGCGCTTCAGGAAATCCTCGTTGATCCTCAGCGTCGCCGCCATGAACTTCGGCTCAAGGCCCTTCTGCCGCGAGGAGTGCACGATCGCGTTGCAGTCCTTGGGCAGGCACTTGCCCGAGAAGCCGCGGGCGAAGGGGTACACGAAGGTGTGATCGCGGCTGATGCGCGGATCGGCCAGCCAGATTTCGCGCAGCACATTCGGGTCGACGCCGTGAGCGATGGCGATATCGTAGAACTCGTTCACGAACGTCACCTTGACGGCGTAGAACGCGTTCTCCATGTACTTGGCCACTTCGGCCGTTACCGCGTCGCAGAAGTAGTACCGCACGTAGGCGTTGTAATAGTGCTTGTAGAAGTCGGCGGCCCTTGAGACGTCCTCGGTCGTGCCGCCCAGCACGACGAACTCGCGCTCGGCCATGTTGCCGAACACGTGCGCCGTCGTCTCGCCCAGGTACTCGGGCTGGAAAACCACCGCCTTGCCGAGTTTCTGCCGGAGACGGTCGGTCGTGCCCGGCGTCACCGTAGAGCGGAGGATGATCAGCGGAGACTCGACCCAGCCGACGACCTCCTCGACGATCGAGGTGTTGCACGAGCCGTCGTCGTTCATCGGGGTCGGAACGGCGACGAAGGCCACGTCGCAGCGGTTCAGCGCGTCGCGGTTGCCGGAGTACTCGGCCTTGTAGGGATCGTAAACCACCGTATCGGGGCCGCAGAGCTTCTGCATCGCCGACCCGACCACGCCCGCACCGACCACTCCGACCCGGGGCTTCGCCACGACACCCACTCCAGGAATCGACAAGGAATATGAATACGAATCCGAGACACCGCCGCCGACCCCCCGAACCCGGCCCACGCTTTCAGCAAGCGTGATAGCGGCGGGCCGCGCGGGCGTCAACTCTTCCCACGGGCTTATGCGTTGCGCGGTTCGCTCACGTCCCAGCCGCGGGCTTTTTCCTCCGCCTGGATCTGCGGCAGAGGCTTCGCCCCCGGCAGCGCGTCGATCTTCGACGTGATGTTGCGGCCCGCCGGGAACAGGTCGCGGTTCTTGGCCGTCCACTCGGCGTACGGCGCCGGCAGCTCGCTCTCTTCGTAGATCGCGTGGATCGGACACTCGGGGACGCAAAGCTGACAATCGATGCAGGTGTCCGGGTCGATCACCAGCATCTTCGGGTCGTCGATCTCGTAGAAGCAGTCCACCGGGCAGACCGTGCAGCAATCCGTGTATTTGCAGTCGACGCAGCGACCGGTAACTATGTGTGCCATCGTTTCCTCCGCTTCGAATCGGCCGCATGGTAGCAGGCGCGGCCGCCCGCCGCGAGTCTCAACCGCGCAGCGCGTTCGCCGCCTCCACCAGCCGCGCCACGCGAGCCGGATCGAGCGGGTTCGCCCAGTACCCGTCGTACTTCAGCGACGATCCGACGATGAACGCGTCGGCCAGATTCCACACCGCGGCCAGATTCTCCGGCGCTGCGCCGGAGCCGACCCAAACCGGCCGGCCGTCGGCGGCGGCGCCCGCGGCGACCAGGTCGGGCGGCGCGACCGGCTGACCCGTGGCGGCTCCCGTGACGATCACCGCATCGGCGCCGGCGAAGACCGCGCCGCGAACCGCCGCCGCGAGCGGGAGGTCGGCCGTCAGCGCATGACTGGCGTGTTTCTTCTTAACATCCGCGGCGATCCGAACGCCCAGCGCGCCGATCTGCCGCCGGTAGCGCAGCAGCGGACCGGCCGCCGCCGTCGGCATCAGACCTTCGTCCGCCACGTGGGCGAATGCGAAGTTCTCCGCCCGAATGAAACTCGCGCCGGCGGCGTGTGCGACCGCCAGCGCCTCGCAGTTCGCGGCCGCGAGAATCTGCACGCCCAGCGGCAACGGTGTCGCGCCGCGGACGGCGATGGCGACGGCCGTCATGGCCGCGACGATCTCCGGACCGACGCCGCCGCAGAGATACGGCAGGTCGTGCATGTTCTCGATGAGCAGGGCGTCGAAGCCGGCCGCGGCGAGCCGGCGGGCTTCGTCCGTCGCGGCGGCGATGATTTCGCCCAATGGCAGTGCATGCCGCGGCGACCCGGGCAGCGCGCGGACGTGGATCATCCCGATCAGCGCTTTGCCGCCTGGAATCATGGCTGCCGCGCCGCGCGCTCCAGCCGCATCAGCAGCAGGATCGGCCAGTTCAGATAGCGCGCCGCCCGCGCGGAGCGCCCCGCGAGTTCGGCGTCCACCGCGGCGCTATCCACGCGCGCCAGCAGCGCTCCGCTGATGGCGGCGGCGGCGAGATAGTCGCCGACTTCGTGAGCGCAGCTCGCGGGCCGCACCTCGCGCCCGGTCTGCGGATCGCGGAAACGGGCGCGGACGCCGCGCAGCATCATGGCCGGGTGCAGCACGGAGATGATGACAGCACCGCCGGGGCGCGTGACGCGGACCAGTTCGCGGAAGTGCGCCGGCAAGTCCGGGATGTGATCGACGACCAGCCCGGAAAGGACGCGGTCGAACGCGGCATCGGGAAGCGGCAGGGGGCGCGTCAGGTCGTGCTCGAGAAACTCGACCGGCGTGGAGTAGTTGCGGGCGCGGGCGCGGTCCAGCATGCCTCGGGAGAAGTCGAGGGCGGTGACGATCGCGCCGTCTCGGCTGAGGGCCTGGGTGTGCCGGCCGGTGCCGCAACCGACGTCGGCGACGCGCAAGCCGCGGACGGGTCCGAGCGCGGCCGCGACGCGCGGCGCCTCGACCGCGACGAGCGGGTTATCGTCCTCGTCGTAAATCTCGGCCCACTGGTCGTAGCCGGATTGCGTGCTGACGTGCAGCGGTTCGAGGGGCGGCGATGCGACGGCCGAGTGATCGCTCATGTCCGCAGTGTACCGACGCGCGGCGGTCGCGCGCAGCCGCGAGAGAACATGTGATGAGTGTTCCGTGCGGGCAGGATGCCCGCACCACCCGACGCTGCTCGCGGGCAGGATGCCCGGACCACCCGATGCTGCTCGCGGGCAGGATGCCCGGACCACCCCGCCGGCTTCGCCGCGCTCAGCGGTCCGCGGCCTGCGGCGTGCGCACCAGCCGCGATGGGTCGTAACCTTGCGCGCGGAGGCGTTCGCAAATCGCGGCGTATGTGGCCTCGGGCAACTGCGGCTGACGCGCCAACACCCAGAGATTCGAGCGGCACGGCTGGCCGACGACGGCGTATGAGTAGTCCGGGCAAAGGTCGATGATCCAGTAGTCGGCCTTCCACGGCCAGACGAACTGCACGTGCCAGCGGGCGTTAACGCCGCCGTCGACCACCCAGCCCTCGGCCCGCGAGACCTTCTCGCGTCTTCCGCTGCGGCCGACGCGCTGGCCCGTGTTGGTGACGGCAATGCGGCCATCGGGCTTGAGGACGTACGTCGCGACAACCTCGATCAGGCCGTCCTGGTAGCGATTCGGGTAACGCGCGATCTCGAACCACGATCCCATGTAGCGCGCGAGGTCGACGCCGGCGACAGTCCGGAGTTCGGCCGCCGGGCTGCTGACCTCCACCGGCGAAGACTGCAACGCATCGCCGACGATGGCGCCCCATTGAGCCGCGTCTTGCAAGCGGTCGGCGACGATGGCATCGCCCCACCACCACCAGCCGGCGAGCGCCGGCAGCGAGAGTCCGGCGGCAACGATCACAGGCAGGAGCATTCGCTTTCGCATGCAGCGCCTCCCGACGGCCGCAATCGGGCCGCCGCGACCGGGTCCACCACTGACGCGCGACACCGCCTGAGCATTCGGCACTGTAAGCCGCCGCGGATTACGCTGCGCGGGAAAAAACGCGAAATTTCGGGCGATCCGACGCCAGTCGAGCGATTTGGACGGATACGCGCGGCGGCGAGTCGGCCAACGCCCGGCGGGCCGTGGCTGGGCGCGGTCGGGCTTTCGGACGCGCCTGGGATCGGGTAACGTCTGGCCCCCATTGGCCGCCTTCGTGGGCGCTGCCGATTCCGCCGGCGTTTCCGAGCACAATGGGCATGGGCGCAATCGCCAGGGCGTGCGTGGGGCTGCTGCGGTTGTTCGTGACCAAACCGGAGGGGTTGCTGGTCTCGACTTTTGCGCTGTTGATACTGGCGGGCGGGGTGGCGCTGCGGCTGCCGATGTCGCACCGCGGCGAGAAGCCGGTCGAGTGGATCGACGCGCTGTTCACCTCCACCTCGGCGGTGTGCGTGACCGGACTGACGTCCGTCGATACCGAGCTTCGCTACTCGCGCATCGGCCACATCGCCCTCATGGTGCTGATTCAACTGGGCGGGCTGGGGGTGATGACGTTTGCGGTCATCATGGTGCGCGTCGTGCAGGCCCGCGTGTCATTTGGCTCGCAGGCGGCCCTGTCCGACTCATTCTTCCAGGATCAGTCGCGCGGCGAGCTGCTGCGATCGCTGCGGCTGGTCGTGCTGATGACGCTGGCGGTCGAATTCGCCGGAGCGGTGCTGATCTATGTCGGGATGCAGCAGGCGGCGCGGCCGGGGGACGCCTTCGAGGCCGCGTTCACGGCGGTCTCCGCGTTCTGCAACGCCGGCTTCGGCCTGCGAAGCGACAACCTCGTCGGCCTGCGCGATCAGTTGCTGGTGACGATTCCGGTCATGGGACTCATCACGCTGGGCGGCCTGGGCTACACCGTGCTGTTCGAGATCGCACAACGAGCGGGCGCCCGGGTCCGCGGCCGCGCGCCCGCCGCGCTGCTGTGGACGCTCAACACTCGGCTGGTTCTGATCGTCAGCGGCGTGCTGACCTTCGGCGGCGCCGCGGTGCTGCTGGCCACCGGGCTGACGGAGCGCGAGGCGACGCTGGCGACGCGCGTGCACCACGCCCTGTTCCAGTCGGTGTCGGCGCGGACCGCGGGCTTCAACACCATCGACATCGCCGCGATGCCCATCGCCAGCCTGCTGATACTGGTCGGGCTGATGTTCATCGGCGGCTCGCCGGGGTCGTGCGCCGGCGGCATCAAGACGACGACCGGCAGCGTCTGGGGCGCGGGCATCTACAGCCGGCTGTTCGGTCTGGAGGACGTGACGATTTTCGGTCGGCGCATTCCGGCGGAGATCGTGCGGCGGGCCGGCGTGGTGATCGCGCTGGGCGTGGTCTGGAACCTGGCGGGTGTGTTGATCCTGTCGATCACCGAGCGGGTCGGCGGCGGCGGTCCGCGGCTGGAGCAGGTGATTTTCGAGCAGGTCTCGGCGTTCGGCACCGTCGGGCTTTCGACGGGAATCACATTCAACCTCAGTCCGGCCGGCAAGGTCTGGATCATGCTCAGCATGTTCCTCGGGCGGCTGGGGCCGCTGACGATCGCGCTGCTGGTGCTCGCGCGGGCGGCGCCGCCGCGCTACAAGCATCCCGTCGAGCGCGTCATGATTGGCTAGCGGCCGGCGGCCGCACGGAGTACGGGCGATGAAGCAGGTATGCGTGATCGGCCTGGGTCAGTTCGGCAGCCACCTGGCGCGAACCCTGGTGCGCATGGGCTGCGAGGTGCTGGCGATCGACGAGCGCGAGCAGCGCGTGGACGACATTCGCGACGAGGTGCACCGCGCCCTGATCGGCGACGTGCGCAGCCTGCAACTGATCAAGAGCGTCGTGCCCTCGACGATCGACGAGTGCATCATCAGCCTGGGCAAGGACAACATCGAACCGAGCATTCTCTGCACGCTGAACCTGCAGAAAATCGGGGCGAAGTCGATCCGCTCGACCGCCCGCAACGACGACCACGCCCAGATTCTGCGGGCGGTCGGCGCGACCGAGATCATCTTCCCGGAGCGCGAGACGGCCGAGCGCACCGCCCGGCGGCTGGCCAACCCGGACCTGCGCGACATGTTCTCGCTGTCCGAGGACTATCGCATCATGGAGATCGTCGTGCCGCAGAAGTTCGAGGGTAAGACGCTGCAGCAGATCGACATCCGCCGCAAGTTCGACCTGCTGGTGCTCGCGGTGCGCGAGGCGGGGCAGACGCGTTTTCAGTTCCTGCCCAGCGCCGATGCGATTATGAAGCGCGACGAGACGCTGATGGTGCTGGGGCGCGAGCTGGACCTGGTGCAGTTCGCGTCGCTCTGAGGCGCCGCGCCGGCCGCCGCGGCGTCGGTTACGCTGTTGGGGCCGACCGCGGGCCGCGCCCGCGACGGAGGAGGCGCACGATGCCGTGCCCACGACGAAATCCCGTCCTGCCGGCTCTGGTGCTGGCGCTGCTTGCCGCCGGCGCGACGGCCGCCCGCGCCCAGCTTGCGACCGATACCGTGCAGGTCGCCGACTACAGCTTCGGTTTCGAGCTGACCGCTCCCGGCGGAAGCTGGACGTACGACCGCGGCCGTTTCACGCTCGACGCCGGTCCGGGCGCCGTGGGCGTGCTGCGCGGCCGATCGACGGCGCAGCGCGGCACGATGCAGGTGCTCTTCTATCGCCTCGCCGCGGACGCCTCGTTCGACAAGTGGCTCGACGACCTGCAACGCCAGATCATTCAGGAGGCCGGCGCCAAGACGGTCAAGACCAGTCACGAGCTGCGCAAGCTCGGCGAGCGCGACGCGGCGGTCATCACCGCCGAGGACAGTCTGACCACGGGCACGGTGCGCACGCACTACTTCTGCGTGCGGTTCGACGAAACGCGCGTCTTCGTCCTGCTGCTGGGCGGCGCGGCGCCGGATGAATCCGCCGGCGCGCGGCTGCGGAGCGAGTTCGAGCGGATGGCGGCGTCGCTGCGCATCCTCTACACGCGCGAGCGGCAAGCGGAACTGGCCGAGGCGCTGCTGCGCGGGCAGAAGCTGCTCGAGAATCTCAGCCGGGCCGCGGCCGCGCTGCCGATCGACGCGGAGTTGCGGCACTACGAAATCGTGCAGCGCGGCGAGCCGGGCGGGTTCTTCACGCGGCAGATCGAGCGCGAGGTGCGCTCGCTCGATGACCCGCGCAGCGGCGGGAACGTGAAGGAGGGCGTGCGCGTCCGCGAGCGCTCCTGGCAATTCGGCCGCGACGGCACGGCCCGCTCGAGCCGTGTGGACCTGTTCGCCAGCAGCGACCTGCTGAGCGAGCTGATCGAAACGCGCGAAAGCGAAGTTCCGGGCGAGAAAGCGGTGATTCGCCAGGTCTTCAGCAGCGTCGACTCGTGCATCCGCGAGGAAGGCAAGCTGATCGCGAGCTTCAAGTCGAGTCTGGACATGGAGATTCCGCCATCGCGCGAGCAGCGCGTCGGCCCCAATTACCTCGGGTTGGTCTGGGTGCGCTTGCTGCCCGGCCTGCTCGGTCGCGAGCCGGGCGAACCGTGCGCGTTCGCGATTTATGACACCGGCACGCGGGCGATCGTGACGTACGTGATTCGCAGCCTCGGGCCGCGACCGCTGCCGGAGAAGAGCGACGTCACGGCCTACGCCTACGAAGTCAGCGAAGCGTTCTCGCCCAAGCCCTCGATCACGTATACGGACGAGCGCGGCGTGGTCTTGCGCGTCGAAGCGGGGGACATCGTGTTTCGCCCGACGACGCCGCAGCACATCGAGCGGCGCTACGGCGTGCTGCGCGACGCGGCGCGGGCGCTCATGCGGCTCGACGCCAAGCCGTAACGCGAGTCTGCGAGGTTGTGGATTTTTCATCGCAAGAGCGGGGCGCATGGGCCCCCGAGCTTGTGAATCTCTCGACTTCAATCAATCTCGTGAGCGGTTCGCGAGAGCGGCGGGCGGCCGGAATGCCCGCCCCACCCAAAGAACTCACAAGCTCATCCGCCCGGCGGCTGCGCGCGAACGTGCAGTTCGTAGGGGTCGGTCACGGTCGTGTAGTACGCGCCGCCCAGGCGCCCAACCGTCTGCAATCGCTGCGGGTCGATCGTGTGGTTATCGTGCAACAGACCGCTAGCCACGTGCACCGCGACGATCTCTCCGAAAATCACATACGCGCCGCCGGGCTGATCGCTGATCGTCAACACCTCGCGCAGCACGCACTCGATGTTCACCGGCGACTCGGCCACCAGCGCCGGCCGCACGCGCCGCGCCGGCTGCGGGGTCAGACCGGCAAAGTCGAATTCGCTGCGGCCATAGGGCAGGTCCGCCGAGCAATCCACCATTTGCTGCGCGAAAGAAGCCGTCGCCGTCGCGACGACAAACTCGCGCGTCTCGACGACGTTGCGATAGGTGTCCTTCGGCCGGCCGTCGCGGTGGATGCCGGCGCTGAACATCACCACCGGCGGCCTGGCCGAGACCATGTTGTAGAAACTGAACGGCGCCAGATTGCGCCGGCCGTCGGGCGCGACCGTCGAAACCAGCGCGATCGGTCGCGGGTTGATGAAGCCGATGCACAGGCGATACACGTCGCGCCAGTCGACGCCGCTCGCGGAAAGGTCGATGTACATGTCGTTGCTCGCGTGCGGCGCGCGCCGGACCGATCGCGACCCGCGGCGGGCCGCGCGGCCATCATGCCGCGGGGCGCAGGTGCTCCAGCTTGGTGAGGTCGCAAATCTCCGCCAGCGGCCGCAGCACGAAGTCGCGCTCCCACATCCGCGGGTGCGGCACCACCAGATCGGCCTCGCGAATGAACACGTCGCGATAGAGCAGCAGGTCCAGGTCAAGCGTCCGCGGACCGCCCGGCGTCAGCCGCAGCCGTCCGTGCAGCGCTTCGAGCGCTTGCAGCCGCGCCAGCAGCACCCGCGGAGTCAGCAGCGTGTCGATCTCCGCCGCGGCGTTCAGAAACATCGGCTGCGGCCCGCCGCCGACCGGGGCGGTCTCGATGAACGTCGAGCAGCGCAGCACGCGCACGTCGCCGCGCTCGGCCAGGCCGGCAAGCGCCCCGCGCAAGTGCCGCTCGCGATCGCCCAGGTTCGAACCCAGTGCGATGTAGATACCGCCGCTCGCTACCATTTCAGCTCCCGCATCCGCCCCAGGGCCATGCGAATGCGTGCGACTTCGACCGTCATCGCAAACCGCACATATCCCTCGCCGGCGTCGCCGAACCCGGTGCCGGGCACGCACACCACGGCCGCCTCGTCCAGCAGCTTGTTCACCACGTCCATCGTGGCGTACCCGCGCGGCACGCGGGCCCAGATGTAGAACGTCGCCTTCGGCTCCGTGACGCCGAAGCCCAGCTCGCGCAGGCCGGCGGCCATCACCGCCATGCGCTCCGCATACATGCGGCGGGCGGCGTGCAGCTCCGGCCGGTCGATGCCGGCGAACGCGGCGATTCCCGCTTCCTGAATCGCCCCGAACTGGCCGCTGTCCATGTTGGCCTTGATCTTACCGAGCGCGTCCAGCACGTCCGGGTTGCCGACGGCAAACCCGAGCCGCCAGCCGGTCATGTTGAAGGTCTTGGAAAGCGAGTGGAATTCGATGGCGACGTCGCGCGCTCCCGGAATCTCCAGGATGCTCAGGGCCGGCTCGGCGAAGCACATTTCGTTGTACGCCGCGTCCTGCGCCAGCACCAGGTTGTGCCGCCGGGCGAACGCCACGGCCTGCTCGAGGAACGCGCGCGGCGCCATCGCGCCGGTCGGGTTGTTGGGATAGTTGAGGATCAGCAGCGCGGCGTTGCGCAACACGTCGGCCGGCACAGAGTCAAGATCGGGCAGCCAGCCGCGCTCCTCGCGCAGGGGCAGCACGTGCGGCAGCCCGCCGGCGAAGAGCGTCGAAGCGCGGTAGACCGGGTAGCCCGGCTCGGGCAGCAGCACCGCTTTGCCGGGGTTCACCACCGCCAGCGGCAGGTGCCCGATGCCCTCCTTGCTGCCGATCAGCACATAAATCTCGCGCTCCGGATCGAGCGCGACACGGTAGCGGCGCTGGAAGAACGCGGCGATCTCCTGGCGGAACTCCGGCAGGCCGCGATCGCGCGGGTAGCGGTGGTGCGGCGCGTGGTCTACGGCCGTCTTCAGCCGATCGATGATGAACGCGTGCGTCGGGCAGTCCGGATCGCCCACCCCGAAGTTGATGACGTCCTTGCCGGACTCCATCAGCAGGCGCTTCTTGCGATCGATTTCAACGAAGAGGTACGGCGGCAGAGCCTGGAGCCGCTGGGCCGGGGTGAACGCCATTCCATCTCCACGACGCGCCAAGTCCGCGGGCGATCCGCGCGTGCCGAAACGGCCGATGCGCTGCAGGACGCCGCGCGACGAGTGTAGGGCGGTCGCGTGGCGCTCTCAAGCGCGGTATGATTCCGACGAGTTCGGGTTGAAACTGCACGAATTCGGGAGTGGTCGAATGACCCGCTACTCGTCCGCGCGGACGCTGGTTGCGTGGCTGCCTGCGGCCGTCGCGGCCGCGGCCATCGGGTGCATGCCGGTGGATGCGCCGCCGGTGCAGCAGTCCTGCGGCGCGACTGATGCCCGCATCGGCCGGACTGCTGCGCTCGCGACGCGGTTTCACGGCGTGTCGGGCACGGCCCGCATCGTCGACGACTGCACGATTGTGATCGAGAACTTCAACTACGACGGGGGCGGTCTGGACGTTCGCGTCTACGGCGGCGACGCGAGCGGGAGCTTTGCAAACGGCGTGATCCTCAGCGATGACATTCGCCGTGTCGGCGGCTATCGCGACGAGACGCTGACCGTCAAGCTGCCGGTGGGCGTCACGCTCGACGACGTGCAGTCGCTCAGCATCTGGTGTCTGCCGGTCGCGACCAGCTTCGGCGACGGCGTCTTTCGTTAAGCCGCGCGGCGCGCGAGCGCCCGGCCGCGGTCCAGGAGGCTTGTATGCAAGCGGGGCGCACGACGCTGTCCGAGTTGATGGCGCACAATGACTGGGCCCGCGACAAGGTCTGCGAGCTGGCTCAGCCGCTGCCGAACGCCGCGCTCGACAAGACTTTCGAGATCGGCCCGGGGACGCTCCGAAAGACGCTGCACCACCTCTGGGCGGCGGAGCGCATCTGGCTGGATCGCTGGCGGCAGAAGCCGTCGCCGAAGCTCGCGGAGATGGACCCGCAGCAATCGATCGATTCGATCTGGCAGTCGCTCCGCGACACCGCGCACGAGCGCGACGAGTTCCTCACCAGTCTGGGGGCCGGCGGCGAGCAGCGCCGCATCGCGTACGCCAACCTGAAGGGCGAGCGCTTCGAGTTTCCGCTGGGCGACCTGATGCTGCACGTCTACACCCACGGCGTGCACCACCGCGCGCAGGCCTCGAACATGCTGCGCACGCTGGGATCGCCGGTGCCGGGCCTCGACTATCTCTTCATGCGCGTCGAGTATCCGACCGCCGTGAACGACGCCGCGTCGATCGAGCAGATGCGGCAGTGGGGCATGAAGGCGTCCGACGCCGTGTTCCCCGCGGCGCCCTTCGACCGCGACACGATCCGCGAGTTCGCGGGTTTCGGCGATTGGGCGACGCGGAACGTGCTGACCGCCGCGGCGGACCTGAGCGACGCGCAGCTCGATCAGAAATTCGAGATGGGCTGGGGCAGCCTGCGGATGACGCTGACGCACGTCTACGACGCCGAGGCGTGGTGGCACGGCAACTGGACGATCGGGGCGGACGCGAAGTTCGAGAAGCTGCCGGCGTCCACGTCGGTCGCGACGCTGACGGCGCTGTATGCAGACGCCGGCGCGCGGCGCGACGCGATGATCGCCGCTTCGGATTCAGCCGGAATGAACCGCATTGTCGAGGTGCAGCCGATGCCCGGTTTGCGGCTGCGCTTCCGCGTCGGCGAGTCGCTGCTGCAACTGGCCGCGCACGGCACGCATCACCGCGCGCAGGCCGTGAACATGCTGCGGCGGCTGGGGGCGGCGCTGCCCGCGGTGGACTACATCGCGTACCTGCGGCGCTAGGTCCGCCCGCCGCGCGGGGGCGTCAACTGGTGGCGACGCCGAGCTTCGAAAGCGTCTGCGAGATTTTCTCGCCCAGCGTCTGAACCGTGAACGGCTTGACCACGTAGTTGTTCACGCCCGCCTTGAGTGCGTCGACCACGCGGCTCTTCTCCGCCTCGGTCGTGCACATGATGATCGGCAGGTTCTTGTCGGTCTCGCGGATCTTCTTGACCAGCGTGATGCCGTCCATGTTGGGCATGTTCCAGTCGACCAGCATCAGGTCGGGCTTGCCCGCCGCCAGCAGCGCCAGCGCCTCGACGCCGTCGCCCGCCTCGACCACGTCGTTGTGGCCCATCTGCGACAGTGCGTTCTTCTGGATGTTCCGGATCGTGCGCGAGTCGTCGACCAGCATGATCTTCATACGGCGGCTCCTGCCACGGCGGGTTGCGGGGCGGCTTTGCGGGCCACTTCCATGGCGACCTCGACGAACAGCGGACCGAGCTTGGTCTCGCACGGAATGATCACGCGCAGCGGCCCGCGGGACTGCGCCACAACGTGGTTCGACCCGATCACCACGCTGGGCAGCGAGATGCTGACGTTGATGCCTTCGAATTCCTTCTTCGCGCAACCGGCGACCATGTTGGTCAGTTCGCCGATCGCGTCGGGAAAGTCGCGGTCGGACGGCCCCAGGTGCGTGCCGGCGAACGTCGAGGCGACTTTGCAGGCCACTTCGGTCGGGAAGCTCAGCACCACGCACCCCGCCGCGTCGCCGGAGAAGCCGATGATGCCCGACACGTCGGCCGAGGCGGCGCCCTGCGGCTTGAGCTGCGGCTTCTGCACGTTCACCTCGGTGTGCACCATCGTCGCAAACACGTGCTTGATGGACATGATGAACGGGTTGATGTACTTGACGTCCATGGGTTCTCCCGAGCAGTGCGTCCGGCGACGCGGGCCGCGGCGCCTGGCGCCGCCGCCCCGTCTATCCGTGGTCATCGGCCGGTCGGAGCGGCGGCTTCAGCAGCAAGTCGGCTCCGCGGCGGCCGCAGCTACGCCGCGCCCACCGGCGCGGCGGCCGCGGCGGCGTTGCTGAGTTCGAGCAGCGTCGAGACGATCTGATCCAGCGGCGTCACGCGCTGCGCGTGCCCCAGCTCGATCGCCGCCTTGGGCATGCCGAACACGATGCAGCTCTCCTGGTCCTGCGCCAGCGTGCGGCCGCCCGCCGCGACGATCGTGCCGAGCGCTTCGGCCCCGTCGTTGCCCATGCCGGTCATGATCGCGGCGACCGTCAGCGCTCCGCTGGTTTTCGCCAGCGAGCGGAACATCACGTCGACCGAAGGGCGATGGCCGCAGGTCGGCTCGCGGTGATCCAGCCGCACGCGCAGGCGGCCGGGTCGGCCATACACGGTCAAATGCGCATCGCCGGGTGCGACAAACGCCGTGCCGGGGCGCAGCACGTCTTCGTTCTCCGCCTCCTTCACCTGCAGGTTCGAGAGGCGGTTCAGCCGGTCTGCGAAGCTCTTCGTGAACCCCGGCGGCATGTGCTGTGTGATGACGATCGGCGGCGAGTCGGCCGGAAACTGCGGAAAGATGTCGACCAGCGTCGCCGGGCCGCCGCACGAGATGCCGATCGCGATGACCGGCGACGGCGCATCGGGGGCCAGCGCCCGAACCGCCGGCTGCGCGCGCAGTCGCGCGGGCATGACCGGGGCGCTGCTGGCCATGCGCGAGAGCCGCCCGAGATTCGCGCTGCGGGCGGCGTGGATTTTCTGAATGAGCTCTCCGCCCACGTCGCGCAGGGTCGCGCCTTCACCGCCCGAGGGCTTGGGCACATAGTCGATCGCGCCCGCTTCCAGCGCGTCGAGCGTGCGCTGCGCCCCGTGCTGCGTGTGGGCCGAGAGCATGATGACCGGCAGCGGATGCTCGCGCATGATCCGCCGCAGCAGTTCGATGCCGTCCATGCCGGGCATCTCGACGTCCAGCGTCACCACGTCGGGCCGCAGGTCGCGCACTTTCGCGAGGGCGACCGGACCGTTGCCGGCGGTGTCCACGACGTCGATCTGGGGATCGGACGACAGCACCTGGCGGATCATCGTGCGCATCAGCGCCGAGTCGTCGATGATCAGTACGCGCGTCTTGCCCGCAGGGTGGTTGTTCGTGCTCATCGCATGCATCCCGCTACAGCACTCGGTCGATCACGCCCCCACCGCGACGCGCGGCTGGTCGAGCGCCCGGCACACGGCCGCGGCGACGCGCTCGGCGTCGAACGGTTTGACGATGTAGTCGCTGGCCCCCAGGCGCACCGCTTCGAGCAGGTTCTCGCGCTGGTCCACGGCCGACACGATGACGATCCGGGCCTTTGCGTCCACCGCGCGGATGCGGCGAATGGCCTCGAGCCCGCCGACCTCCGGCATGACCATGTCGAGCGTCACCAGGTCGGGCTTGAGTTCGCAGTACCGCGTCACGGCCTCCGCGCCGTTCGCGGCCTCGCCGGCGATCTCGAATCCGGCCCCCGTCAGGCACTTCTTGAGCAGATGCCGCATGAACTGGGCATCGTCGACAACCAGGATGCGAGCGGACATCTTGCCGTCTCCTTGCGGAACTTCCGGAGTCAGATCGTCGTCTTGGACTCGCCGATGACTTCAACCTCGACGCAGCCGGTCTCCGGATCGAGCACCAGCCGCCGCCCTTTGCATCCGCCCAGCGCCTTGCCCACGATCGGAATGCCGTGGTGCGCCAGCCGCCGGGTGGCGCTCTGCACGTTGCGTTCGCCCAGGCCGTTGGACGTGCTGGAGCCGAACATGGTCGCCCCGCCCGCCAGCTTGGCGACCAGCATCTCCTTGCGTGCGCCCGCCGCCAGCACCTTCAGCAGCAGCGTGTCGACGGCCTGATCGGCGTACTTGCCCGGCTCCGCGCCCGGCTCGTCGCCTTCCGGAAGAATGCTGTGCGCCAAACCCGCGATGTGGGAGCGGCCCTCGTAGAGCACGATGCCCACGCACGATCCCAGAACGGTCTTGAGCCGCTCCGGGGGCTTGACCACGGTCAAACCGCCAATGCCCACCATGCGGCAGCCCGCGATGAGCTTGGCGGGTATCGTCTGTTTCGGCGTTTCGATCGTCGTCGACATATCGCTTTCCGCCTCTTCCTCGAAACCGCCGGCGGCGCGCCCGCCGGGGCGTCGACCTAGTGCAACAGCGCCACCATCACCTGCATGCACTCCGGCGAGGGCATTACGTACAGCCACCAATCCAGCGACACGCCGTCGATCTCGAACGTCGCCTGCACATACAGCACGTTGGCGCTGTGCTGCAACTGCTCGGCCACCAGGCTGTCGATCAGCGCCGCGCCCAGGTCATGTTGAAACGTCGCGGCCGACGGCTGGGCCCGCACGCCCAGCGTGGTCGCCAGGCCGTTCAGAAACACGCTGCTGACGATGTTGCCGGTCTCGGTGATCGCCGAGCGCGACAGCTCGTCAAAACAGCTCGCGTCGGCGACCGGCTCGCCCACCAGCAGCGAAACGAGCTGCGCGGCCACCCGCTCGGGAAACGCCAGCAGCACGTGGCCGCCCAGCGCGCCCTCGATCCGCGTGTGCACCGCGACCACGGCCGAATCGCCGCCGTCGATGACTTCGGAGACCTCGGCCAGCGTCGCGGTGGCGAAGCCCTCGGTGTGGATTTTCACGTTGCGGCCGAACCACTTGGTCAGCGAAAGCGAGGCCTGTTCGCCCGCGTGGATCGCCACGCGATCGAGTATGGCCTGCTTGGGCGGGTTGATTACGAACGGCGTCATCCCATTCTCCACGGGCGGCGGCGCTGCGCCGCCGCCGAGTTCGCACTCAGGCGGCGCCGCCGCCGCGCTTGCACAGCACGTTGCTGACGTCCAGGATCAACGACACGCGGCCGTCGCCCATGATGGTGGCGCCCGAGAAGCCGTGTACGTTGCGGTAGTTCTCGGCCAGCGACTTGATCACGATGTCTTCCTGGCCGAGCATGTGATCGACCACCAGCCCGGCGCGGCCCGACGGACCCTCGAGAATCACGATCGTCCACTCCTCCGCGGCGATGCTCGCCGTACGCAGCCCGTCGCTGCTCACGTCGAGCGTCTCCTCGATCAGGAACACGGGGATGATCGAGTTGCGGACGTGCGCCACGCGCTGCGCCTGGATCGAGCGGATCTCGGCCCGCCGCAGGCTGACGATCTCCGAGACCGTCTCGAGCGGAATCGCGTAGACCTCGCGGCCGATGCGCGTCAGCAGCGCCTTGATGATCGCCAGCGTCAGCGGCAGCTTCATCTTGATGGTGGTGCCGCTGCCGGGAACCGTGTCCACCTCGACCGCGCCGTTCAGATTCGCCAGCTTGGTCTTGACGATGTCCATCCCCATGCCGCGGCCGGACAAATCCGAAACCTGCTTGGCCGTCGAGAAGCCGGGATGAAAAATGAACTGGACGATCTCGTGGTCGCTCATCTGCGCGAGCTGCGTTTCGGTCGCCAGCTCGCGCTCCAGCGCCTTCTCGCGCACGCGCTGCAGGTCGATCCCGCGGCCGTCGTCGTGCACGTCGATGCAGATGTTGTTGCCCTGGTGATAGGCCGAGAGCGTAATCGTGGCGGCGGCGGGCTTGCCGCGGTTCACCCGATCCGCCGGCGACTCGATGCCGTGATCGGCGGAGTTGCGGATGATGTGCGTGAGCGGGTCGGCCAGCTCGTCGATCATTTTCTTGTCGAGCTCGGTGTTCTCGCCGCTCATGGCCAGCTCGATCTTCTTGCCCAGCTCTTTCGCCAGGTCGCGCGTCAGCCGCTGGAACCGCTGGAAGAGCGGCCCGATCGGCACCATCCGCGTCTCCATGATCCGCTTTTGCAGACCCTCCGAGACGCGATCGAGCGTGTTCACCGCTTCGTCGAAGTCGTGCATCGCGCCGCGGGCGTCGTGAACCCGGCGGATGACCTGATGCAGCGAATCGATCGAGTGACCCAGGCTGGCGACCCGCGCCTGGGCTTCCGGCGGCGCTCCCACCTGGCGCAGCAGATCCGTCAGTTGCTGGAGCTGCGTGCCGGCTTCCTCGGCGATGAACGTCGGATCCTTGCCCTCGAACACCGTCTTGAATCGCCGGCCGACCTGCGAGAAGCGCGCCCGGTTGATGACCAGTTCTCCGCCCAGGTTCATCAACTGATCCAGCCGCTCCACGTCGACGCGGATCGTCTCGGTGGTGCCCTGAACCGCCGGCCGCCGCGCGCCGCCGCCCGGCGCGGCCGCGCCGCTTGCCGCCGGACCGCCCGCGGGTGGCGCGACGGGCTGCGGCGGAGCGATGCTCTCGACCGGCTCGAAGGAGCGAACCTGCGCCAGCGCGATCGGAAACGCCTGTAGCAGGGCGCGCAGCCCCCCGCAGCCCGACTCGGATGCGTCGCCGGCCCGCAGCACGAACTCGGCGCTCGTGGCGATCGGATCGCCCTTTTCGAAGTCCGGTCGGAACCAGGTCACGTCGCCCAGCGATCGCAGCTTGTTCAGCAGCAGGAACGCCTGGAGGTCGTTCTCGCTGTTGTCGGGCTTGAATTCGATCAACACCTGGTAGCCGCGCCCGGCCTGCACGATCGCGTCGGCCGGCGCGGCAAAGCCCTCGACGCCGCGCGGTGCGGGCGGCGGCGCTGCCGCGGCGGGCGCGGCGCTCGGCGCTTCGCTCAGCTTGCGCGTCAGTTCGTCGAGCGTCGCGGGCGTGATCGGCGAATACTTGTCGGCCTTGATGCGCTCCACCGCTTCCCGCAGGCAATCCGCGATCTTCAGACAGCCGCCGATCAGCCCCTCGCTGACGGTGCGCTGCCCGCTTCGCAGTTCCTCGAAGGCGCTCTCCATGCGGTGCGTCAACTGCGTCGCGTCGTGCAGCCCGGCGGCGCCGCAGGCGCCCTTGAGCGTGTGCGCGATGCGATAGGTCGCGTTTAGCAGCTCGACGGTCGCGCCCTTCTCGAGCGCCAGCAGGCTCTGCGTCAGCTCCTCGACCGACTCCTCGGCGCTCTCGATGAACGCCGACCGCAGCTCCGGATCGTCCAGCAGCGTTCGCGGGAGCGACGCTTCGGGCGAGGGATGCGGCGGCGCGGGCGACTCGGTCGAAGGCGCAGTCGCCGCCGCAGCGGCCGGCCCCGGCGACTTCATGAGCGCCTCGAGCGCCTGAATCACTTCCGTCACGTTCGGCGGAGTCTCGGAGGGCTCCTGCAGGTCGGCCACGGCGGCCTCCAGCATGCCCACCCCGCGCAGCAGAAGGCCGAGCGCATCGGCGTCGAGCACGCGGCGGCGCATGCGGGCTTCGTCGCAGAGCGTCTCCATGACGTGCGTCAGGCGGTTGATGTCGGCGAAGCCGAACGCGCCGGACAGCCCTTTCAGGCTATGGGCGGCGCGGAACATCTCGTTCATCGCCCGCAGGTCGTCGTCGTGGGAGAAGTCGATCGGCCCGGCTTCCGCCTGCTTCTCGAACGCCAGCAGATAGCGGTTGAGCGCCCCCAGGTGGTCGGCGGCTTCGTCGAGGAAGCCCGCCATCAGCTCGGGCGTGATTTCGATCGTCGCTTCCATGAGCCTGCTCTTATCCAGCCGCGGCGGCGTTACTGGGGTTTGCGGTAGAGCGACGGACGCACGTAGTCCAGTTCGCAATCGTCGCGCAGGCCGGAACCGTCCCGGATCGGATCGACGTCGCCGATGATCAGGTAGCCGCCCGGCTTCAGGGCGTCGGTCACCGTCCGCAGCGCCATGCGTTTCATCGGCAGATCGAAGTACATCATCACGTTGCGAAGCAGCACGATGTCGAAGCGCATCCGCCGGTAGGCGTCGCGCAAGTTATGGAACTCGAAGTTGACCATCTTGCGCACTTCGTCGCGCAGGACGTAGGCGCCGGTGTCTTTTTCCTGGCGGAACGCGGCCCGGAGACGGGCGGGCGACACGCGGCTGACCGCATAATTGTCGTACTTCGCTTCGCGGGCGGCGCCCAGTACTTTCTCGCTGATGTCGCTGCCGACGATCCGCACGTCCCAGTCGCTCAGCGGCGCCAGCTTCTCGCGCAGCACGATCGCCACCGTGTAAGCCTCCGCCCCCGTACTGCTGGCGGCGGACCAGACGTGGAAGTCGCGCTTTCCGGCGGCGCGTTTCTCTTTCACCAGGTTTGGAACCAGCTCGTTGCTGAAGAAGTCCCAGAGCTTGTCGTTGCGGAAGAAGTACGTCTCGTTGGTCGTGACGGCGTTGAGGAGTTGCGTCATCTCTTCGTCGTCGCCCGCCAGCAGCAACTGGTAGTACTGGTCGTACGTCGTCAGCGACAGCGCCCGCAGCCGCTTGCGCAGCCGGTTGCTGAGCAGCGCGATCTTCTCCTCCGCCAGGTGGATCCCGGTCTTGGAGTAGATGAACCGCGCCAGCTTCTGGAATTCCTCGACCGAAAGTTGATCGGCGATCGTCGCCATGGACTTCCCCTGATTCCGCTGAACACACCACCCGGCGCCGGCCGCCGCCGCGGCGGACCAGAACCGGCGGCAACCTCGGGTTGCCGCCGAGTTCTGATCCCACGCGGCGCTGCGCGACCGGCGCTCGCGACGCTACTTGGCGGCGGCCGTCGGACGCCGCGCCGCAGCGCCCGTCCGAGCGCCCGCGCCGTTCGCACCGCTCTTGCCGTTTCCGGCGTTTGCCGCCGGCTTGGTCGTGGTCGGCGTGCCGCCGCCGCCGGTCGGCGTGTTGCCGATGTTGAACCGCGAGACCAGCTCGCGGAGCTGCCCGGCCTGACCCGAGAGCTCCTCGGACGAGCCGGACATCTCTTCGGCCGCCGAGGCGTTGTTCTCGGTGATGGCAGCGATGTTCTGCACGCCCTTGCTGACTTCCTCGGCCGTCGAGGTCTGCTCGGTGGTGGCTTCGGCGATCTGGCTGATGCTGGCGGCGGTCTTCTCGACGCCCTCGATGATCTTCTTGAGCGCTTCGCCGGTCTGCTCGCTGAGCGACGCGCCTTCCTTGACGCGCTGCGTGGACTCCTTGATGAGCTGCGTGATTTCCTTGGCGGCCTGGCTGCTGCGCTCGGCCAGCTTGCGGACTTCGTCGGCCACGACCGCGAAGCCCAGCCCATGCTCGCCGGCGCGGGCCGCTTCGATCGCGGCGTTCAGCGCCAGCAGGTTGGTCTGGCTGGCGATCTCGCTGATGACGCCGATGATCTCGCCGATCTGCTCGGCGGACTTGTCGATCAGCTTCATCGCTTCGATGTTCTTCTGCACCGCCTGGCCGCCGTCCTCCGCCCGCGAGGCGGTGTCCTTGGCGACGCTGTTGGCCTGCCGCGCGTTCTCCGCCACGCTGGCGATGGCCTTGTTGAGGCTCTGGATCGAGGCCGACATCTCCTCGACGTTGGCCGACTGCGTCTGCGCGCCGTCCGAGAGCGACGTGGCGCCTTCGCTGACCACGCGGGCGCCTTCGGCGAACTGACCGGCGGCGTCGACGATCTGCGCCAGCACGTCGCGCAGGTTGGAGATCATCGAGTCCAGGCCGTGCGCGAGCTGGCCGATCGCGTCATCGCCCTGGATCGTCACGGTCTTGGTGAGATCGCCGTCGGCCGCCGCGGTCACCGTCACCAGCAGCTCGTTGACCTTCTGCTGCAGCTCCTCGGCGTTGCGCTGCGCTTCGGCCGCCATCCGCTGGGTGTCTTCCTCCATCTTCAGGCGGTCGGTGATGTTGGTCCACGTCGCCATGGCGCCGACGTACTTGCCGTGCTCGTCGACGATCGGGCTGACGAGCAGGTCGAGCGTGTTCTCGCCGACCTTGATGTGCGCGTTGCGCGGCAGGTTGCGCGGGTTGCCCAGAATCTGGCGCTGGTGCGCCGGGTTCTTGTGGAAGATGTCCACGCTGCTGCCCACGATCTTGTCGAGCGGCACGGGCAGCAGGTGCGCCAGCGGCTGCAGCGACTTGACGGTCGCGGGGTTGACGTAGGTGATGATGTTGTCCATGTCGGAGAGCATCATGTTGATCGGAGCGTTCTCGACCATCGCCTTGAGGCGGGCCGCCTGCTGGCGCTGCAACGCTCCCGCGGTCACGTCGCTGGCGTACTTGACCACCTTGAAGGGCTTGCCGCTCGCGTCGCACACCGGGAGGTACGAAGCCTGGATGTAGATGACCTTGCCGCCCTTGGCGATGCGCTTGAATTCGCCGGCCACGAAATCGCCGCGGTTGAGCCGCGCCCAGAAGTCGCGATATTCGCCGCTGTTGCGGAACTCGTCATCGACGAACATGCTGTGATGCTTGCCGCGAATCTCGTCCAGCGAGTAACCCAGCGCCTTCAGGAAGTTCGAGTTGGCCGTCACGATCGTGCCGTCCATCTGAAACTCGATGAACGCCATCGAGTTCGACATGGCCGTGATCTGCCCGGCATAGTCGACGTTCTTGGCCTCGGTCTCGCGGACCTTCGTTACGTCTGACCAGTTCACCACCTGGCCGATGAGCTGGCCTTCAGAGTCCTGTACCGCGTTAACCTCGAGCGCCAGCGTCAGCGACCCGAGCTTGATGTCGGTCTTCACCGGGTAGTTGCGCGGATTCGAGAGCAGCTTGCGAATCTCCGGCGCGCGGGTGTTGTGGAAGCGGTCGATCGGGCCGCCCAGCAGTTGATCCACCGTCAGACCGAGTTCCTTGCGGATAACCGGCTCGATGGCGCGGAGCGTCTCTTCCGCGCGGCGGTTCATGAACACCAGGTTCTGATTGCGATCGCCCAGGAAGATGTTCGTGCCCAGGCTGTCCAGGGCGCTCTTCAGGGCGTCGAGGTTGTCCGTCATCGTGGTCCCGGCGGCCGCCGGATTCGTCGCGTTCGCGCTGCTCATGCCTTTCTCCGTGTCAGTTCGCTTTGATTTGTTTCGTTGTCTGCTCATCTGTCGCCCGTCGCCCCGCGGCGGGTGCGATCAACCCGCCGCAGCGCTCGCCCCGTCGGCCAGCGCGCTTCGTTCGCGGTCGGTCAGCAGGTATTCGATGTCCAGCAGGATCACCAGCTTCTTGTCGCGCTTCACCAGCCCCGTGATGAAGTCGTGATTGATGCCCTTTACGCTCGTCGGCGGCGGCTCGATGTCCTCGGCCTTCACCCGCAGCACCTGGTCGACCTCGTCCACGACGATCCCCATGGTGCGCTTGCCGACGTTGACGACGATGATCCGCTGCGACTCGCTGCGCGCCGCATCCGGGAACCCGAAGCGCTTGCGCAGGTCGATGATCGGGATGACGTGTCCGCGCAGATTAATCAGCCCGCGGACGAAATCCGGGGACTGCGGCATCTGCGTGATCTCCCCGATCAGGATGATCTCCTGGACCTTCATGATGTCCAGACCGTACTCCTCTTCCGCCAGCCGGAAGCTCACGATCTGGTTCAGCCCCGTCCCGTGCCCCGCCTCGGCTGCATCCGCCGCCGTCTTGGGCGCGTCCATCGTCGCCGTCGACATCGATCGCTCCTTGAACAGACCTGCTCAATTGCCGTGGGCGCCACGCCGCGAAGCCCGCGGCATGGCGGATCGTCGCGAACCGAAGTGGCGCCCGGTCGCCGCGTCGCCGGCTTGCGCCGCAATCTGACGCACGGTTCCGCTTGTTTATCGACGGCTGATTCGGGCGACTTCACCAACGCGCCGGCTCGGCGCGGCTCATTAGAGTTGCACAGTCCCCGGTAGAATCTCCGTTCAGGCACGCGCAGCCGGTGCGCGGTCGCGAGCGTTCGCCCGTCGGCCGCCGATACGGCGTGTCCGCCAGCGCGGATGTAAAGCCCGGAGGTGTCGGCGTCGAAATGAGCAGAAGCGCCGATACACTGCCGCCCGCGGGCGCCGCGCGCCGATCGGCGCCGCGCGGCGTCGCGACGAGGATCGCCCGTATGTCCACGCTGCCGCGCTCCGCGCCGGTCGAGATGTCCGCGACCCGCCCCGTCGTTTCGGTCACGCTGCTGGCCGTTTCGGCGCTGCTGGTCATGGTGCCGGTCACCATCGTGGTTCCGGGCATCAAAGAGACCATCGCGGATCGCTACGGCGCCAGCCCCTTCTGGGCCCACAGCTTCATGTGGGTCAATCTGCTCGGGGCGCTGCTCGCCTTCCCGCTCATCGCGCGGCTGGCCAATCACAGCGGCTCGCGCGGCGCGACCGCCGCCGCCGCGCTAACCCTCGACGCCGCGTTCTTCGCGCTCATGGCCGCCGCGCCGTCGCTGCCGCTGCTGCTCGCCGTCCGCGCGCTGGAGGGCGTCGCACACATGGCCGCGCTGGCGGCGCTGATGGCGGCCGCCGCCGACGCCGCACCCGCGGAATCGCGCGGGCGCACCATGGGCCTGGTCGGCGCGGCGATGATGCTCGGCACGGCGGTGGGGACGCGGCTGGGCGGCGTGCTCTGGTCTGCGTGGCCCGGTGCGTCTTTTGAAGCGGCGGCTCTGCTGGCGGCGGGCGGCGCGATTTTCGTCGCCGCGACAGTTCCCGGGCAGTCGACCGCGGCGCGCGGCGAGCGCGCCCGACCGAATCTGGCGCTGCTGCTGCGCCACCGCGAGTTGATCGCGCCCTACGCCTTCGCGTTCGTCGAGCGCTTGTGCATCGGCGTCGTCGTAAGCTCGTTCGTGCTGTTCCTGGGCGCCGTGCACGGACTCTCGCCCGACGCCATCAGCCGCCTGCTCTTCCTGTTTCTGTTTCCGTTCGCGATTCTGACCTACCCGGCCGGACGACTGGTGGACCGCATCGGCGCGGTGGCGCCGATCCTGGTCGCCGGGGCGCTCTTCGGCGCGCTCGTCGCGTCATACGGCTACCTGCCGGCGAGCGGGTTGCCCGCCGCCATGATCGCGTCGGGCGTGCTCAGCGCCCTGCTCTTCGCGCCGACACTCACGCTCTGCGCCGATCTCGCACCCCCCGGCCAGCGCGGCGCGGTCTACGCTGGGTTCAACGTCTTTGGCTCGCTCGGAATGGTTATCGGTCCATTTCTCGGGGGAACGATTTGTCAGGTCCTCAGCGCGTCCGCAACGACGCCGGCGGGCTACCAGATCTCGCTTCTGGTCGTTGGCGTCATTCAAACGGTTGTCGCGCTGGTGTGCATTCCGACGCTGATCCGTTTGCGGCGAAGCGGCCGTATCCGTTGATCTTAGAATGAGTTAGAGTCGAATCAACCGCGACTCCACGTGACGAGCACAAACTCCCGAACGACCTCCGCCGGCATATTGGAGACACGTTGTATCCGCTAATTATCGCCGCAGTTGGTGCGGACTCGCGCCGAACGCGGCCGGTTCGTGCGACCGAACCGGTATCGAGCACAAATCATTGTTAATTATACACTTACGGCCGGCATGCCCGAATCCGACGCTGTGCAAATTCCGACCCGCGCTTCTCCCGCAACGTGGCCACCGTGCTCTACAATTCTCCGCGGGAACGAGGACATGCAGCGAATCCGGGCGACAAAGCTGGTGGCGGAACTGCGCCGTCTCGATGAGCGCATCGAGACCACTCTGGATGCGCGCAATAACCACAACGGGCTGCGACGGAAGCTGGCGCTCGAGATGCTCGGCGTGCTGAACGGCACCGCCCGCTTTGACCTGATCCCGCGCGAGATTCCCAACACCGGCGGCCTGACGGAGCGCATCAGCCGTCGCATCGCCGACGACTCGGCCTATGCCCTGCCCCGGGCCGTGTACGAGAACACGACGTACGGAGTCTCCACCGACTCGTACATCAACCGCGGCGAGATTCATCGCAGCGAGTGGCAGTACCTGGCGCGGCTGGCCAGGACGCTGAACGTCTCGCCGAGCTTCGGGCACGAGACGCTCGAAGAGCCGCCGCCGTGGATGATCGACGTCGACGAGGCGCATCATCGGCTGCGCGTGTGGATTCGCGAACTGGCGCTGCAGGACTTGCTGCTCGCGGGCCTGGAGACCTACCTGGTTCCCGCCGGGTCGGGAAAGCCATCCACCGAAATTTACGGCATCGTCTTCGGCTCGTATCGCTCGACGCCGCCGCGCGGCCGGCGGGCGGCGCTGATGGAGCTGAACGTCGAGCGCGTCGCGATTCAGCATCGCGCCGTCGGCAGCCCGTCCGAGGTGCTGCTCGACGAGCGCAGCGAAGCGACGCAACTGGCGATGGGCGAGGAGCTGTTCCCCTACTGGCACCTGCTCGGCGACTTCCATACCCACCCGTATCGCACACTGAGCGAGCTTTACCGGCGGCGCGGGTGGGAATACTCGGCGGCGGACGAGAAGGTGAACATCGAGTGGTGCCGCCACATGCGCGAGAAGGGGCACCGGCCGCGGGTCGCGCTGATTCTGGCGATCTCGCGGGCGGCGCGGCGGGCCCGGCGGTCGCAGGAGAGCTGGCGCGGTCACCCGAATGTCGTGCGAGCGACGATCGGCGAGTGTCACTGCTTCATCGCCGCGTATCGCATCCGCGCCGATGGCCGCTATTCTACGGACGACATCACGCTGAAGTGCCCGCACCTGACGGGCAGCCGCGGCGGCAACGGCGTCAACGGCGAGCACTGAAGCGCCGCGCGGCGCCCCTGGGCATCGAGCCTGTCGAGAGTTGAGCGGGGAGCAAGGGCTTCCGGCCCGTGCGCACCGCTCATGAGAACGCGAAGCGGAGAGCTGTTCGCGCGTTCCTTTTGCCAATGCCGATCGCGTCACGCCGCCCTTTTTTTTGCCGCAGGAGTGTTCATGTCTACCCCGATCGACACTGACGACTTCCGCGTGCGGCCCGGCAAACGCGTGAACCTGCAGAAGGTTTCGACCGAGCCGGAGGGCGACATATCCAAGGACGAAGCGCGGGCCGAATTCGACACGGTCAAGCAGCGGCTGATCGAGCTGGAGAGTCTGCACTTCGCCGACGGGCGGCACGCGCTGCTGATCGTCTTTCAGGGCATGGACACCAGCGGCAAGGATGGGGTGACGCGCAACGTGCTGGGCGGGGTCGATCCGTGCGGGCTGCGGGTGGTGAGCTTCAAAGCCCCCAGTACGCTGGAGCGCTCGCACGACTTCCTGTGGCGCGTCCATTCGCAGGCCCCGGCGCGCGGGAGCATCACCGTATTCAATCGCTCGCATTATGAGGACGTGCTGATCGTTCGCGTGAACGGGCTGGCGCCGGAGGAGCGCTGGAAAGCCCGCTACGAGCACATCAACGCGTTCGAGCGGATGCTCAGCGACGAGGGCACGGTCATCCGCAAGTTCTTCCTGCACATCTCGAAGGACTACCAGCGCGAGCAGTTGCAGGAGCGGCTCGACGACCCGACCAAGCGCTGGAAGTTCTCGCCCGACGATCTGCCGGTGCGGCAGCGCTGGGATGAGTACATGACGGCGTACGAGGACGCGCTGGAGAAGTGTTCGACCCAGGCGGCCCCGTGGTACATCGTTCCGGCGGAGAAGAAGTGGTTCCGAGATCTGCTGGTCGCGCGGGTGCTGGTCGAGACGCTCGAATCGCTGGACATGCGCTATCCTGATCTGACGTATGACCCGGCGAAGATTCGGATTCCGTAGCCACCGCGGCGCGTCGGCCCCTACAGACAGCGGAAGCCGCATATCGACATACCCCACGCGACAAAGCACCACCACACGACGGCGAGCGGCCCCCAGACCGAGCGCGTCGATACGCCGGTGGCCCACTGGTAGTACGTGGTCGGAACGGCGAGGGTCAGCAAAGCGATCAGCAGGATGCACAATTCCGGAGCGCGGACGAGCCCGTACAGAATCACCCCCGCGGCGCCCGCGGCAGCGGCCGCGGCCAGCCAGTCGAGCCCCTGGGCGATGCGGTTCTCCCAGTCGCCCCACCAGGCGGCGCGGGCCGTGCGCCGCAACTCGCGCGCTTCCGCTCGCAGCCGCAGAATCTCT
The DNA here is from genome assembly GCA_964631045.1 of uncultured Planctomycetales bacterium. Lineage (GTDB taxonomy): Bacteria > Planctomycetota > Phycisphaerae > UBA1845 > Fen-1342 > CAZVWB01. The sequence continues at coordinate 66,942 of CAZVWB010000011.1, forward strand.
CGCAACTTGGCGACGTGCACGCCGCATTCGGGGCAGCGCTCCGAGGCGCTGCGGAACAGGCTATAGCAGCAGCGCGGACAGTGCGGCGGCGGACCGGCCTGTTCCCGCGCCACGCGCGCCTGCTGTCGCTCGATCGCCCTCGGCATAAAGGATCATTCGGGTGTGCCAGATGTCCCAGGGCGCGCGTCACGCGGCGGCGCGCCGAAGTGCCAGGCGAGCGTACACCGAGGCTTGCCCGGCAGCCTGGGAGATGTGAGTATCATTGCGACGACGGACGAACGGGAGAATTTCGCGAGGGTTCCGCTATGACGTGCCTCGGGTGCGCCTGTGAGGGCAGCGTGATCTCTGCGCCCCGTATCGTCGCCGTTGTGGGTCTGTTATCGTCTGCGGTCTTCACGACTTACGGCCAATGCGAGGGGCGCTGGATCCGGTCAGACCAGCAGCAACGCGCCGGCCGTGAGGCACAGGTTGGTGGAGACACGATGCGTTTTCATCGTCGTTCTCCGTTTGCTAGAATGAACACTCGTGGAACCCAGTCATCCTCAGGATCGCACGCCGCGATTCGCGACTCGGCCGACCGGGCAGGGGCGTAGCGGTGTCACGCCGGTCGCGCTCGCGGTCGCCTTGGCCGTCGGGTTTCTCCCCATGCACGTGGCGGGCCAACAGTTCGACTACTCGGCCGATTCTCTTCCCCAGGATGCCGGCTGGGACATTTTCGCCATCTTCTGCGACCCGGGCTTGTGGCTCGAGGGCGGCTGGTTTCACCAGCACGTCGAGCTGTGCGACGGATACCCGCCGCCCGGCGGACAGGGGGCCGTGTATCGCCGCTCGATGGACGACGTGTCGGGTGTCGAGCACCTGTTCGTCGAGTGGCGCGTGGTCACCGATGCGCCGCGCTCGGAGATCCCCTGGGGCGGCGGGGCGATCCTCGCTGCAGCGAATCTTGCAGGCGTGAGGTACACGTACTTCATCGCGTCGGACCAGGTGAAGCTCAATCGGGACAACACACTCCCGATCGTTTTCGTTGATCTTCAGCCCGGCGTCGCGCACACGTTTCGTCTTGAGCAGCACGGAACAGCCGCATACGTCTGGCGCATCGACGGGGAAGTCGTTGACGCGGGCGTCCCGGAGGGACCGCTCACCTGCTGCACGCTGGAAATTTCCTGGCGCGCCAAAGCCGCCTGGGTCGGGAACACCACCTCCTGGGACTACATCCGCTACGGCGCGCTGACCGAGAGTGCGCCCGGCGACACGAACTGCGACGGGCTGGTGAACCTGTTCGACATCGACCCGTTCATCGTCGCGCTGTTTGATCCGGTCGGCTTCAACACGCAACAGCCGGCCTGCTCGCTGCTGAGCGCCGACCTCGACGGCGACTTGCGCATCAACTTCTTCGACATCGACCCGTTCGTCGACTGCATCCTCGGCCTGTGCCCCTGATTCGGTGATGTCGCCCGCCGGGTACTGTGGCATCCGTGCATCCCCGCAATGCAAAACCGTTTGTCGCCACGATACTTTTGCTTTCTGCACTCCTAAACAGATTCACCATTCTTCAAACCATAGCTATTCTTAGCCAAGGCGGGTGGAGCGACTCAATAACCATGCCGCCGGCTCGATCGCCGGCGATGCGCGAGCCCACGCCCGTGGACGAATGGCCGCTCCAGCCGGCGGCGCTGAGGTTGACGCTGCCGACGTTGGCGGCGCCGGGTTCACCGTTGTTGGTGAGGGCGACGACGAAGTTCTCGGAACTGCTGCTGGGATCGATGGTTAACGCCGCGATGTCGGCCGGCGCGCCGGCCCGGGATTCCGATCCGGCCGGCAGCATGTCCGCAAGACCCTGCCATACGGAACCGATCCGGACGTTCACGCCGAGCGGCAAGCGCGGCTTGCCCGGAATCCTGGGAGAGGCGAAGATCAATGCGACGACGGACGAGTGGGAGCAAATCGCGAAGGTCTGCACATGACAGCTATCGGGTGCGCCCTTGGGGGCGGAGCGCGCTGCGCGCTCCTCGTCGTCGCTACTCTTGGTTTGCTATCTTCGGCGGCGTTCACCACTTACGGCCAATGCGACGGACGCTGGATTCCCGCCGGCCGGCAGGAAGGGATGTTACCGTACACGGAAGTTCTGACGTTCTGGGATGTGGACGGGGACGGACCGAATCCCTCGCGGCCGGTCGTCGGCGGGCACGTTTACCCTAGGGCGCTTCATATTCGCGACTACGCCGGGTGGCGGCCTCTGCCGCCCGTCGACACGGCTGGCGGAGACGTGGACACGCTCATCACCTGGGATCCGGATGGGCCAGGCCCGCGGCGCGACCTCCTGATCGCCGGCGGCTCCCTTCACTCGCAATCTGGCCACCCGATGCGCCATATTGCCGCGTTCGACGGCTACGAGTGGTCCGGCCTGGGTAATGGTTCCCGGGGGCCGGTTGCGGCGCTTGCCGTGTGGGACGCCGACGACGGTGGACCCGCAAGCCCGGTTCTGGTCGCAGCCGGACGATTCCGGAGCGATACACCGTCATTTTTCTATGACGTGGCAGTCTGGGATGGGTTGGCGTGGAACGCACTGGGGGCGCCATTCGACCGTCGGATCGATTCATTGGTCGCATGGGATCGGGACGGCGCGGGCGGAGAACCGCCGACGCTGGTTGCCGGCGGCTCATTCTCGCAGGTCGGCGGCGAGCCGATCGCGCCAATCGCACGCTGGGATGGCGTCGGCTGGGTTGGAATGGGCCAGGTCTACCCTTCCTACCCTCTGTCACTGACCACCTGGGATCAGGACGACGACGGGCCGCTTGCTCCGCAGTTAGTTGCCGCCGGCTGGTTCAGGGTTGATGACGAGCCTCGGAAAACGGCCGCGGCGTGGGACGGCGCCGAGTGGCGCCCGATCGGTCAGATTCGCATTTCGGGCACTCGCGCGCGGATTGTCGCGGTCGATGTGGACGGCACGGGACCGGCCGGTCCCCGCCTGTGGGCGTTTGGCGATCTCAGCATCGGCACGCCGGTCGTGCTCGCGGGACTGGCGGAGTGGGATGGGCAGGATTGGCGGGTGCTCAGCGGTCGGACGACGCCGCCGATTTATAGCCTGGCTGTTCGGCCGCGTGACGAGTCCGGGGACCGAATCTACGCGTGCCCGGTCAGCGGAGTAGTAGACACCGTGCCATTCTCCGAAGTCGCGCGGCGCGTCGGCGACACCTGGCGCGGAACCGGCGGCGGGCTACGGTGGCACTCGGCATCCGCAGTAGTCTGGGATCCGGACGGATCGGGTGGTACACCGCCGAAGTTCATTGCCGGCGGTGAATTCCATGGGGCGGGCGATGTCCGAGCGTCAAAAATTGCGCTGTGGGATGGTGAAGTCTGGCAAAACATGGGCGACGCCAGTTCGGCAGTGACGGCGCTGGGTATCTGGGAACCGTCGCGCATACAACCGCCCCAGGTGATCGCCGCCGGCTACTTCTCCGCGATAGGAGGAACGACCGCGAGGAGAATCGCGCGCTGGGATGGCAGCGCCTGGCACGCCTTGGGGACGGGGCTGGATGGGCTCGCACTGGCAATGATAACCTGGGATTCTGACGGTGACTCAGAAGCGCCAGGCCGCCTTGTTGTCGGCGGCAATTTCGCGCGCGCGGGGGGCATCGATGCCCAAGCTCTCGCACAATGGGACGGAACCAACTGGCGCGACCTCGGAAACTTCGAAACGGCCACGGTCCGCGCGCTCGCGACGTTCGACGCGGACGGTCCGGGGCCGGACGCGGCGCGCCTCGTTGCCGGAGGCATGTTTACGCGTCTCGGCGGCGTCGCAGCGCGAAACGTCGCGGTGTGGGACGGTGAGAAGTGGTCGCCGCTTGGGGATGGCCTGGCACACGAGATTCACGCACTGGCGGTTTACGACGCGGATGGAGAGGGGCCGCTCCCGGCGGCGCTGATCGCCGGCGGCGAACGCACGCTGTCGCGCTGGGACGGCGCGGCCTGGCAACCGCTGGCGAGCATCGAGAGCGGCTTGGTCCTCGCGCTGATGGCCACGGACCCGGACGATGAGGGGCCGCGGTCTCCGGTGCTGCTGATCGGCGGCCGTTACTGCCTGAGCGGAGAGACAACCGATCGGGGTGTATTGCGTTGGGATGGCGCCACGCTCTCGCCGCTAGGAGGCGGCGACGCGCTATGGGTGAGGGCGTTCGCGGCGTACGATCCGGATGGGCCTGGGTATCTTCAGAAGCGCCTGGGGATATTCGGCGATTTTATACTGGCCGACAACCACCAGTCGAGCGGCTGGGCGATCTGGGAATTCGGTACGCGCCTGAGCGCGCAGCGCGATCCGCGCGATCGCGTCGTCTGCGGTGGGTCGACGACCGCGGTCAGCGTGGTCGCAATTCCCAACGGCAATGACGTGGAGTACGAGTGGCAAGTCGCGGACGCCTCGGTTGCGGAGGGTTGGCGGGATCTGACCGACGGCCCCGTGAAACTTGAGGGCGTCGAAGTGGGCGTCGTGAGCGGTTCGCGATCGCCAGACTTAAGCATCGCATTCGCCCACCCACCGCTCGACCAGGTGCGGGTTCGCTGCGTGCTGTCCGACGTGTGCGCCCGCGTGCCGACGCGCCCGGCGGCGATTCGCCTGGTCCGCCGGGGCGACGCCAACTGCGACGGCGTCGTTGACGCGTCCGACGTCGAGCCGTTCATCGAAGCGTTGCTGTACCCCGCGCTTCGCGCGACCGGGCCGTGCGCAGGCAACCTCTGCACCGTCGACCTGAACTGCGATCAGTCCGCGGACTTCCTCGATATTGAGCCGTTTCTCGATTGCCTGCTGGGGGCGTGCGCCCGTTGCGATTGACGCCGGCGATCAAGCGCATAGGTCGGTCGGATGCGGCGAAACCCGCGCCCGCGCCGTGCGTCGGCTGATTTTGCGCGCTTCAGGGGGCGACCGGCCCCGCCGCGCGCGTCTCGCGCGGGGCGTCGGGGAACTTGTCGAAGTTGCGAATGAAGCGGTCGGCCAGCTCGCGGGCCTTGGCGTCGTAGGCGGCGCCATCCTTCCACGTGCGGCGGGCGTCGAGCACCTCGCTCGGCACGTCGGGGCAGGCGACCGGGACGCTGACGCGGAAGACCGGGTGCGGCGCGGTGGGCGTCTCGTCGAGTTTGCCGCTGAGGGCCGCCGTGATCATCGCGCGGGTGTGGGGCAGCGACATGCGCTTGCCGACGCCGAAGGGCCCGCCGCTCCATCCGGTGTTCAGCAGCCAGACACGGGCGTTGTGCCGGGCGATCTTCCTGCCCAGCAGATCGGCATAGACCTTCGGATTCAGCGGCAGGAACGGCGCGCCAAAGCACGTGGAGAACGTCGCCGACGGCTCGTTGCCCATGCCGGCCTCGGTGCCGGCGACCTTCGCGGTGTAGCCGGACAGGAAGTGGTACATGGCCTGCTCGGGCGTCAGCCGCGAGATCGGCGGCAGCACGCCGAAGGCGTCGCACGTCAGGAACACGATGTTCTGCGGATGGCCCGCCACCGAAGGTTCGACCGCGTTTTCGATGAAGTCCAGCGGATAGGCCCCGCGGGTGTTCTCGGTCAGCGAGCCGTCGTCGTAGCGGCACGCCCCGGTCTGCGGGTCGAGCACCACGTTCTCGACCACCGAGCCGAAGCGGATGGCGCGGTAAATCTGCGGTTCGTACCTCTCCGACAGGTTGATCACCTTGGCGTAGCAGCCGCCCTCAATGTTGAAGACGCCATCATCGCTCCAGCCATGCTCGTCGTCGCCGATCAGCCGGCGGTTCGGATCGGCCGAGAGCGTCGTCTTGCCGGTGCCCGACAGGCCGAAGAACAGCGCCACGTCGCCCGCCGGGCCGACGTTGGCCGAGCAGTGCATCGAGAGCACGCCCTTCATCGGCAGCACGTAGTTCATCACGGTGAAGATCGACTTCTTCATCTCGCCGGCGTAGGACGTGCCGCCGATCAGCACCAGCTTTTTCGCCAGGTTCAGCAGGATGAACGCCTCGCTGTTCAGGCCGTTCGCGGCCGGATCGGCGTGGTAGAGCGGGGCGCAGACCACCGTGAAATCCGGCTGGTGGTCGCGGAGGGCGTCCACCGGCGGCCGCACGAAAAGCTGCCGAACGAACAGGCTGTGCCAGGCGAACTCGGTGATGATCCGCACTTTCAGACGGTGCGCGGGGGCGGCGCCGGCGTACAAATCCTGCACGAACAACTCGCGCTCGCGCAGGTGCGCGAAGACGTGCGCCTGCACGCGATCGAACGCGGCCGGGTCGATCGGCCGGTTCGTCTCGCCCCAGTGGACATGGGCTTCGCTGCCGCTCTCGCGGACGACGAACTTGTCCTTGGGCGAGCGGCCGGTGCGCTTGCCCGTGCGGGCCACCAGCGCGCCGCGGTCGCTCACCTCGGCCTCGCCGCGCCGCAGCGACGCGACATAGAGCGGTGCGGGTCGCAGGTTCCAGTTGGCGTGCGCCCGGTGCTCAAGCCCGATGGTGTCCAGGCCAAATCGGCTGGGGCTGACCGAATGTTCGTTCACGTTCGCTTTCCTCGTGGTTTCCGGCGACCGATGCGTCCCCCTGTCGCGGCGATAAGGCGCGAATTATCGAGCGGTCGGGCGGGGCTTGCAAGGCCGCGGCCGCGCTCGACGCTGCCACGCGGGGCGCGCGGCGCCGGCCGCACGTCGGCTCGGGGATCGCGGTCGCCGCGACACGAACACGTTTGACCGAGCAGCCGCAAGTCTTGCGGCTAACGCGGGTCGGTCGCCAGCGGCGGGTTGGTCGTCGTCAGCCGCAGCGTCGAGTTCACGGTACCGCCCGTCGGGCCTTCGGTGACGAACGAATCCGTCTCGTTGATGTCATAGCTCCCGCTGCCGACCACCACCTCGACCCCGCCCTGCGCGCTGTCGAATCGCTGCAACTGCGTTCGCGGCGTCAGCGTGCAGTTCACCTGAACCTGCACGCCGTCCGTGATCGTGGCGCCCCAGACGCAAGTCCCATCGAAGTTGTCCGACAATTCGTCGTAGGTCACCCCGCTGCGGAAGTAGAAGCCCGGCCCGCTCTCGCCCAGCGGCAGAAAATCAGGGTAGCCGCTGGTCGCGGCGGTGCTGTAAACGTCGTCCGCCAGCCCCGGGCTATTGCAGCGCACGCTGCCGCTCGCCTGATGTTCGATGATTCCGGAGAGCGACGGAATGCAGACGCCGCTGAAGCCGTTGGCCCACTCCTCCGGCGGCTCGCCGGGCCGCGCGCGGTAGTTCTGCACGTCGCCGCGAATGAGCACTTCGAGATTCAGCTCCGTGGTGACGCCGGAGTTCGACGCCTCACGCACGCTGGCCGTGCCGGTCCAGAGCGTCAGCGTGCGCGGATTGCTCTTGTGGCCGCCGATTTCGACCTCGACCGGGCCCTTCGCCGTCGGGCTGATTAGGCACAGGAGGAAGCCCGTTCCTGCTTCGCGGATCGTCGCCGGTTCTTCGCCGACGGTGACCACGAGCGACGAATACTCATCCCCGAAGTCGCCTGCGATGCCGAGCGTGCCCTCCTCATGCGTCAGGATATTCTGCGAATCGTCCGTGAAATTCAGGTTGCTGATGCCGGGCCGCAGCAGCGGACTACTGACGCCGTCGACGACGAGCAGGTCGAGTTGAGCCGTTTGCCCCGCCGTCCCGTCGAACAGCGAACGCGGCGTGAATGACTCGCCCAACGTGGTCGGCCCAAGCCCCGGGACGGCGTGCGGCGTGGTGCGCTGCCGCGTCGCCATGTTCTCGATCAGCTTCACCGTTGCGAACGGCCGCTGATTCGGCGTCTCTTTCGAAACGACGGCGCCGTCGTATCCTTCGAGCGCGCCGACCGCCCGCGAAAAGTAGTACTGCGCCGTCTCGATCGAGTCCTCCTCGCGCACGGCGTTCGTCCAGCCGATGAACGAATGCGCGCCCTGATCGGTGCAAGCTCGAACCGGGCCATTGTCGGCGGCGCTGTGATCGATATCGAGGTAAACCTGCGCGCCCGGCACGAAACGCCACCACTTGTCGATGAACGCCGGGGTGATGAAGTAGTGCCTGTATGAGGAGCGGCCGAAGCGCTGCCCGCTGCCCGGCAGCAGCACGATGGTCGGGGTATGCAGATAGCCGACCGTGCCCTCGCGCAGCTCGTCCTCGAATTCGGCGTCGGTCGAGCCGTCCTCCGAACGCAGCGTCTGCGTGCCCATCGCGTAGACGCGCACTTCCGCCGCGCCGCTGTCGGCCTGGGCGACGTAACCGAGGTCTCCGGGGCCGATGATGTAGAGCACCGCGGCTTCGCGCACGAATCGCAGGTGTTCGATGATGCCGCGCTGCAAGCCGATGTTCGCGACCTGATATCCGGCGGACTCTTCCAGCCAGGCTTCGAGGTGCTCGAGGTGACTGTCGATTTGCAGGCTCGGGCCGTAGTTGTTGAAGAGAAACACCTTCGTGCCCTTGGGAATGCTGGAGTTGTCCTGCGCCTGCTGACGGCCCCCTTCTTTGGGGCGCTGTCGCGGGCGGGTCGGCTCGGGCAGCGGCGGCGGATCGATCGGCGGCTCCGGCGGCAGCGCGAGAATCTGGGTCAGCAGCTCTTCCGGGATCGCGTTGCGGAGATCGACGATCAGCGGCCGCCCGTCGGTGAAGCGGGCCCAGACGCTCCCGTCTTCGTTGGTCCCGACCTGCTCGATGGCCGCGTCTGATCGCAACAGCGCCACGATCGCTTGCTGGGCCGCGTCGAGGTTGTCGGGCGAGAGCGATTGCAGGCGTTCATCGACGGCGGCCAGCGTGGCGTTGCGCGCCTGCAGCGACACGGCCGCTCCCGGCTGCCCGGTACCCGGCCCGCCATTGGAGTTTCCATCGTCGCCGCCGTCATTAGTGTTGGTGTTGCCCGGAGGCGGATTGGGGCAGCCGGCGAGCAGGAGCGCGATCGCGCCGGAGATAAGCCCGAAGCGGGTTCGAAGGGGGATTCGCACGAGAGAGTTCTCCGAGTGTTCGGAATCCGATGGTCGATTCTAACGCTCAGACGGTGGATTTCCGCGGCCAGATCGTCGAGTAGCGGACGTTCGCCCGGAGAGATTTTGTCAGATTCGAGCCGGGCGCGGCTAGGAGAAGCAGCGGCGCCGTTGTGGCGCCGAGTCGCGGTTGGCCGCCGGCCGGGAGGCGAAAGATGCTGCCGCTCATGAAAGCGATGTTCTACTTCAGCCTGGCTGCGATGGCCTACGCCCATTATCGCAAGTCCGATCCGCGCTTCGCGCCGATCCTGTTGCGGGTGATGCTGGCGGTGGCGGCGGTGTTCGGCACGATCGCCGGAGGGGGCGTCGCCGTCGCGCCCGGCGGGCTGCTGGCCGGCCAGACGACGGTTGTCGGCGCCGGCATCCTGACCGGGGTCGCTCTCATCGTCGTCGCGCTGGTGGTTTCGGTGCGGCGGCAGCTACGGCGAGAGACGGTCGGCCGCAACACCTGACTCGGGCCGCCGCGCTGCGGGCCATTTGCCGCCATCCGCCGCAAGCGCGCGACTCGGCTAGCGACGCATCCGCGCCGCACGTGAGAATCTCAGTCGCTGGGGGTCATGGCGCGCGTTCCGCTGCCGCCCGCAGGCTTCCGACTTGTCGCCGCCTCCCCACGGCGGTATCGAATGGGTGGCTGCTCCGTTCCTTTCGGGGTGGCCTGTCGCGATGCGGAGCCGGGCCGATGGACCGACTTGTTTGGGGGAAGAGAAACCGGTCGCCTGGGGTGCATCGGTGCGGCGGCGCCTGGCTGCGCGTCGCGTGCGGGCTGGGGATGCTCCCACTCGCCATCGGGGCGTGCGCGGTGCAACCGCCGCCGCCGGTTGCGGCGCAGCTTCCCGCGCAGTGGCGATCCCGCACGCTCTACGCCACGCCGGCGGCGATTATCTACGCGGTGACACCGGCGGCCGCGACGGAGTTGGAGGCGCTGGTGCGCGACGCGGCTGCGGCATGGCGGCAAGCGTGCGATTGTCCGCCGGCGACCGCGGTGCTGATCGCGCGGGACGTGGACGATCCGCCGCTGGCCGATGATCGCCTGTTCTTCGGGCTTTCGCTGATCAGCGAACGGCGTCTGAGCGGCGAAGCGCCGCCGGGCGAGGCCGAGATCGACGCGGCCTGGCAGGCGCTCCACGGCGACGGCGCCGCGCCGCGCCCGCCGTTCGCCGCGCGGCTCAACACGATCGCATGCGACGCCGGGACGCTGCACGACTTGCTGGGTTTCCCCGCGCCGGCCGGCGGCGCGGTGCGCGGCGCCCTGCTCGTGCCGACGCGGCGGTACCTGGAGCAGGAGGGTCAGCGGCTGATCGCCGCGGTGCTGGATCGCGAGAAGATCGGCGCGGTGTTGCGGGTGGTGCTGGCGCCGTTCATCGCCGCGGAGCGCGCCAGCCTGGTCGAGGCGCTGCGCGATCTGTCCGGGCTGGTGCTGTTCGCGCATTGGGCGGAGCAGCACGCGGATTGGTCGCCGGAGCAGAGGGCCGAGCGGGTGGCCCGGCGGCGGGCGGCGGTGTTACGCACCTTTCGATTCAAATCGTTTGCCGAGCTGGAGGCGGACCTGGCGCGACAGGCCGGAAACGCCGCGCGGGGCGCCGCGCGACCGGCTCCTTGACCGCTTGGAATTCTCCAGTTTCTGGTATTGCAAGCGGGGTCGCACGGGGCGGAGAGCGTGTGGATCTTTGGGTGGGGCGGGCATTCTGCCCGCACAATAGGCTCGCGAACCGCTCACGAGAGTGAGGGAAGCCAAAAAAAGTCATAAGCGCAGAGGCCCATGCTCGCCCTTCATGAGCGTTCCGCAGCGCACGGGCCAGAGGCCCATGCTTCCCCGTCATAGGCTTTCCGCGGCGCCCGCCCGCACGTGTCAAAGCCCGCCTAGCCACCCATCGTCTCTCGCGCGGCTGTCGCGATCGCCGCGACGGCCGGGTGCCGCATCTTGCGTTCGACCGAGATCGCGTAGAACTGTTCGCGGATGCCCGGTAGAGGGCCGAGCGGCCGCGCGCCGTACTGGGCTCGCAATTCGGCCTCGATCACGTCATGCGCGATGAACAACCCGGCGCCGGTCTGTCCGAATACCTTCAGCAGCGCGCTGTCCTCGAACTCCCCCACGATATGCGGGCGGATTTCGTGCGTATCGAGCCAGCCGTCGATCGAGCGGCGCAGGACGCTGTTTACTCCCGGCACCAGCAGCGGCGCGCCGCGGAGCGACTGCGGAAACCCGCGGCGATAGCGGTTCGCGAGCGCCGCCGTACCGAATACGCTGACCCCGCACTCGCCCAGCAGGTGATTGAACGCCCGCACTTTCACCTGCGGCGGGATGGGCGAGTCCGAGAGCACGACGTCCAACTCGTAGACCGAAAGCCGCGCGAGCAGATCCGCCGGCTCCGCCTCGACGCAGATCAGCCGCATCGGATCGGGCAGGGCGAAGGCCGGCTGCAGCAGCCGATAGGCCACCAGCTTGGGCAGCACGTCGGCCACGCCGACCTGAAACGTGAGCGTGCGCTGCGCCGGTCGGCCGCGGAGCGTGTCGAGCAGCTCGCGGCCGGTCTCGAAGATGTCGTCGGCATAGCGGAAGGCGACGCGGCCGGCCTCCGTCAGCGTCAGCCGCCGCCCGCTGCGATGAAACAGCCGCACGCCCAGCGTCGTTTCGAGCAGCCGCAACTGAGTGGAGATCGTCGGCTGCGCCACGTGCAGCTTGGCGCACGCCGCGGCGATCGTGCCTTCGCGGGCGACGGCCCAGAAGTAATAAAGATGGTGGTAATTCAGGTCGAGCATGGCGGCAGCATACATCGAAAAAATCTATGAAACAATCGCGTGGATTCTATTGGTCTATGAACGGCTCCGCACCGTATATAAAGGGTGTGCCGCAACGGGCGGCGCCAGCGTGCGTGAAAGGAGAACGGACATGCAGGTCGAGATTCAGAACTCGGGTCGCGCGACGGACGACGACTTCCGGCCCCTGGCCGAGCGGCGCGTGGCCTTCGCGCTGGGTCGCTTCGCCACCCGCATTCGGCAGCTCCGCGTGCGAATCGCGGACGCCAACGGACCCCGCGGCGGCGTGGACATGCAGTGCATGCTGCACGCCCGGTTGGCGCCCGCCGGCGAAGTCGTCGTGCAGGTGATCGACGAGACGCCGGAGATGGCGCTTTCGAGGGCCCTGGATCGCCTGGCCCGCCGCGTCGCCGATGACGCCCAGCGGCGGCGCGAGACGCACCGCCGGCCGCGCCGCAGCACGGCCGCGGAGCGAACCGGTGCGGCGCAGCGCTCGTAGGGAATCGACAAGGCGTCGGTCGGCACGCCGGCGGTTACGGCGGCGATCGACGCCCTGCAGGAAAGGGATGTGCGAATGCGCGTAATGAACAACATCAAGACGGTGCTGCTGCTCTCGGCCCTGATGGGGCTGTGCATGCTCGTGGGCTTCGCCGCCGGCGGTCCGCACGGGCTGCTGATCGGTCTGATCTTCGGCGGCATCGGCAACTTCATCGGCTACTTCTTCTCCGATCGCATCGCGCTGGCGGCGATGCAGGCGGTAGAGGTGACCCGCGAGAACCGCGAGCTGGCCTGGCTGGTGGACATGGTCGAGCGGCTGGCGACGCGGGCCGGGCTGCCCGCGCCGCGGGTGTACGTCTGCCCGCAGGAGGCGCCCAACGCCTTCGCCACGGGGCGCAACCCGCGGAACAGCGCCGTGGCCATCACGATCGGCATGCTGCGCGACTTCCCCCGGCCCGAGATCGAGGCCGTCATGGCGCACGAGCTGGCGCACATCCGCCACCGCGACGTGCTGACCGCCACGATCGCCGCAGTCATGGCGGGCGTGATCAGCTACGCCGGCTACATGCTGATGTTCATGGGCGGCGGCGGCAATCGCGACGGCGAACACCAGAGCCCGTTCGCGGCCGTCGGCGCGATCGTCGCGGTGCTGCTGGCGCCGATCGCCGCTTTGCTGATTCAGTCGGCGATCTCGCGGCAGCGCGAATTCGCCGCGGATCACTACGCCGGCGAGCTGTGCGGCAATCCGCTGCAACTGGCCAGCGCCCTGGCCCGGCTGGAGCGCCGCAACGAGGCGATTCCGACCGAAACGAACCCGGCGTTCAACAGCCTGTACATCGTCAACCCGCTGTCGGCGGGCGCCATGATGGCCTCGCTGTTCAGCACGCACCCGGCGACGGAGAAACGCATCGCGGCGCTGGAGCAGCAGGCCAATGCCATGGGCGTCTTCGCCCGCGTGGGTCGCTAGGCGCGTGTTGCTGGAACCGGACACCCTACAGGGAGATTTGCCGTGCAAAGAGCCGCGGTGAGAGATCGAACGCGCCCCGCCGTGCGGCGTTGCACGGGCTGCGGGCAGGAGAACGGCGGCGAGGCGCGCTTCTGCGCCCGCTGCGGAAACGGACTGACGCCGCCCGCGGGCGGAAGGAGCGGAGTCATGAACTGCCCGTCGTGCGTCACGGAGCTGAAGATCAGCGACCGTAGCGGCATCGAGATCGACTACTGCCCGAGTTGCCGCGGCGTCTGGCTCGACCGCGGCGAACTCGACAAGATCATCGAGCGGGCCGCGTCCGGCGCAGGTCGCGACGAACACGACGACGACGACGACGATGATCGTCGCCGCGATTACCGCAGCCAGCCGCCGCAGGGCCAGCATCCGAATCAGCCCTATCCCCACAAACGCAAGAAGTCGTTCTGGGGCGAGCTGTTCGACTTCGACTGACCGTGTGTTCCCACACCCCGGCGGCGGCGGAGCCAGCTACTCCGCCGCCGCCACCCCTCCCCGGGGCGGCGCGGCCGGCGGCGTGGGTTTTGTCGGAATAGATGAGTCAGCCGCGGGAGCGGCGGCGATGGGCCGACTGCGTGGTCGGTCTGCGCACCGTCCGTACATAATTTGTGGGAACCGTCGATGCTCGCAGAGATAACACTCGCCACGGAGCTGGCGAAGCCGATGACATGGTGGATCGGCTTTAACGTATTCGTGCTCCTGATGCTGGCGCTCGATCTGGGCGTGTTTCATCGCAAGGCGCACGAAGTCAAATTCAAGGAGGCGATCAGTTGGAGCGTGGTCTGGATCGGCCTCGCGCTGCTGTTCAACCTCGGAATTCTGCTCGGCTGGTTCGGTCCATACGCGCCGGACGAGCGGGCGGTGCGGGCCAAGGAGTTTCTGGTCGGCTATCTGGTGGAGAAATCGCTGAGCGTCGACAACGTCTTCGTCTTCGCGATGATCTTCACGTACTTCGCCGTGCCGCCGGCGTATCAGCACAAGGTGCTGTTCTACGGCATCCTCGGCGCCCTGGTGTTCCGCGCCATCTTCATCCTGTCGGGCACGTGGCTGATTCATCAGTTCGAGTGGACGCTGTACTTTTTCGCCGTTCTGCTGATCGTGACCGGTATCAAGATGATCTGGGCCAAGGGTAAGGAGATCGACCCGGAAAAGAACCCGATCATCAGGCTGGTGCGGCGCATCATGCCGGTCACGAAGGAATATCAGGGCGAGAAGTTCTTCGTGCGGCAGGCGGGCCGGCTGGCCGCGACGCCGCTTTTTCTAGTGCTGATTTTCGTCGAGACCACCGACGTGATTTTCGCGGTGGACTCGATTCCGGCGATCCTGATCATCACACAGGACACGTTCATCGTCTACACCTCGAACGTCTTTGCGATTCTGGGGCTGCGGGCGCTGTATTTCGCGCTGGCGGGCTTCATGAAGATGTTCCACTACCTGACGTACGGCCTGGCCGGCATTCTGGTGTTCATCGGCGGTAAGATGTTCTATCAGGCGGCGTACAAGGCCGTCACCGGCGTGGAGTACAAGATTCCCATCGAGATGTCGCTGGGCGTCATCGGCGTGGTGCTGACCATCGCCGTGCTGGCTTCGCTGTGGCGCAACCGCACGCTGCGGGACGATGCCGCACAGGGCGATGCTTCGGCCCAGCCGGGATAGCCGACCAGTATGGCACAGGTCTGAGGACTTGCTGTTACCCACAATTGTTCGGAGCGCGTCCGGTTTCCTGCGACTAGTCCCGAAGGGACGCGGGACTGTAGCCACGGGTGGAGCGAAGGCCGCGGGCCGAAGCGCAACCCGTGGATCGAGCGTCATGTGCGGTCTCCGCCCCGGCAGGGGCGGCGGGAGCGTTGCTGCGGTGGAAGGACCGGTCGCGCAGTCTCCTTCGCCCCGCTGGGGCGAAGACGCCTCGAAACGACTGCCACGGGTTCCGTCGCCGCTGCGCGTCGACTCCATCCGTGGCTACAACCCGCGACCCCTTCGCGGTCGAAGATCGAGCAACTGAATTGTGGGTAACATCAAGGTATGAAGACCGTTGACTGTTGTGCCGATTCTTGTGGCACCGGTCTGCCGACCGGTGACCGTCTTGCCGAATCTTGTGGCACCGGTCTGCCGACCGATGACCGTCTCGCCGGGTCTTCGACTCGTCCGTCGCCATAACCGACTCAAGGAGCCGGCGCTTCCTCCCCGCCGCTCGCACGACGGAACAACATCAGCTCCATCCGCCGGTACTGCCGCTCATCGTCGCAGACCAGCCCGCGCAGGCCGGTCAGCGCTAACGGCTGCCGCGCATCATGCCGGAAGGCCAGCCAGCCCTCCGGCGACAGCGCCGCCGCCGCCCGCTCCAGCAGATCCACCACCCGCAGCGAGTCGACCGCATCCGGATACGGCGGGTCGACAAAGATCAACCCATATCCGCCGGCAGCCGCCGGAATGCGCATCGTCCACGCATTCTCGATCCCCACACGCGCGATCTCGCCCAGTTTCAGCCGTGCAAGATTTGCCCGCAGCGCCCGCAACGCCGTCCGGTCGCGCTCCACAAACAAGCACGAAGCCGCCCCGCGCGACAGGCTCTCGATCCCCAGCGCCCCGCTGCCGGCGAACAAATCCAGCACCGCGACCGGCGGCAGTTCGCCCAACGTCCCCAGGCGATGTCCGAGAATACTGAACAGCGCTTCCTTCACCCGATCGGTGATCGGACGCGTGGTGCGGCCCTCGGGGGCGTCCAGGGGCGAACCGCGCAGCCGTCCGGCGATAACCCGCATACATCGTCCCGGGAAAGTGATTCGAGCGCGGAAGTCGGTCGATACGCCGGTTGTGATGATACGCGACCTGCGAACCATCCTCGACGGCTGGGATTACGAACCCGGCAAGATCTCGTGCCGCAAGATCGTCGGGCGCGACGGCCGGGAGAAGATTCAGACGCGGATCGACCTCGGCGTGCTGCAAATCGAAACCAGCGGCCGGCCGGACGGCCGCCGGCCCTATGGCGCCGGTTCGCTACTGGAGTATCACGAGCAGCGCCTGGCGATGCACAAACGCGTACACGGCGACGAGACCGAGTTCACGCTGACCCCCGAGCAGTGCCGCGACCTGCGACATGAGGGTTATCTCTACTACCAGCGCTACCTGTCGTGCTTCGTGCTCGAGGAGTTCGACGCGGTCGAGCACGACACCGGCCGCAACCTGCGGCTGATCGACTTCTGCCAGGAACACGCCGCGACCGCGCAGGACCGCGCGGCCCTGCTGCCGCAGCGCCCATACGTGCAGATGATGAACTCGCGTGCGAAAGTTTATCGCGCGCTGCGCAGCGAGCTGTATAGCGATGCGCTCCTGCTGGTCGAACACGGCATCGAGCTGATCCGCGCCATGCACGAGGACGCGGAGGAAGCCGCCGATCCGCCGCCGGAGATCGTCGTCCTGAGCCGCCTGCGCGACGAGGTGTTCGAGCGGATGCCCGCCGACGAGCCCGTCCGGCTGCAGTGGCAGCTTCGGGCGGCGCTGGAGCGCGAGGACTACGAAGAAGCCGCCCGCATCCGCGATCAGATCAGCCGCCGCCGACACGTCAGCGCCTAGCCTCTCGCCCCAGACCAACCGCGCGTTTCCCGCATGGGGATCAAAGGCCTCCGGCCTGTGAGTCTTTGGGGTGGGGCGGGCATCCTTCCCACCCAAAGGGCTCGCGAACGGCTCACGCAAGTGAGTGAAGCCCAAGAGCTCACGGCTCTCCGGCCTGTGCGATCCGCTAACCGCAACGACGAGACAATTACCGATGTTTCTGAGTCGCTTCACCGGGCGACTCCGCGGAACCCGCGCCCGAAGCCCCCACCACGGCTTTGCGGACGCTCCATGAGAATCATCAGGTCGGTGTCGTCCAGCGGCCGCCGCCCCGCCAAGCAGCCCGCGCGGGGCTACGACTCTTCGCAGATCAGTCCGTCATAGGCCAGGGCCATGCCGGGAGGCAGTGCCGCGTCCGTCGCGGCGTGCGGCAGTTCGTGGGCCATGTGCGTGAAGTAGGTGCGCCGCGCCCCGATCCGCCGGGCCTCCTCGATCGCCTGCTCCAGCGTGAAGTGCGTCGGGTGCGGGCGGTGGCGCAGGGCGTTGAGCACGAGCACGTCGAGGTCGCGCAGCAGCGGGCGCGACGCGTCGGGGATGAAGTTGCAGTCGGGGCAGTATGCAATGCGGCCGACGCGAAAGCCGAGCACCGGCAGCGGGCCGTGCAGGTAGGGGATCGGGGTGACGGCCACGCCGGCGACCTCGAACGGCCCGTCGATGCGCTGCGGCGCCAGTTGCGGCTTGGCGCTGGGATAGTCCGGATCGTCGAAGAAGGCGTAATCGAACATCCGCGTGAGCCGATCGAGGGTCTCGCCGTTGGCATAGACCGGCAGCGGGCCGCCGTTGATCCAGTTGAAGCGGCGAACGTCATCGAGGCCGACGACGTGGTCGGCGTGGTGATGGGTGTAGAGCACCGCATCGATGCGGCGAATGTCGCAGGCGACGCATTGCAGGCGGAGTTCGGGCCCGGTGTCGATCAGCAGGGTGCGGCCGTCGACCTGAAACGCGGCGCTGGCGCGCGTGCGGCGGTCGCGCGGGTCGCCGGAGGTGCAGACCGCGCAGTCGCAGGCGATCATGGGCACGCCGTGCGAAGTGCCGGAGCCGAGGATGACGAGCCGCGCGGGCATGGGGGGAGGATAAGGGGAAATTGCGAGTAGCGAGTAGCGAAGAGAGAAGAGCGAAGTGCAAAGCTCGAAGAGCGAGTCGGAGCGGAGAAGCGCGAAGCGAGAAGACCGGGGCGGAACGAAGAAGGGCGAAGAGCGGGACAGAGTTGCGCAGGTGGGAAGGAGTCGCGGGGCGGGCGACACCAGCTTCAGTCTGCGCGAGCCGCCGGCGAAGCGGCTTTGCAGCGCCTCTTCGCCACGCGCCATGTGCCATGCGGCCGCAATCCGTCATTCGCCATCCGCCAGGCGCCACTCGCTACTCGCGACTCGCTCTCTCGCCCCGATCCTCGGCCGCGCGCGTTTTCCGCCTCGCTCTTCGCTCTTCGCTCTTCGCACTTCGCTCTTTCTTCATGCTCTCTCGCCGCGCCGTATCGAAGGCATTACACTCCGACCCCCATATGAGCGATCAGATTCAGGATCGGAAGGCGAAGCTAGCGGCGGCTCGGGCGCTGGGGGCGGACCCGTATGGTTCGCGCTTCACCGGCGTCGTCGCCAATGGGGCGATTCGTGCTGCGGGCGAGTCGCTCGGCATCGAGCCGGGGCAGATACTCGACGCGGCCTCGGGCCGGCCGGCGGCGTTTCGGGCCGCGGGGCGGGTCGCGCTCTTCCGCGACACCGGCAAGCTGATCTTCATGACCGTCCGCGACTGGACCGGCGATTTGCAGTGGGCGCTCTCGAAGAAGATGGTCGAGGAGGCGACCGGCGGCGCGACCGCACTCGCCGACGGGCCGGCAAACCACGCCGACGGTGCAGCGCGCAGCGCCGGCGAGATGCCGTTCCCGCCCGGCGTCGTCGCGTGGCAATTGGCCAAACAGCTTGACCTGGGCGACATCGTCGGTGCTGCGGGGCGGCTTGGGCGGACGAAAACCGGCGAGCTGACGCTATGGGTCACGCACTTTCGCCTGCTGAGCAAGGCGGTGCGGCCGCCGGCGGAGAAGTGGCACGGCCTGACCGATGTTGAGGCTCGCTATCGCCGCCGCTACGCCGATCTGCTCAGCAACCCCGACAGCCAGAAGCAGTTCGTCCTGCGAGCGCGGATCATCGACTACATCCGCGGCGTGCTGCGGCAGCGCGGCTTCATCGAGGTCGAGACGCCGGTGCTGCAGCCGATCTACGGCGGCGCTGCGGCGCGGCCGTTTACGACGCACCACAACGCGCTGGACATGAAGCTGTATCTGCGGATCAGCCCGGAGCTCTACCTGAAGCGCTGCCTGGTGGGCGGGCTGGAGCGCGTGTACGAGTTCGCCCGCTGCTTCCGCAACGAGGGCATCAGCCCGCGGCACAACCCCGAGTTCACCATGCTGGAGCTGTACCAGGCGTACGGCGACTATCACGACATGATGGACATCACCGAGGCGATCATCGCCGGGGCGGCCCGCGACGTGATCGGGTCCTACGCGATCCGCTTCGGCGAGCGCTTGATCGACTACACGCCGCCGTGGCCGCGGCGGCGCTACGCCGACCTGTTTCGCGAGCACGTCGGCATCGCGATCGACGACGCGGCGGGCGTCCGCGCGCGGGCCGCGGAGCTGCACCGCCGCAAGGCGATCGCGCTCGACCCGGCCCGGGCGGATGACGCGGTGGTGGTGGGCGCGCTGTTCGAGCACTACGTGGAGGACAAACTCGTCAACCCGACGTTCGTGATCGACTATCCAGCGCCGCTCTGCCCGCTAACGAAGCGCTCGCCGGACGATCCGCGTTTCGCCCTGCGGTTCGAGTGTTTCGTGAACGGCATGGAGATGGGCAACGCCTACAGCGAGCTGAACGACCCAAAGGTGCAGCACGAGACGTTCAGCGCCCAGCTCCGCGGCGAGGGCGACGAGACGATGGCGGTCATGGACGAGGACTTCGTCGAAGCGCTGGAATACGGCATGCCCCCGGCCGGCGGCCTGGGAATCGGCATCGACCGACTCTGCATGCTGCTGACCGGCAGCGAGAGCATCCGCGAAGTGCTGCTGTTTCCGCTGCAGCGGCGAGCGGACCCGGCGATGACCCCGCCAGACAACTTCGGTGCGCCCGCGAGGTCAGACGAATAGGTTCAGAAGTCGGCGACTCCCGGATATCATGGGGAGAGTCGCGAGCACAATGCGAGGCGAACGTGGAAAACCCCGCTTGGATTCCGGACTCGGATGAGATCGCAAACCACCCGGAACTAAGCCTCCGCGCGCGAAAGTTGCTCATGGGTCTGGGAGTTCGGACGGTGGGCGAGGTTCGAGCACTGTCCGACGCCGACCTTCTGACTTCGCAGCCGGCGGATGCGGCGGCGATCGCGGAGATCCGCTCGCTTTTCGGACAGTCCTGCGCCGTGTTCAAAGGCCGCATTCACAATGGACAGTTCCTCGTCGAAAACGACCTGAAGCCCCTGGAAGGGGCCAGCGTGACGATTCGCCTCGAGGACCCGCTTGAGCTTGACGCTCAACGGCTGTCAGACGAACTTCTGAATCTCGCCGGCAGCGTCACCGATCTTCCGCCGGACTTCTCCGAAAATCACGACCATTATCTGCATGGTCATCCGCGTAGATGAAAACGTGCTTTGCGGATCCCGCGCACTGTTTTGCGCTCTTCAGCGCGAACGATGCCTTTCACTCCAAGGCGCGCGAACTGCAGGCACAACGACGCCGCATCGTGACGACCGAGTGGGTGCTGACCGAGGTGGCGGACGGTTTTTCAAGCCCGCCGAACCGACCCACCTTCCTCGGCCTGGTTCGGTCCTTGCGTCGCGCCCGATCCGTAGAGATCGTGCCGGCCTCCACGGAACTGTTCGACCAAGGCTGCAAATTCTACGCAGAGAGAAACGACAAGTCGTGGTCGCTCACCGATTGCATCTCGTTCGTCGTAATGCTCGAACGTGGAATCACGGAGGCGCTCACGTCGGTTCGTCACTTTGAACAAGCCGGTTTCGTCGCGTTGCTGCGCGAGGGACATACGGACTAACAGCGTCGAGAAACGACTCTCTCCAGCGTGCGCGATGCTGGCGGACCCGACGAGACGATGGCGGTCATGGACGAGGACTTCATCGAAACTCTGGAGTACGGCAGGCCGCCGGCCGGCGGCCTGGGAATCGGCATCGACCGGCTCTGCATGCTGCTGACCGGGAGCGAGAGCATCGGCGAGGTGCTGCTGTTTCCGCTGCAGCGGCCGGAGGCGCGCCGCGACGACGAAGGGTAGGCGTGATGCGGCAGCTCACGTTCGACGACCTGCGCCCGCGAGGCATCGAACGCCTGCTGCGCGCCGCCAATCCCTGGTGGCGGGGCGAGCACCAGGCCAATGTGCCGCGCATCCGCCGCTGGGTGTTCGAGCCGCTCGCGCGATCGCTGCGAAGCGGCCTGGCGCCGGCCACGGTCCTGCGCGGCCCGCGACAGGTCGGAAAATCGACGCTGCTGAACCAATTGATCGAGCAGTTGCTCGCCGATGGCGTCGATCCGCAGCGCATCTTCCGTGTCCAGTTCGATGACCTGCCGGATCTGCGGCGGCTAACGACGCCGATTCTCGACGTGTGCCTGTGGTATGCCGACGCCGTGCTCGGGATGTCGCTGAATGCCGCGGCGCTGCAGGACCGGCACGCCTTCATTTTTCTGGATGAAGTGCAGAATCTGGCAGACTGGGCGCCGCAGCTCAAGCACCTGGTCGACATGCACCCGGTGCGCGCTTTGGTGACCGGTAGTTCCGCCCTGCGAATCGAAGCCGGGCGCGACAGCCTGGCCGGCCGGGTGTCGACGATCGAGATCGGTCCCTTGCTGCTCCGCGAGATCGCGACGTTTCAAGGTCTCGCCGCGATACCGCCCCCGCTGGCGCCCAACGGACCGGGCGCGCTGCGAGACCGGTTGTTCTGGCAGGAGCTGCGGGCATTCGGCGAGAAGCACCGCGAACCGCGTGCCGCCGCGTTCGCAGCGTTCTCGGCCCGCGGTGCTTATCCCGTCGCGCACGCCCGCGCCGACGAACCGTGGGAGCGGGTCGCGGACTTTCTGGTCGAGACCGTAGTGAAGCGCGCGATTCAGCATGACCTGCGGATGGGGCCGCGCGGGCAGAAGCGGGATGAAACCCTCCTGGCCGAGATCTTCCGCCTGGCGTGCCGATACATCGGCCAGTCGCCAAGCCAGGCGCTCTATCTTGAAGAGCTGCGGACGACGCTGAAGGCAAACATCGGCTGGCAGCGCGTACTCGCGTATCTGCGCTTTCTCGACGGAACGCTGCTGCTTCGGCTGATCGAACCGCTCGAACTGCGGCTGAAGCGCAAGCGCGGGCCGGCGAAGCTCTGCCTGTGCGATCACGCGCTGCGGGCTGCCTGGCTGCAGGAGGCTATCCCGCTCGATCCCCGCGCGCTGCGGCAGTCGCCGGAACTGTTCGACCTGGCCGGGCGCGTCGCGGACAGCGCCACGGGGTACTTCTTCCGGTCGATCCTGGCGCTCGACGTGGCGCACTTCCCGGAACGCGGCGCCGAGCCGGAAGTCGACTACGTGCTCACGATCGGCGAGCAACGCCTGCCGATCGAGGTCAAGTACCGCCGGTCGATCACCCATGCCGACCAGACCGGCCTGCGGTCCTTCATCGACAAACCGCACTACCACGCGCCGTTCGGCATTCTGGTTACGCTCGATGACGCCGCGGCGAGCGACGATCCGCGGATCGTCTCGCTGCCGCTCTCGACGCTTCTGATGATGAGGTGATCGCGGAAGGCGCCACGGCCGGGGTCGGCCGTCTACGTCACCGGAATGCTATACCGCGCCATTTTGTCCCGCAGCGTCGTCCGCGGGATGCCCAGCCGCTGCGCCGCCCGCGCCTGGTTCCCGTCGCTCTGCTTGAGCGCCATCAGAATCATGCGCTTCTCGATGTCCGCGATCGTCTCCGTCAGGCCCGCCGCGCCCGACAGCATCGTCTCCGCCGGCGGTGCGTCGATCGGCGGCGTCTCGCCCGAGAGACGCGGCAGGACGTGCTCCGGCCGAATTTCGTCCCCGGCGCAGAACGCCAGCGCCCGCTCGATGACGTGCTCCAGCTCGCGCACGTTGCCGGGCCAGGCGTGCCGCAGCAGCTCGTCGAGCGTGTGCGGCGAGACGCTCACGCGGCGGTTCTCCACCAGCGCCGCGTGCTTCTCGATGAAGTGCTGCACCAGCACGGCGATGTCGTCGCTCCGCGTCCGCAGCGGCGGGACGGTCAGATTGATGACGTTCAGGCGATAGTAGAGGTCTTCGCGAAAGCGGCCTTCGCGCACCAGCCGCAGCAGGTCGTGCTTGGTCGCACAGATCAGCCGCACGTCGACGCGCAGCGGCGCCTCCCCGCCGACTCGCTGAAACTCCTGCGTCTCCACCGCCCGCAGCAGCCGCACCTGCACGTCCAGCGGCATGTCGTCGACTTCGTCGAGCAGCATGGTGCCGCCGTTGGCCAGCTCGAAGCGGCCGGCCTTGGCCCGCGTGACCCCGGCGATCGCGCCGGCCTCGTGGCCGAAGAGCTCGCTTTCGAGCGCGCCCGGCGTCAGCGCGGCGCAGCTCAGCCGGATGAACGGCTTCTCGACCCGGCGGCTGAGATTGTGAATCGCCTCGGCCACCAGCTCCTTGCCGGTGCCGCTTTCGCCGCACAGCAGGATGGTGCGCTCGCTGTCGGCCACCGCGCGAACCTGGGCGAAGCAGCGCTTCATCGCCGCGCTGCGGGCCACCAGCCGGCCGAGCATCTCGACTTCGCCCGCCGGCGGGCCCGCGGCCTCCGCCACCTGCTCCAGCCGGGCGATCAGCTCCTGCGTGGTGAACGGCTTGGTGATGTAGTCGTACGCGCCGCGTTTCATGGCCAGCACGGCGGTGTCGACCGTGGCGTAGGCGGTCATCAGGATCACGACCACTTCGGGCCGCGACTTTTTGACGTGCGCCAGCAGGTCGAGGCCGCTCGGCCCGCTCATGCGAACGTCGGTCACGACCACGTCGATCGGGCGCGAATCGAAGATCCGCATCGCGGAAACAGCGTCGGCCGCATCGGCCACTTCATAGCCGGCGTCGGTCAGCTCGATCTGGAGTGTGATTCGCTTGAGCGGTTCGTCATCGACCACGAGAACGCGGCCGCGCGGGGCTTTGGGCGTGGCCAGGGTCTCAGACATCGCCGGTCCACCTCCGCGATCAGCCGCCGACGGGCGGGCAGAATGCCCGCCCCACCCGGGTCTCCGCCCCGGCTTCCTGTGGCACCGGTCTGAAGACCGGTGACTGCTTCAGCAGGTCTCCGACCTGCTGATTCCCCGACCCGCTGGTTTTCTGACCCGCTGACGCCGCCCGCCGGGCTCACTCCTTCCGTGGCCCGCGCAGCCGCGGAGCAACGCCATAGCGCGTCCCCTCGGCCGTCACGCGCTGTGCCGGCGGCCGCGTGGCCTCCTCCGCCGGACTGGGCTGCCCGGCCAGTTCGCGATTCGCCGCATAGTGCGCGCTCACCCAGCGCACCGCTTCCTCAATGTCGTCGGTGATTCGGAACAGGTCCATGTCCTCCGGCGAAATCGTCCGGAAGCGCTCCAGCAGCGTCCCGCGCATCCACTCCGCCAGCGGCTGCCAGAACTCGCGGCCGATCAACACGATCTGCATCGGCGGCGCCTTGCCCGTTTGAATCAGCGTCATACTCTCGAAAAACTCGTCGAGCGTGCCGAAGCCGCCGGGGAAGCACACGAACGCCACCGCGTACTTCACGAACATCACCTTGCGGGCGAAAAAATAGTGAAAATCGACCGCGATGTTCTGGTACTTGTTCGAAACCTGCTCGTGCGGCAGCGCGATGTTCAGCCCGACGCTCGCCCCGCCCGCCTCGGCCGCGCCCTTGTTTCCCGCCTCCATGATCCCCGGTCCGCCGCCGGTGATCACCGCGAAACCGCTCTGCACCAGCCGGGCCGACAGTTCGACCGCCTGCCGGTAGTACGGATTGTCCGGCGACGTGCGGGCGGAGCCGAAGACCGACACCGCCGGGCCGAGCCCCGACAGCGTGTCGAAGCCATCCACGAACTCGCCCAGGATGCGGAACATTCGCCAGGCCTCTTCGGCCGCGGGGCGATACGAAGCGTCACGGGGTGCGTTGGACACTACGGTCTCTCGTTTCTGGGCTGCGCGCCTGCGGCGGCGCGCGTTTCGCTGGCGTAGGAACAGAGCATCATAGGTGGAGTAGGCATTCTGTCCGCTGCGTCGACAATCTCGGGCGGGCAGGATGCCCACCCCACCCAGTTCATGATGCGAACAGCATGTCTGCCTACACTAATCGCGCGCGGCCGCCAGGTCGAACGCCGCATGCACCGCCTGCAAGGCGCGCTCGGCTTCGCTGCGTTTCACCAGCACGCTGATGACGATCTCGCTGGTCGAGATGTTCTCGATGTTGATGTGCTGATCGGCCAGGGCCCGGAACATCCGCGCCGCCACGCCGCTATGCGAACGCATGCCGATGCCGACCACGCTCAACCGCGAAAGCTGGTCGTCGACTTCCGCGCTGGCGGCGCCGTGTCGTTGGGCGATGAGCTGCGCCACGGCGGCGGCTTCGCCGATGTCCTTGCCCTCGACAGTGCACGAAATCGTCACCTTCCGCCCGCCGTCGTGCACGTTCTGGATGATGTCATCGACGATGATCTGCCGCCCGGCGATTTCGTCGAAGATCGTCGCGGCGACTGCGGGCTGATTGGGCAGTCCGATGAAGGTCACGCGGCCGACCTCGCGCTTCAGCGTGCAGCCGCGGACGACCACGTCCTCCATGCCCTTGGGTTCGCTCATGATCAACGTTCCCGGATTGTCGGTGAAGCTGCTGCGAACGTGGATCACCACGCCGTACTTCTTGCCGAATTCGATCGAGCGCGGGTGCATCACGCCGGCGCCCAGGCTGGCGAGCTCGAGCATCTCGTCATAGCTGATGGCGTCGATCTTGCGGGCCTGCGGCACGATGCGCGGGTCGGTCGTAAACACCCCGTCCACGTCCGTGTAGATCTCGCACATGTCCGCCCGCAACGCCGCGGCGATCGCCACGGCCGTCGTGTCGCTGCCGCCGCGGCCCAGCGTCGTAATGTCGAAGTCGTCGTTCACGCCCTGAAACCCCGCGACGATCACGATCCGGCCCTGCTCCAGTTTCTCGCGGATGCGGCGGTCGTCGATCGAGCGAATCCGCGCGGCCGTATGGGCGCTGTCGGTCAGCATGCCGATCTGCGCGCCGGTCATGCTGATCGCGTCGTGCCCGGCTTCGTGGATCGCCATGGCCATCAGCGCGATGCTGACCTGCTCGCCGGTCGCCAGCAGCATGTCCATCTCGCGCTTGTGCGGCTTGCGGCTGACCTGCCCGGCCAGCTCGATCAGCCGATCGGTCGTGTGCCCCATCGCCGAAACGACCAGCACGACCTGGTTGCCGCCCAGCTTGGCGCGAATCGCCCGGCGGGCCGCCAGGTGAATGCGATAGGCATCCGCGACGCTCGTTCCGCCGAATTTCTGGACGACGATCGGCATGCCGCGGCATGGTAAGGGCGGTCGGCGCGGGCTTCTACCCACTCTTTTCGATCGCACGCGGCCGAGGCTGCCCGGTACACAACTTCTTTCAGGGCGGTTTGTTGGCGCGCCCGCGAGCATGACGGGCGCCCTGGAAGCCGCGCAAAGTGTGATGCGAGTCACAATCCGCGCCCGGCGATGGCAAAATGATCTGGTAATTTCTGCAATCCGGCCCCAAGATGCAGACGTAAAACATACACCGTCAATGTCGTTCGGGCCGTCTGACTGCGGCAGTTCGCCGCGATGCCCGGAATCGGTTCAATTCAAGTCTGATGGAGGCTAGGAATGCACACCCAGCGTCTGTTTTCAAAGTGTTCGACATTCGGCGCGAGCGGCTGCGCCCGCTTCGCCGCCGCCATCGCCGTGCTGGCGCTCGTGGCGTCGGCCGGCGCGCAGCAGCGTCGCTGCTTCGTCGCCTTGCTGACCCCCGGGCAGGAGACGCCCCCGGTGGTCGGCTCGAACGCCTTCGGCTGCGCCGTCGTCATCGTCGATATTCCCACGAGCACGGTCAGCTATCGCGTTTCGTTCACGGGGCTTACCGGTGCAGAAGCCGCAGCCCACATTCACGGCGCAGCCGGCCCGGGCGTGCCCGCCGGCGTTCTGGTCGCACTGCCGCTGGGCAACCCCAAGGTCGGCAGCTTCGTCGCCGCCCCGCCGGTGCTGAACGCGATCCTCTCCGGCAATGCGTACTTCAACCTGCACTCGGCCGGCTTTCCCAACGGCGAGATTCGCGGCCAGATCGTCAGTGCGGTCGCCCGCATCGACGGCCAGCAGGAGACGCCCGCGGTCGCGACGCCCGCCACCGGCTTCGGCCTCTTCATGATCGACACCACCGCGAACACGCTGACCTACTACATCGCCTATGGCGGTCTGGTCGGCGCTGAGACTGCCGCGCACATTCACGGCCTGGCGCTGCACACCGCGCCCGCGGGAGTGCTGGTTCCGCTGCCGGCGGGCAACCCCAAGATCGGCGTCTGGAACTACCCACAGGCGCTGGAGCGCCAGATCTGCGCCGGCATGACGTATGTCAACATCCACACCAACGCGTTCCCGAATGGCGAGATTCGCGGGCAGATCGTCACCACCGTCGCCCCGATGGACGCGCAGCAGGAAGTCCCGCCGGTGCCGATCACCACGGGCGCGGGCTGCGGCCTGATCTCGTTCGACGAGGCCACCAACACGATGGGTTACGACATCGCC
The DNA here is from genome assembly GCA_964631045.1 of uncultured Planctomycetales bacterium. GTDB lineage: Bacteria > Planctomycetota > Phycisphaerae > UBA1845 > Fen-1342 > CAZVWB01. Next base: position 94,566 of record CAZVWB010000011.1, read on the forward strand.
TTCGCGAACATGTCCTCCGCTGAGACCGTCCGGCACATCCACGGCTTCGCGCCGCCGGGCGCGCCCGCCGGCGTGCTGGTCGCCCTGCCGGCCGGCCCGCGCAAGCTCGGTCAGTGGATCTACGGCGCGGCGAACGCGGCCAACGTGCTCGCCGGCCTGACCTACATCAACATCCACTCCGTCATGTTCGGCGGCGGCGAGCTGCGCGGGCAGATCGCACCGTGGCCGTGGACCCCGCCGCCGTGCCCCGGCGGTCGCGGCGACGCGAATTGCGATGGCACGCTCGACTTCTTCGACATCGACCCGTTCCTGCTGGCGCTGTTCGACCAGCCGGCATACATCACGACGTTCTGCGGCGGCAACCTGTGCGCGGCCGATGCGAACTGCGACGGCACGGTCGATTTCTTCGACATCGACGCGCTGCTGGATTGCCTGTTCGTCGGCTGCCCGCCGTGCCCGTAGTCGGTTGATCGGGACGCTGCGGCGCCGAGCGCTGCCAGTCTGGCGGCGATGAAGTCTCGGACCGGGAGATGAAGATTCCTCCCGCCGGCGGGTTGAACACCCGCACAGAGCGAACCTCGCGAGCTTCAGGGTCGCCGGCAGTCGGCTTGTCGCAGCGAAGGCGTTCAGACGAAGAGACCGCTCACCGCCCTGGGTGCACTCGGCCGCTGGCCGGCGTGCACCCGGGGCTTCTTTTCATCGGCGGGGAAGCGGTGGCGATCGCGTGGTGAACTCAGCGACTGGGCAGCACCGCGCGCCGCCGCCGCCGGAGCGGCACATTCGCCCCGATCGCCACCAGCAGATACGCGCCGCCCGCGAGCAGGATCGTGGTCGCGCCGGCCGGCAGGTTGGGCCCGTAGCTCAGCGCCAACCCCGCCACAGCGAACACCATGCTCAGCAGTGCCGATAGCACCATGACCTGCCAGAGCCGGTGCGCGAAGTGGCTGGCGATCGCCACGGGCAGCGTCAGCAGGGCGATGACCAGCACAATGCCCACGACCGTCACGAGCAGAACGACGGTCAGCGCCGTCAGGCACAGCAGCAGCAGGTAGAAGAACTCGACGGGAATGCCGCGCAGCCGGGCGAACTCCTCGTCGAAACAGACCGCCAGGAATTGCCGGTAGAAGACGATCGCGACGGCGACCACCAGCACGTCGAGACCCGCGATCAGCCACAACTCGCCCGGGCTGACCATCAGGATGCTGCCGAACAGGTAGCTCATCAAATCGGCGTTGTAGCCGTCCGTCTTAAAGATGAACACCGCCCCGGCGGCCATTCCGATCGCCCAGATCGCGCCGATGACCGTGTCCTCGCGCTGCCTGGCCCGCAGGCTGACCAGGCCGATGATGATCGCCGCCAGCAGCGCGACCACGATCGCCCCGTGCAGCGGATGCAGCGGCGACCAGCCGCTGAAGGGGATGTAGATTTTCCATCCGTGCATCACGGCGAAGTAGCGGGCCGCGGCCATGCCGCCCAGCACGCAATGGGCGATGCTGCCGGCGATGTACGTGATGCGGCGGGTGACGACATACGTGCCGATCACGCCGCAGGCCACGCTGCAAAGCACCCCGGTAAGCAGGGCGATCTGCAGAAACGGGTACTGCATCAGCGCCGTCAGAAATTCGTACACGCAGCTCTCACCAACTCTCGCCTGCGAGGCTCAAAGCGCCCCAGCCGCCGATCTCAAGGCCATCCGTTGCACCGATCCGCAGACCGCCTGCATTGTGACACCGGTCTGAAGACCGGTGTCTGTCTCCGCTGGTCTCCGACCTGCCCGCCGGGGAAATCCAACCGGCCTACGCGCCATCATGCCGACACCCCGGCCCGTGAACATGACCATGCCCGTGAGAGTGCCCCGAGTGATCGTGCCGCACCATTCGCACGCTGTGCCCGTACAGCGCTGCAATCGCATCCCCCGTCAGCGCCCCGGTCTGGTGCACCATGATCGAGCGATTGACGCACACGGCTGTCCTCACGAACTGCGACACCACGCTCAGGTCATGAGACACCAGCACGATCGTCAACCGCGCGTTCAGATGCTGCAGCAGCGCGTAGAATTCATCCTCCACCCGCTGATCCAGATTCGAAGTCGGCTCGTCCAGCAGCAGCAGCTCGGGCTCGCACGCCAGGGCCCGCGCGATCAGCACGCGCTGCCGCTGACCGCCGGAAAGCGCTGAAAACGGCCGAGCACCGAATTCCGCCAGCCCCACTTCGGCCAGCGCTGCCGCCACGGCCGCCCGGTCGCGCCGCGCCCCCTCCCCGAACCACCGTCCGCCGCGCGGCCGCCCCATCAGCACCACGTCGCTGACGGCGACCGGAAACGAGGCGTCATACTGCGCATACTGCGGCACATAGCCGATCCGCCGCCGGGCCGCGACCGGCGGCCGACCCAGCACGCGAATCTCCCCCTGCTGCGGCGTCAGCAGCCCGAGCATCAGCTTCAGCAGCGTCGTCTTGCCCCCGCCGTTCGGGCCGATCATGCAGGCAAAGTCGCCGCGCGGCAGCATCAGCGAAACGTCGCTGAGCACGAGATCATCGTCGTAGCCGAACGATACGCCGCGCACGTCGATGGCAGCTTGAGCCGCAGTCACATGACGCTTCCAGGTATGCCGACGGCCGATCGGGCTGCGACGGCTTGCCGCCGGGCGCTGCACGGTGCGATCAGTTCGTGTTCCCGCCGAACGACCGCACCAGGTCGTCGGCCATGCGGTGCAGGTTCGCCACATAGTCGCCGGCCAGTTCGTCCATCGGTTTCACGTCGCCCCCGATCGCGGCGGCGATGGCGCGGGCGCTTTTGTCGGCATACTGCGGCTGATAGAAAATCGTGCGCACCCCGGCGGCCTTGGCGCGATCGATCAGCGTCGTCAGCTCGGCCGGGCCGGGTTCGCGGCCATTGGTCTCGACGGCCACCTGCACCAGCCCATACGCATCCGCGAAGTAGCCGTACGCGGGGTGAAACACGAAGAACTCGCGGCTCTTGAACGGCGCGAGCTTCTCGGCGATCGCGGCGTGCAGCGCCTCGAGCCGCTCGGCCAGCGCGGCCGCGTTCCGCTGATACTCCGCGGCGTGAGGCGGGTCAGCCTGCGCCAGCGCTGCGGCCATCGTCTGTGCCTGCGTCTTCACCAGCCGCGGATCCATCCAGACGTGCGGGTCGGGCGCGCCGCTGTGCTCGTGCTCCTGCCCGGCGTGCGCCGCGCAGCACGCCCCCGACATCGAACGCATCTTGATTCCTGTCGTTGTGTCGACGAAGGTCGTCTTTGGCGACATCGCCCGCAGCTTCGGCAGAAACGCCCCCTCGAAGCCGACGCCGATGGAGAAGTAGACATCCGCCGTGGTCAGACGGGCGACCTGCTGCGGCGTGGGCTCGAAGCTGTGCGGCGATTGCCCCGGCGCGACCACAACCTCGATCTCGACGCGGTCGCCGGCGATCTCGCGCAGGAAAAACGCCTGCGGCGGGATGCTCACGGCAACGCGCTTCTTCGCAGTTTCGCTTCGCGGCGCCTCGGCGTCGCCGCAGCCGGGCAGCGCGGCCGTCGCCGCGAGCAGCGCGAGCCACGCCCTGCCGGAATAAGCAGCTCCGCGGATCATGGCGCACCTCGCGCCGGCTTGCGGCTGTGGACGGTTCCGCTGGGGTGATCGGCACACTCGAGATGCACCTCGTTGCAGTCCCCGCACTCGCGCAGCTTGTGAGACTCGGCGAACGCGTTCCAGTGCGAGCGCTGATTGGGAGTCAGAATGCCCGAGCCGCGGCACAGCGGGCACACGCTCTGCAGAGCCGCCAGCACCGCCTCGCGAATGAACTCCGACCGGTTGCGGATGCCCTTCATGGCGTCCAGCAGCGAGCGGTCAACCTTAAACGTGATGATCTCCGGCTTCTGCGCGGCGGCGGACATTCGTCCATCCCCTGAAAACTTAACAGTGTTCAGCACATCGGATCGCGAGCGATTATTACCACGTATTACCACGGAAGTCAACGCCGGGCGACGAGGATTGCGAGGAAATGCACCCGCCCGAAACCACTGGTTGGAATGTCCGACGAGCCGGGAGCCCGCTCCTCCGGCTCGTGTGGTTCTTGGGTGGGCTGGGCATTCTGCCCGCCCACGGGGCTCGCGAAGCGCTCACGAGCGCGAGCGAAGCCCAGAAATTCACAAGCTCTCCGGCCCGTGCGATCCGCGCACCAGACCGCAGCGTGATGAGATGAACTCACGCTCGGCGGGCGTGTGCACGCCCGCCGCGGGGATCGCCCCTCGTTCCGCCGGCGCTCCTCAGCCGTCCAGAATCTGCTGCAATCGCTCGATGTCCGCCGCGTCAACGCGCTGATCGCCATTGAGGTCGCCGGTCGGCGTCACCGGAATCTCCGGGAGCAGCAGCGCGAACTGCTTCGGGTTCTCTACGGCGAGGCGCAGCGCGGCCAGATCATCGCCGTCCACGTCGCGGTCGCCGTCGATGTCGCCGGCCGCCCGGCCCCGGATCGCATACAGGCAGCCGTCGATCGCGTGCCAATACACCGTACCATCGGGACCGACGATCACCCCGCTCGGCCCGCGAGCCGTCGCCGCCGACCAGCCCGTGCGCTCGGAAATGTCCGCCAGCGCCAGCACCCAGAGTGTCCGTGCGACACCGCCGGCATCCCGCAAAGCGTACAGCGTCTGGCTGCTTGGCCCGACGACGTAGATCGTCTGATCACGCGTCACCACCGCCTGCGGATATGCCGACGCCGACGCCCCAATCAGCGTGGACCAGCGGCGGCGGAACATCGACGTCGGCGGGTCGCGCAGCGGCCCCGCCGGATCGAAATCGAGCGCGATCAGTTGCGCGCTGGGCTTGCCGGTGCCGTTGGCGGGCACATACAGCCGGCGGAACTCTCCGAAGCCGGGGTGCACGGCGGTCGCGCCGCCGTTGAGGTGTCCGGCCGCCAGCGCCAGCGAGTCTGCCGCCTCCGCCGCGCCGCTGCTCAGGTCAAAGGCATAGAGCTTGCCCTCGGTCGCGTCGTTGGGGACGAACGACGCGCCCTCGGCGATCACCGCGAACTCGTCGTCGATCAGCACGGCCGCCGCCGCCCAGACATACTGGGTGAGCGGCAGCCGCGCCGCCTCGGCCCCGTCGTCGTGAAGATGCCAGAATGTGCGGCTCTCATCGCTGCCGCCGAAGATCGACCGGCCGTCGCCGCTGACGGCGGGCGTCGCGCCGATCGCGCCCGTAGAACCGGGATCGGCCGGGTTCGCCAGTCGCGCCGCGCGCCAGGCTTCGCTCACGCTCGCGCCGCCGTCCACCAGGGCGAAGTAGCACCAGGCGCCGTCGACGTGCTGGCCGCCGATGACGATCAGGCCGCGCGGCGTAATCGTCGGGCTGGCAAGCATGCGGCGAATCGGAAAGTTCCAGATCAGCGTGCCGCGGTCGCCGTCGTCGCGAACCTTGGCGAAACCGTCATACGGGGCCTGCGTGTCCCACGAGCCGACGTAGATCGAACCATCCGCACCGACCGCGGCGCTGCCCAGGATGCGGCCCGTACCGTCGCCGAGCTGCAGCGTCCACGCGATCGAGCCGTCGGCGACGTTGATCGCGCTCAGCCGCGACTGCGGACCGCCGACGTAGAGCCGCGTGTTGTCGGCCGAGAAGACCGGCGCGGCGTGCTGCTCGCCCGTCGTGATCGGTCGCAGCGCCGCCGCCCAACGCACGTGCGGGAAGCGCGCGATCCCCGCCGCGGGCGAGTAGCCGCTGTTGGCCAGATCGCGCTGCTGCTTGGGCCAGGCGGAAGTGGAGCTGAGCTGGGCGGCCGCCGTAGCCACCGAGGCGTAGAGGGCGACACCGATCGCCAGGCCGCGTTTTGCCATTCGGCCGCGGCGCTGCCCGCCGCGCGTGCCGCAGACCGCCGCGCAGTCCATGCGCATTTCGCGCCTCCATGCTTCAGGGCGCTCGCACCCCGTGTGCAGCGCCCGCCGCGCACGCCTCCCGGCGCGGGCGACGCCATCGAGTCTATCGAACTCCGCGACCGATGCGCTTGATCGATTACCGGCGGCTGCGGCGCCGCGCCGCCCGCGAACAGACGCCGGTATCGGCGCGGCCCCGCGCCGAATTCGACGCCCGCTTTTCGGTTGCGATCCTCGCGCGAGTCGCGAAACTGCTCGCATGAACACGGCGCACACGCAAACGCGGCTGCCCTCCACGGCCCGCATGTACCGCGCGGTCGTCGAGCGCGACGCCGCCTTCGAAGGCGTGTTCGTCGTCGGCGTGAAGTCGACCGGCGTGTTCTGCCGCCCGGGTTGTACGGCGCGGACGCCCAACGCGGAGAACTGCCGCTACTTCGCGTCGCCGCGCGAGGCGCTGCACGCCGGGTTCCGCGCCTGCCTCCGCTGCCGCCCGCTGGAATCGCACACGCGGACACCGCCGGTCGCGCGGCGGCTGATGAAACTGGTCGAGGACAACCCGGGCCGACGGCTGATCGACGCCGACCTGCGCGAGCTGGGCATCGACCCTTCGACCGCCCGGCGGCAGTTTCGCAGGCACTGCGGCATGACGTTCGCGGCGTATCAGCGCGCCCGCCGCATGGGAATGGCGCTGCAAGTCTTAAGGAGCACCAGGATGGTTGAGCACGCGATGGAAGTAGGCGCCTACGCCTCGCACAGCGGGTTCGGGGCGGCGTTCAACGGACTGTTCGGCGGTTCGCCGTCGACCGCGGACGACGTAACGTGCCTCGCCGCGCGGCCGATCGCCACGCCGCTCGGCGAGATGGTGGCGGTCGCCGACGAGCAGCGACTGTGGATGCTGGAATTCCACGACCGCCGCGCGCTGGAGTCGGAGCTTGCGCGGCTTCGTACGCGGCGCGGGGCGGCGATCGTCCCCGGCGACAACGCGGTTTTGCGGCAGATCGCGGGCGAACTCGATGAGTACTTCCGTGGAGTGCGCCGCCGGTTCGACACGCCGCTGCGGCTCAACGGGTCGGCGTTTCAGCAGCAGGTGTGGAAGGGGCTGCTCGCCATTCCCTACGGCGCGACCACCTCGTACGCCGCGCTGGCGCGGGCGGTCGGCCGGCCGGACGCCCAGCGGGCCGTCGGCCGCGCCAACGGCGAGAACCGCATCGCGATCGTGATTCCCTGCCACCGCGTGATCCGCAGCGACGGCACGCTCTGCGGCTACGGCGGCGGCCTGTGGCGCAAGCAGCGGCTGCTGGAGTTAGAGGCCCGCACAGCCGGCCCGCACACACCACCACCCGCGTGAAACTCCCCCCGGGCCAGCACGCATCGAGTGAACGACGAATCGTGTGAAAGACGAATCGTGTGGCACCGGTTTCCGAGCGTGGGAATTTTTGGGTGGGGCGGGCATTCTGCCCGCCCGCCCACGGGGCTCGCGAACCGCTCACGAAAGTGAGCGAAGCCCAAAACTTCACAAGCTCTCTGACCGGTGTTTGTCTTTCCGGGCCTCCGACCCGGCCGCATCGCGCTGCCGCGCACACCACGCGGAGATACCTAAAGCGCCGCGCGCCCCGGCGGCCATCACGACTCCACGTGAAACTTCTGGCACTGCCCCAGAAACCGCCGCGGATTCTCGAACGATATCCGCTCCACGATCTCGCGCGGGTGGCCGCGCCGCAGCAACTCCAACTGGCACTTGGGCACCGCCAGCGGATCGCTGTGGCCCCAGTCGCCGGCGGAGTTGATCCACAGCCGCTCGCCGCCATAGCTCTCGATGATGTCCGCGGCCCGCTGCGGCGTGCACTTCGTGTCCGGATAGAGCGTCATCCCCGCCCAGAACCCGGCGTCGAGCACCATCTGTACCGTGTGCTCCTCGACGTGATCGATCAGCACGCGGCCCGGATCGATCTTTGCGTTGCGGCGGATCGCGTCCATGATCAGCCGCGTGCCCTTGAGCTTGTCTTCCAGGTGCGGCGTGTGAACGAGGATGAGCTGTCCGTGCGCCGCGGCGACCGCGATCTGCTCTTCGAGGATCGTCAGCTCGTTACGGCTGTTCTTGTTCAATCCTATCTCGCCGACGCCCAGCACATTCGGCTTTCCCAGAAACTCGGGGATCAGCTTGACGACCTCGCGGCCGAAGCTGACGTCCTCGGCTTCTTTCGGGTTGATGCATATCCAGCAATAATGCCGAATGCCATGCGCCGCCGCCCGCCGCGGCTCCTGCTCCGTCAGCGCGCGGAAGTAGTCGTAAAACCCCTGCGGCGACGACCGATCAAACCCCGCCCAGAACGCCGGCTCCGTGACCGCCACGCACCCGGCCTGCGCCATGCGGGCGTAGTCGTCGGTGGTGCGGCTGATCATGTGAATGTGGGGGTCGATGTAGCGCATGAGTTCAGAATAGCGAATAGCGAGTAGCGAGTGCAAACTTACCCGCGCGCCGCCGGAGCACGGGCTCGGCATCAGGATTGTGGGCAACAACCGCGCGGGTCTGCGCTCGAATTCGCCCGGATGGGCGCACGAGCGTCGCCGGGGACTTCAGTCCCCGGAGTGCGATCGCTATTCTCCTGCGTCCGGAGGACGCGCGCTGCCTCGCAGGACCAGCCGGCGAAATGCCAAGGACCAATCCGATTCAGCGGTCGACGCCCAGCGCTGCGATCCCGCGTTCTCCGCGCGAGGCGAGGCACGCCTCCTTACCCACAAACTTGACGCCGACCCGAGCACGGCGGCGCGGCGACGGATCCGCAATGGCGAGCGGCGCGCCAATCGCACGGCGTCACCACAAATTTCTCTTGCGTGATTGCGCGGCCAGCGGTCTACTGCCCGCACGAGCGGCGAACCGGTGGATTCCGTGTGATCCACTCGGTGGAGCAGACAGCATGATGCGGAGGGGCGCATGAGCAACGCACCGACGACATCCGCCCCCACAATCCCCTTCCCCCCGCGGCATCGCTGGTTGCGTCGAATCGGAATCGCCGCACTCGTTTATCTGGTTGCGATCATCGCGCTGCGGTACTGGGTCGTGTCCGTCAACGAGACCCGCCTGCGCGCCGCGACGGCCGCACTCCAGGCCGCCGGGCATCCGACGCAGATCGACGCCCTGGTGGGGCCGCCCGTCGCGCCGGAAGCGAACGCCGCGACACTTCTCATCCGCGCCGCGTCGCAAGTCAACGCCGGCAACTTCGGCATTCTGCAGCCATTGCCCGATGAGGCCGCCGAGTCGGCGGGCACGATCGACTGCCTCGCTGCAGAACCGGAGCGCATCGCCGACAACCTGCGGATCGTCGATGCCCTGCTGCGCGCCAACCAGCCCGCGCTCGACGACATCGTCGCCGGCCTTGAATTGCCGCAGACAGATTGGGGCATCCGCGCAGCGCGACCTGCGATAATGATCCTGATCCCGCATCTTACCGGCCAGCGGCAGAACGCCCGCGTGCTGGCCATCGCGGCAGTCCGTGCGCACATTCGTGGCGATGATGCGACCGCAGTCGAGCACCTGCATCGCATGCTCATGCTGGCGGGGCACGTCGAGGACGGATTTCCCATCATGATCACGGCGCTGGTCGCCACGGCGATTCGCGGCCTCGCCGTGCGGCAGGTCGAGTTGATGCTGCCTTCGCTGCAAGTCGCGGCCGAGGGCGACCCGCAGCCGGGCCGCCGCGCGCCGCGCGCCCGCGTCCGCGCGCTGATCGCGGCGCTGGCGAACGCGCCGCAGCAGCGGGCCCGCGTCGAGCGGTCGATCGCCGGCGAGTGCGTCATGGAGCTCGATACGCTGGATTTCACGATGGAATTCGGGCTGTATCGCGCCTTTTCCGGAGTCGCACCCCGCGGCCGACAGGCGGCGATCGAGGCGCTGCGGTCGTGGATCGCGCGCCCGGGCATGCTTCGCGTGGCCGCGCATTGCGCCGAGCGATCGTCGCAATTCGCCGACGGACCGGAACTCGGCGCGCCGACTGCGAACCCGCATGCGTGGTGGTCGAAGCATCAATCGCTGTTCGGGGCGCTATTGGGCGTCGACTTTTTGATCCAACCCGACGGCTACCGCGGCACTTCGGGTCTCAAACGCGGCATCGCCAACGAGCGGATGGCCGCGGTCGGCCTCGCCATGCGGCTTTACGCGCTCGACCACGGCGACTGGCCCGAGCAGCTCGAAGAACTCGTGCCCGACTATCTCCCGGCGCTGCCGCGCGACCCCTTCGCCGCAGCCGACCAGACCTTCGCGCGGATCGACACCTACGGCTGGCCGCGGCTCTACTCAGTCGCGGCAGACGGAGAAGATGACGGCGGCTGGCCCTGTGGCGTGTTCGCGCCGGGTTCGACGACGATGCGGGCGGACCTCGCGTTTTCGCTCATCGGGCGCACATTCGATTGCGGGCCGACGAAGCCCCCGCCCCACCCCGACCGCCCGCTCTGGCCGACGCCCGCTTCAAGCCCGGCGACGTCAGAGCAACCGGAGTAGGAACTCGACATACGCCACGCTCAGCGGAAGCACGATCAACGTCGCCGCCGCCAGCCCGAGCGCCGCGAGCGGCAGGACCAGGCCCACATACCACCCGCGCCCGCCGCTGTGAAAAATCTCGCGAGCCAGGCGCAGGGCGTCGAGCCACCACGCCAGCAACATCGCCGGAACCAGCACAATCGCCAGTGCCCCGGCGACCTCCCGCGGCGAGGGCGATCCGCGATCGGTTAGACAACTGGAAAGAACCGCAAGCCCCGCGATCAGCGGGAAGATCGCCAGCGGTGCGCACGTGTAATAGCTGAGCGCCACCGCCCGATTCTGCAAATCAACCGGAAAGCCGCGCGGATGAAAGAAATAGCTCGGTAGCCCGGTCAGCCCGGCCAGGAACACCAGCACGCCGATGAGGAACGTAACCCCGGCCGCCGGTCCGTAGAACGAGATCGGGTGATCCAGCAGGCCCGGCGCAGTCACGCTTGCCGCCAGCAGAGCGGCCAGCATCGCCCCCCAGGCCTGCAGCACGATCGTCCAGCGAAAGCGCTGCGCATCGCGAAAGCTCACCGCCCGCACCATCTCCGCCCGGAACCACCGGCTGCGGAACATGAAGAAAAACACGGTCTGCCAGTACGCCAGGAACCGCCCGCGTGCGCGGCGCTGCACCCACGGAATGCGCGACTCCGGCGAACGCAGCCGCTCCAAATCCGCGCCGCACTCCGGGCACCGCGCGCTGGTCAGCCCGCGCAGGCTATAACCGCAGTCTACGCACAGCGCGTCGTCGAGAAACGTCGCACCCATGGCGCTCTCACCGGCGGCGAGAGGCGGCGGCGCAGTGTTGTAGCTGGCGGCGGACTGGCGGCGGGTTGAGTCGGCACTCATGACAACCAGGCTCCGGGGCGGCCGGGTGGGTAGCCACGCGCTAGCGGCACTACCCCTCTAACGCGATAACATACGCACTCATGACGACGGCGGCCACGACACCGGCTGGCGACGACCGCGCGATTCCGCCGCGTTTTCGCTGGCTCCGCCGCCTGATCGTCGGCACGCTGATTTGGTTGCTCGTGCTGCTGGGTTTTCGCTGGTGGTTGGTGTATCGGGCGGATGCGGCCTTTGAACGCGCTTCTGCGCAGCTGCGCGCGACCGGCGTGCCGGTCTCTCGTGCGGATTTCGAAAGTGAACGGATCCCACCCGAAGCAAACATGCACTTCTGGTTGCGACGGGCCGCTCAGACGTTTCAGGCTTGCCGCCTGGCGATCGTGCAGAGGCCGCATTGCGACCGCTGCGTTAACCTGAATTTCAGTTTGGCGACGTTGCCAGACCTGTGCGAGGTCCGATTCGACTGCGTTGCTCACTATCTCGCGGACAACGCGGCCGCGTTGCAGGACTTCGCGGAAGCGGCGCGGAGATCGCAATATTGGAACCCGATCGATCCGCGTTTGAGTACGGGTGAGTTGCGTCATGGGATCTGGAACCTGCCCGCGATTTCGCTGTCGCTCGTCACCCGGCTTCAGAACGTCCTGGCGATGCACACGCACGCTGCCGGCGACGACGCAACCGCGGTCGTGCAGCTCAGTGACGGGCTCCGCGTGGCGAGCGCGTGTGCCGCGGACGTCGCGCTCACTTCTGTTGTTCACTCGAGCCGCACTGCCCACGCCGACGCACTGACCACAATTCTCACGATCGCTCCGGAACTCAGGATCGGCGTGACGGACGGCGCGGCGCAGCCCGACCGGGTGCGGGAGTTGATCGCGCAACTCCTGGACGAAGCCCGTCTGGAGCGCGCCCTGCGCGACGTCCTGCTGTATCAGCGCATGCTGGTTTCCGAGCTTACCCGCGAAGCTCGAATCGCCGGCATGGCGCGCTCCGCCCGACCGCCGGCGCAACCGACCTGGCCGCAGCGCGCCGTGGCTTTTCTGGAGGCACCGGTCGTAGTGATCGGCCGCGCGCGGTCTATCCGAATGCTGGACCAGGCTCTCGCGGCGCTCGCGGTGGGCGGGATCCCCGCCGCCGCCCGCGCGCTGGACGATGCGCGCGCGGCGGCGGCTTCGACCAGCGGCGTTGACCGAGCGTCCCGCCTCTTTGATTGGTATCCGCAGGCGGCGCTTACGTTGTCCAGCATGTGTGCCCGTCAGCGCATCGCCGCCGCCCTGCTGGCCGCGCGGCTCTACGAGGCCGAAGTGGGCGCGCTGCCGGCGTCGCCGGAGGCGCTGACACCGGCTTACCTTCCAAAACTCCCGGCTGATCCCTTCAATCCGTCGGCGGCGTTGAACTGGATCGCGACGGGCGATGAGATCCTGATCTACTCAATCGGGCCGGACGGCCTCGCGCCCGGCACGCTACCCGCGGACGTGCGGGCGCTCCGGAAACTCGAGGTCGACGGCTTGCTGGCTCGTTGTTGTCGCCGCGCCGCGCCGGTGCGTCGCGGCGACGCGTCAGACGGCGATCGCCAGCCCAACCAGTCTCAGCGCATAAGCCAGGGTGAGCAGGAATCCGACGATCCATAGCGCGAGCAGAACGCACGCAGCGATCGTGCCGCCCGCCACACACAGCGTGTACGGCCCCCGATGAAACAGCGCGTCCGCCAGGCGCACCAGATCCAGGATCCACGGCACGCCGATCAGCGCGAGCATCGCGGCGGCGACCGCCACGGCGAGTTCGTCGATCTTGAAGTTCGCCCGCAGCCCCAGCCACACGCCTACGGCGCCGACAGCCACCAGCACCGGCATTAGCGCGAGCGGCGCGATCATGTAGTAGCTGAGCGCCACGGCGCGGTTCTGCAGTATGCGCGGCATGAACCACGGGTGGAAGAAATAGGTGTGCACGCCGCTCAAAAGCGCCAGGAACGCCAGCAGACCCAGCGCTACCGCCGCATTCAGCGTCGCCGGCGCGGTCGCGGCGTGAAGTTGAAAGGTACGCGGGTGCACCACGCGCCACAGCGGCCAGACCGCCAGCAGCGACAACCACGCAATGAGCACCACGGTCCAGCGGAATGTTTGTGCGTCGCGCAGGTTCACCGGGCGCACGATTTCCGCCCGGAAGCGTCGGTAGGAGAACATCACGAATAGCACGGTCTGCCAATACGCGGGGAAGACGCCACGCGTTCGTCGCTGCACCCACGGGATGCGCGACTGCGGCGAGCGCAACGACTCCAGCGGCGTGCCGCACTCTGGACAACGCTCGCCCGTCAACCCGCGCAGGCTATAGCTGCACTCGGGACACAGCGCATCGTCGAGAAACGTGGCCTCAACCCCCGCTCCCATGTTCGTGCTCGTACGGGCCAAATTGGCGCTGGAATTGTCGGGGCTCATCCTGCGAAGTGTAACGAGCCTGTGAACTTCCTGGCTTCACTCACTTTCGGGGGCAGTTCGCGAGCCCCCTTGGGCGGGCAGAATGCCCGCCCCACCTCAATAACTCGCGGGCTCAACCGCCGGTAATCCGCGGCGACGGCGGACCGTGCTCGCCGCGCAGCTACGCGATTCTCCCCAGGCAAGCCGTCGATTCGCGTTCGACCAGTTGCGGCGCGACTTCTACCTGGTGCGGTGCGTCCCCGCGCTGCTGGCCGAGCCGCTGGATCACCGTCTCAGCCGCCCGGCGGCCGATCTCCTCCGCGGAGAAGTCGATCGTCGTCAGGCTCGGCGACAGCCGCGCCCCCAGCGGATCGTTGCCCTGGCCGATGATCGCAACGTCGCGCCCCGCGTGCCGGCCCTGCCGCGCGCACCACAGCATCGCCGCGATCGCCGTCGCGTCGTCGCTGGCGATCAGCACCCGCGCCGCCCGCAGCCGCTCCGCGGCGGCGTCGAACGCGCTTCCGTTCTCCACCCGTAACACGAGCCCGTCGCCTTCAACCCCGCCCGCGGCGCAGCCGGACCGAAAGCCGGCGAGCCGCGCCTCCGCACCCCGCACGCCGGCGGCGTGAATGTAGACGGCGCTCCCCTGTCGCGCGAACAGCGCCGCCAGCCGCCCGGATTCCGCCTGATCCGGGCTATACACGTCGCAACTCAGGCCGGGAATCGGGGCGACCGCGGCGACCGGCCGCCCGCTGACGGCCTCAACCAGCGCCGCGGCCATCTCGGCCCGCACCGGGCCGCCCACCAGCACGCCGTCCACCCGTTCGGCGGAGAGGCGGCTCAGCCGGCTCCGCGAAGTCTCCGGCTCTTCCGGAAGTTCGACAGTTGTCGTGTTATAACCCATTTTCTCGGCTTGATTTATGACGCCGCGGAGGAAGGCCGTCGTGAACGGATCGGTCAGATCGTCGAGCACGACAGCCAACGCGTAGTACCGTCCGGTGGCGAGCGACCGGGCCACGGGGCTTGGGTGGTAATTGAGCTTCTTACACGCCTCGAGGACGCGGGCCTTGGTCGCCTGGCTGATGTCCGGGCGGTCATTGAGCGCCCGCGAAATCGTGCCGCGCGAGAGCCCGGTGTATTGGCTGATGTCCTCGATCGTTACCTTGGCCATGAGAGCATCCCTGCGAAACCTATCTCAAACCCCGTAGCCCGTCGCACCGTACCCGGGCACGCGCATGTCCGCCATTCTACCTTTCGCGTCCGAATTCTACAAACTAGTGTCTTTTATAGGGTTGCGGCGATGACGCTCTCCCCCGAAAACCCGCCCGCCGCCGGCCCGCATATGCTGCCGTGCATGCGAACCCGCAGCATGCGCGACCGATAACCCCAAAGCCGACGAGAATTTTGCACGCGACCTTCCCAGCGCAAGGAGCACGCCGCCGGCCTGGCGGCACAGCGGCGTGATCGTAGCACAACTGAATGTTCAGGTCGATTCGATTTCGACCCGCGCCCGCGAGGCGCTACGGAACGCGGCCGATCGTCTCCTCCAGCAGCAGCGGCGCGTCCTGAATGCCGATGGCCGACGGGCCGTACTGACCGTTGCCGTCCAGCGGCGAGGACTGCAGCGCCATGGCCGTGCTCGTCGAGGTCTGCGACGCGTCCATGATGTCGGTCGCGCCGCCGGTCGTGTTTCGCAGGCCCAGCAGGTGGCCGATCTGATGCGCCGCCGCGTTGCCGAGGATCGCACCATACTCGGCGGCGGACCGGCCCGGCAGCGCGGTGACGATATTGCCGTAGTCGATAAACGCACGGCCCGTGACTGTCGTGTTTCGCGGGTCGGTGAAGTCGGACACGCCGAAGCGCAGCGGCGCTTCCAGGCCGTCGATTTCGTTGCTGTCGCCGAAGTAGATCGTCTGGAACGGCGCGAGCGGCGGATTGGTGTCGTCGGTTGTGGAGACGAAGACGTTGAATCCGGCGAAAACCGCCTCGATCCGCGACTTGATGGCCGCCTTGATCTGCGCCGTCTCGCCGGAGCCGAAGCTCGAATCGAGCGCGGACGCGTCGAACACGGCCACGTCCACCGGGCCGAGGTCGCCCACGCGCAGGCCCGGCGCCGCGTCGAAGTTCAGCAGAATGCGCTGCTCGACGGTCGGCAGGCTGCCGTCGCCCAGCAGGCCGGCCCCGCGATCGATGCGGAAGCCGTAGCTGTCGCCCGCGTCGACCACGGCGAAGTAGTTGGCGCTGTCGTGTCCGATCACCAGGCGCGTATCGGGCGAGAAGAGCACGCCCGAGTCCTGATACCACGCGACCATCTTCTGCTCGGCGTCAAGGATCAGCACGCTGTAGCGGTCGTCGTCGAACCGCCGCCCGTATCCCGGAAGCGTGATCAGATCGACCGTCAGCAGGTCGCCCGCCCGCAGCGGACCAAGGTCGAACACCTGCCGCGCCGCGAGCGGGTTGATCAGCACTTCCGCGCGATCGTTAAGAAGCGGGGCCCGCGGGGTGAAGTTGTCGATGCCGGCGGTAAACGGCGCGACCACGTTCACGACCGTGGACGAATATGTCCGGGCCGGGCTGGTGCGATCGGTGGCCACTTCCGTCCACAGGAAGTATTCGCCCGCCGCCACCTGCCCGATGTCCAGTGCGGTCGGCACCGTCAGGTTCAGGTCGTTGCCCTGTCGCGGATTGGTATCGAGTTGAATGTCGTTACGCGCGCCGATGCCGGTCAGCAGCGTCGTGCTGTCCGGCGAGAACGCCACAGAGGCGACGGGCGACGCACACGGGCGAAGCGTACGCTGCAGCGCGCCGGTCGCGGCGTCCCACAGGCGGGCGCTGGCGTCCACGCTGCCCGTCGCGATCCGCTTGCCGTCCGGCGAGAAGGCCACGGCGCTGACGCGATCGGTGTGGCCGGTCAGCGTTCGCAATTCCGCGCCGCCGGTGATCGGCCAGATCTTTGCCGTGGCGTCGTCGCTGCCGGTGAGCACCTGCGCGCCATCCGGCGAGAATGCCACCGAGGTGACCGCGTTGGAATGCCCGCCGGTCAGGTTGCCGCTGGCGTTGAAGCGCGGTTCGAACCGCGCCAGGATCGCACCGGTATTCACGTCCCAGAGCCGCGCGGATTGATCCACGCTGCCGGTCAGGATCAGCGACGAATCGGTCGGAGAAAATGCGACGGAGGTGACGCCGAAGGCGTGGCCGGCGAACGTCCGTACGGCCGCCCCCGTGGCGATGCTCCACAGAATCGCCGTGCGGTCGTCGCTGCCGCTCAGCACGCGATCGCCCGCCGCTGAGAACGCGACCGAGGTCACGCCCGCGGTGTGCCCGGCGAACGTGTTCAGCAGGGCGCCGGTGCTGCGGTTGCGGACGACGACGGTCCCATCCTCGACGCCGAATGCGATCAGGTTGCCGTTGGGCGACACGGCCACCGAAGTGACCGGCGACACGTTTCCGCCGAACTGCTGGAGCAGCAGCCCGCTGCCGGAGTCGTGCACGCGCACCGTTCGGTCGTCGCTGCCTGTGACGACCAGGAACCCGTTCGGATCGAAGACCGCGCTACGGACCCGGTCGGTGTGTCCGGAAATCGAGAAAAGCGTCGTGCCGTTGGAAACATCGAACAGCACGGACTGCGCGTTGCAGATGTCCGCGTCGCCGTCGAGGCCGGCCCGCAACGTGCGCGGCACGCCCGGTTCCACGTTGAACACCACGTAGACCCACAGCGGCGAGTTGTTCGAAACCACCAGGTTGCTGATGCCCTGCGGCGGCGAGCGGAATTGAATCTGCGGGCGCGGGATGCCCACTTCGATGATCACGTCGCTCGTGCCTGTCACGCCGGCGTTGTCGGTGACGGTCAGCCGAACGCGATACGCGCCCGGCGCTCCGAATGTGTGCACCACCGTCTGCAACAGCTCGCGCGAGCCGTCGCCGAAGTCCCACTGGAAGCGTTCGATCGTCCCATCCGGGTCGAACGACTGCGATGCGTCGAAGTTGAAGATCGCCGGGGCGGATTCGGCGGCGGTGCGGTCCACCACGATCCGCGCGACCGGCGCCTCGGTCACGGAGATCGCCACGCTGCGCGTCGCCGACGCACCCAGATCGTCCACCAGCGTCAGCCGGACCGTAAACGTCCCGGTGCTGACGAACGTGTGCGCCGGCGAGATGTCGCGACTGGTCTGGCCGTCGCCGAAATTCCACAGCCGCGAGACGATCAGGCCGTCGTCGGTGCTGGCCGACGAGCTGAACTGCACCGTCAGCGGCGCGACGCCGCGCACGGCGTCCGTCGAGATCACCGGCACCGGCGGGACGTTGAACGAGATAGGCGTGCCGCCGCCGCCGGGGTTGTTCCCGATGCGAAAGCAGGTGGAAAGGTCGAGCTGCAAAAGAGTTAGCGGAACTGCCAGGGCGGCAAGGTAAACCGGGCGCCGGCGTCGCATCGGGAACTCCTGAATTTTTCACACGGCTGGGTGCTTCGCCCGCACTGGGGGCCAACTAAGTATGGGGCCGACCACGAGTCGCATCAAGTGGGCTGGTCCGGGCGGCTATACTGGTTTGTCCGGCGTCCGCCGCGCCAGGGTTCGCGGCCGGCGCTGGCGTATGCTGGGATTGGCCGGGGGCAGCGCCGCGTCGGACGGCGAAAAACGCTGTGAACTCGCTGGTCGGTCTGTCGCTTTGAGTCTCGCCCACAAGGAGGCGCGCGTGCTACGAACGCTCGGAATGTCTCTGGCTCTCGTCGCCGCGATATTCACGCTGCCCGGCTGCCCGACCGCCGTCGAACAAGGGTTCGACAACCCCAGCGGCCGATCAACCCCAACGTTTGGCACGTCCGGCAACTCCGGCGGCTTGGGCGGCGGTTCGCAGACCGGCACGGCGGGCGTCTCGGCGCTGCAACCGAGCCTTGCGGACGGTCTGACGGCGCGCTTCTCGGGCTGCACCGAGCCGCTCGAAGCGGCGTCGTGGCGGGCGGAGATTCTGCGGCTCGTAAATCTCGAGCGGGCCCGCAACGGGTTGCGGACCCTGACGATGAATCAGACGCTCGAAGACCAGGCCGCCGAGTACGCCTGCGAGCTGATTTTCTACGACTTCTTCGCGCACGAGAACCCGATCACCGGCTCGACGCTTCGCCAGCGGGCCGAGGACTTCGGCTACGACTACCAGGTGATCGGCGAGAACCTCGCCGCGGGCCAGCGCACGCCGCGGGAAGCGTTCGACGACTGGATGGACAGCGAAGGCCACCGCCGCAACATCCTCGACGAGCGCTTCGAGGAGATCGGAATCGGCATTCGCAGCGGCGGCGATTACGGGCTGTACTGGGTCCAGGAATTCGGCCGGCCGGCGCAGTGACGCCGCCCGTCGAGACCGCCGCCTGCCCCGCCGCGGCGCGGGCGGCAACGGGCCGGCGTCAGAGCAGCTTCCATTCCGACCGGCTCCCGCTGAGCACGTCGATCTCATTCGCGGCGACGCGCAGCGTTCGAGCCAGTTCGATGCCCATCGCGCATACGTCCGGCGCATCATCGTGCCGGCCGCGGGGATATTGCAGGAACTGCGACTCGACCTCCGGCGCGAGCGTTGGCGGCAGGCGGAACGCTCCATTGGCGTAGAGCGGCGCGCTGCCCTCGATGCGCGTGCGCTTGTTCTGGGTCGTGACCAGCGGCACGAGCGGCAGGTAGAGCCCTTCCCGGCGTCCGAACTCCTCCAGCACGTCCTTGAGCGCGACCTGATAGGCGACGGTCTCGATGCCGATTTTCATCGGCTTCCACTTCGCGGCCGCCGCGAGGATGCGCCGCACCTGCTCCACAACGCCGATGCGCTCGAGCGCCAGCTCGCGCGTGTAGATGACGCCGGTCGCGCGATCGACGCTGCCGACCCAGATCGCGAAGTAGTCGCCGCCGGCCGCGCCGGTCGCCGGATCGACGGCCATGATCGTCGCGAGCCGCGGCTCGCACAGCTCATGCGGCTCCCAGCGCCGCAGCCATTCCGGGCGGAAGACGCGCAGCGTGTCCTCGACCGGGTTGGCCTGATACTCCTGCTCGAATGCGGCGACGCCGATGCGCTCGCGCTCCTCCTCCAGCCGCGCCAGCGGCCAGCGCGCGGGCCAGAGCGGCCGAAGCTCGAATGAGCCGTCGGGATTTACGTGCGGCTCGATGGCGCGATAGACGCGATAGTCCCAGCCGGGGTAGCGCTTCGCATCGCGCAGGTTCGACAGCAGCGAGTCGTAGTGGATCAGCGAGCCCAGCACGATCATCCGCCCGCGCGGCGCGAGCGCCGGCATGACGACGCGCCGGAACCAGTTTTCCAGCTTGCGGCGGCCCTGCGGCGATTCGACCTGCTCGTCCTCCTCGATGTCGTCGCAAATGATCAGGTCCGGGCGGTGCGGGCCGATCCGCACGCCGCGGAAGCTGCCGCCGGCGCCGCGGGCCTGCACGCTGACGCCGGTGGAAGTGGTGAACTTCTGCTCCGCCCACTTGGCGCGGTGGACGAGGTCGCCGTAGTGCTCGCGGAGCGGCTCGTTGGTCTCCAGCTCCTGCCGGATGTCGCGAACGAACTGCGTTGCGAGCGACGCTTCGTGCGTGATGATGACGATGTTGCGTCGGGCGCGCTCGCAGACGCACCACAGCGGCAGCGCCAGCGCCAGACACGTGCTCTTGGCGTGACCGCGCGGCGCGACGCGCGCGATCTGCCGCCGGCGGCCGCAGCGCGCGTCGCGCAGCAGCTCCGCGTGGAACGCGGCGGGCGGCTCGTTGAAGTAATGCGGCAGGAAGCGCTGCGCCCAACCCAGGATGTCGCGATCCGCCGCGATCGGCGCGATCGGCGACGCGAACGGGTCGCCGGCCGGGACGGCGGGATCGGCGGATGGCACGGCGGTGGAGTTTTCGGTCGGCACGAGCGGGGTCGAGTCGGATTCGAGTGCGCGCGCCGCCGGTTCCGCCACCGACCGCGGCGTTTCCCCAGCGACCGGCGGGCGGGTTCGCGGCGGGCGCCGCACCGGCCGGTCGGGAACGGAGTGCGCGGTTCGCCGCGCCGCGCGGTCCGTTTTCTTTCGCGCCTGGCTCATCGTCCAAACTGTAGCCCGCGCGCCGACGCCTGTCTAGGAAATGTAGCTGTTCTATTTTCGAAGCGCCGCCCGCTCGCGCGAAGCGCGAAGCGCGAAGCGCGAAGCGCGAAGCGCGAAGCGCGAAGCGCGA
>CAZVWB010000011.1:115492-125377 GCA_964631045.1 uncultured Planctomycetales bacterium
GCGCGAAGCGCGAAGCGCGAAGCGCGAAGCGCGAAGCGCGAAGCGCGAAGCGCGATCGACCTCTTCAATTAGCCATTAGCTATTAGCCATTCGGTATTTGCTTCAGTATCTGGGCACCCCCGGATCGACCTCCTGCGACCAGGCGTCGATCCCGCCCGCCATGCTCAGCACGCGCTCGAAGCCCTGCTGCTTGAGCCATGCGGCGACGTTGTAGCTGCGCCGCCCGTGGTGGCAGAAGACGATCAAGGTCTTGTCGGCGTCGAGCTGCTGCACGCGCGACGGAATGTCGCCCATCGGAATGTGCAGCGCGCCCGTGACCCGCGCGATCGCGAGCTCCTCCGGCTCGCGCACATCGAGCAGCACCACATCGGAACCGGCGTCACGCCGCGCGGCGGCTTCGGTGGCCGAAATCTCAGGAATCAAGCTGCAACCCCGTGCCGCGCGCTCGTACTCATTCGCTACTCGCTACTCGCTACTGGTTACTCGCAACTCCTACGCCTGCCACCCGACCTGCATGTGCATCTTGAACGACTCGAGAATCTTGCGGAAGCGCGGCGTCGCCTGGGGGATGAAGCCGTAGCGCTGCTGGTCGTGCGGCGCCTGGATCTTCGCCATGCGCTTCCAGCCGCGGTTCATGCCCAGCACAAACGCCGCGGTGGTTACGGAACGCGTCCGCAGGAACGTCCGCAGCGCCCGCTTCAAGACCCAGCTTTGTTTCGCCGCCGCGTGCCGGAGCTCGTAAATCGCTTCGTCCAGCTCGCGCGGCGTCATGTTCTTCGGGCGATAGACGGTCTCGGTGAACGTGTAGCGCTCCCAATCCACCGGGTAGTTCTCGGCCAGCAGCCGGCCCTCGGCCTTGTAGCGGTCGAACATCTTGGTGCCGGGCAGCGGCGTCAGGTTGGTGATCTGGACGATGTCCACGCCCAGCTTCACGGCGGCGAGGGCCGTTTCGGCGACCGTTTCGGGCGTGTCCTGATCCGCGCCGATGATGAAGCCGCCGAAGACCGCGATGCCGGCCTTGTGAAAGCCGTTCACCAACTCCTGATAGCGGGTGAGGTTGTTGCGGTTGATGCCCTTGTGATACTCCTTCAACGTCTGGGAGTTAAAGGTCTCAAAGCCCACCAGCATTCCGCGGCAGCCGGCGCGGTACGCCAGGCGCATGCCCTCCGGGTCTTCGCCCATGTTGATCGTCGTCTGGCTGAACCACAGCCGCCGCTTGCCGTGCTTGATGATCGCCCGCAGCAGCTCCTTGGCCCACTCGGCGTGCCGCGGGCCGACGCCGAAGAAGTTGTCATCCACCACGAAGCAGAACGGCTTGGGCGTCTGGTTCCATTCCTCGATCAGCTCGCCGATGTTTCGGCGGCGGATCGGCGCCCCGTTGAACGTCGTGACCGAGCAGTATTCGCAACCCACCGGGCAGCCGCGCGAGGTCTGAATGGCGGAAACGTCGTAGACGCCGTTGACCGGCCGCAACTCCTGCCGGGCACGGCCCGCGCCGGGGCGCTCGAGATCGGCCAGGACGCCGTGATAACGCGGCTTGAGCCGGCCGGCGGCGGCGTCTTCGACGATCGACGGCCAGAGCTCGTCGCACTCGCCGATGACGACCGAATCGAAGTGCTGGCCGGCCTCGTCCGGACAGGCCGAGGCGTGCGGGCCGCCCATGATTGTTGGGATTCCGTTGCGGCGGCAGGCCGCGGCGATTTCGTAGGCCCGCGTCGCGCCGCTCGTGTAGGAGGTGATGCCGACCAGGTCGTAGCGATCGCGGGTCAGCATGGTGTCCGTATATTGCGAGCCGAAGACCTCGTCGACGATCTCGACCGAGTGCGGAGCCGGCACCAGATTCGCCAGCACCTGCAGACCCAGCTGCGGGATATAGCTGCCGACCGTGTGATAGCCCTGCGTGCGGCGGGAGATTGGGTTTACGAGGGCAATGCGCATGCGCATCCTTTCGCTTCAGGCCTGAATGTTTCACAGCCGACAACGCCCAGACCGCGCGGGCGTCGGCGCCCTGGCCCGATGAGACGGCGGGTATTGTAGCCGGAAGCGGCCGCCGCGTGTGGCAATCGCGCCCGGGTCGCGGCTGGCGATGCCGCGGGGGGTGCGGGTGCGGCGCGGGCGGCCCCTGGGCGGCGCGAGGCCGTATCTGCACATCGAGTGGCAAGCGCGGGATCTGATCGCTACGCTATGTGGTATGGCACAAGCGATCGACATCGCGCGATACTTGCTCTGGCTCGCCCAGTCCGAAGCGGAGCCGGAGGTGGTAACCCCGATGCGACTGCAAAAACTGCTCTACTACGCCCAGGGGTGGAGCATCGCAGTGCGCGGCGAGCCGCTTTTTGAAGGCCAGATTCAGGCATGGACGCATGGGCCCGTCGTTCGAGAGGTGTACGCCGTTTTTGCGGACTACGGCGATCGAGAGATTCCGCCGCACGAGGCGCGCGATAGCGGGGCGTTCGATTGCGACCACGCCGAGTTCGTCGCGTGGGTCTGGGACGAGTACAAGCGGTTCTCGGCGTCGGAGCTGAGGCGCAAGACGCATAACGAGTCGCCGTGGATCGACGCGCGGCAGGGATTGCAGCCGGAAGATCGGGGAAATCGTGAGGTAACGGTCGAGAGTATGCGCCGTTTCTTCTCGACGCTGCACGAGCGGATCGTGCACCCTTCGGCCACGATTCAGCGTCTGCGGCAGGCAGCGGGTAATGTGGCCGCAGGCCGCGGGGCGCGGCTCTCCGAGGTGCGCGAGCGTGTCCTACGAGATCGTCCTGTCCCCGGAGGCTGAGGCGGATCTCGCCGCACTTTCGCCGCTGGTCCAGTCCGCCCTGATCGAGGAACTGGAGCGGCTCGGCCGTTCGCCGGTCGCCCGGAGCCGTCCGAGCTTCTTTCCGTGGCTGCCGGGTTATCAGCTCTTCGATCCGCGCTTCGCTTGCGAGGGTGAAGTGCACTACTGCGTTGTGCTCTTCAAGTACGCCGCGAGCGAGCAAGCCCTATGGGTCCATGCGATCGCGCATCACGTTCTGCCGTCAGGATAGTGCGCTGGCCGCTGACCGCCCGGCAGGACCCAGGTCGCGGCTGCGGTGCATGGGCTGGCGGCGCCACCGGCCCGCGCGTCTTCGCGGGGGGCCTCGGCGGCCGATTGCCGCCCGCTTCGGTCGGGAAACCGATCATCCCCGCCGCGGGGGCACAATTCACTCGCCTTGACGCGGATCGCGCCGTATAGTTCGCCGATATCAGGTTCGGTTCGGGCCGAGTCTGAGTTCAGACGGCGCGGTCACACCCCGGATCTCTCTGCGTGGCGTTCCGCCGCGCAAACCGGCCGCGCGAGCAACCTTCGACGCACGCGGCTGTCTGTATGCGCGGAAGCGTGCCGAAAGGAACCATCATGGCGGACGTCGTGGCCTTGCCGGTCATCTCTGGCGCTGCGCCCAAGGGCGGCGGTTGCTGCAGCTCCGAATCGAACGGATCATCGAATGGATCGGGCGGCGGCGGTTGCTGCGGCGGCGGCAACGGCAACGGCCACAGCCACGCGGCCGGCCAGAACGGCAATGGGGCCATTCAGCCCTACGGCGATGTCTTCAGCGGCGACGGCCCGCTGCCCTATGGCAGCAGCATGTACGTCGGCATGCAGATCACGACCCGCACCGGCGGGCGCGCGGTCCGCAAGCGGCTGGTGGAGCGTTCGCACGCGGCGCACGAGTACGACAGCCGCACCGCCGCCGCGGACAACAGCACGGCCGCGCGGATCGACAAGAGCTACCAGCACGGCTTCGCCGAATCGACCAACCCGAACAAGAAGAGCACGCGCCGCGAGGACGGCTACGTCAACAGCAACACGTACGCGAACAACTCGCGCTTCCTGCGGGGGACGGTGGACCCCAAGGGCATCCTGCCGAGCGAACGGCGGAAGATGCACCGGAAGTACATCGACCTCGACTATCACCACCCGCTCGAGGACGTGCTCGACACGCGCTACATGCGCAAGCTCTTCGGCTGGATCAGCAAGACGCAGAAGAGCAGCGGCAAGACGATGATCGAGGAGATCATCCAAAGCTACCACAACCCCAAAGCGCCGCTCTGGCACCGCATCAAGTACGCCCCGTTCCACCTGTTCATCAACAAGATGAAGGGCAGCGTCACCGCCGACGCCTTCCGCGAGCGCATCGGCGAGCACGCCAGCACCATCCGCGGCTTCGTCATCGCCGCCCGCAGCGTGGCGGAGTTCGGGCTGACGCTGCCGCAGCGCTTCGTCGCGCCGCTCTTCATCGTGTGGAACTTCACGAATCTCTGCAACCTGAAGTGCAAGCACTGCTACCAGGACGCCGAGCACAAGGCCCTGCCCGACGAGCTCTCGCTCAAAGAGAAGCTCAAGATGGTCGACCAGATCGCCGCGCAGTACGTGCCGATGATCGCCTTCGCCGGGGGCGAGCCGACCATCAGCCCCGATCTGCTGCCGGTGCTGCGGCACTGCCACAGCTACGGCATTCATACGACGATCGCGACGCACGGCGGCACGATGACGCCCAAGCTGGCCGAGCAACTGGCCGAGTGCGGCGTGAAGTACATCGAGATTTCGCTCGACAGCGTGCACCCGGAGAAGCACGACGACTTCCGCGGGCAGACCGGCATGTGGCACCGCACCGTCCGCGGCATGCGCAACGTGGTGAAGCAGAAGGGCCTGCGGCTGGGCGTGGCGATGTGCGTGCACCAGGGCAACTTCGGCGAAGTCGAGGACATGCTGCAGTTCTGCTGCGACATCGGCGCCGGCGTCTTCGCGCACTTCAACTTCATCCCCGTCGGCCGCGGCCTGACGATGGTCGACGGCGACCTGAACCCCCAGCAGCGCGAAGGGCTGCTGCGCACGCTCAACCAGTGGATGCAGAGCGGCAGGATCGGCGTCATCAGCACCGCGCCGCAGTTCGGCCGCGTCTGCGTCGCCCACGCCCCGACCGACGGCAAGCAGGCGTGCAGCCACGCCGGCAGCGGCGGCGGCGAGAAAGCCCGCGTGGTCGCGAAATACCTGGGCGGCTGCGGGGCCGGGCGCGACTACGTGGCGATCGAGCCGAACGGCAACATCACGCCCTGCGTCTACCTGCCGCACCGCGTGCAGGGCAACATCCGCAACCGCACGTTCATCGACATCTTCCGCAACAACGAGTTCTGGGAGCTGCTCTGCGACCGCGACCGACGCACGCACCACTGCGAAGTGTGCGAGTTCAAGCACTACTGCGGCGGCTGCCGGGCGCGGGCGGATGCGTACTTCGGCGATCTGAACGCGGGCGACCCCGGCTGCGTGTTCAACGAGAAGCACTGGGACGAGCTGGTGGCCAAAGGCATCGCCACCGACCCGGACGCGGCGACAAAAGACGCGGCGGCCCGCGAACGCGAGCTGGCGGAGCAGTATGCGCTGGCGACGGCGGCGCGCGGGTAGCGCGCGGGCTTCGTGGGCATCGGTCAGCCTGGGCGCCTAGCCCATGCGAAACGCGCGTAGCACGGCAAGATGGACATTCTCGCACGCGTTCGAACGGCCGCCGCGAAGCGCCTGCTTTTCCTGCCGCATGCCGTGCGGCAGATGTCCCGTCCCGATCGGATGATCACAACCTCGGACGTCCGGGATACAATCGAGCGGGGCGCCGTGATAGAGGACTACCCGGACGATGCGCGCGGGCATCGTTGCCTGCTGCTCGGCACGGGCGCCGCGGATCGGCCGCTTCACGTCGTCTGCTCGCCGCTGGACGACTATCTGGCCATCATCACGGCCTACGTGCCGAGTCCGCCCGAGTGGGAGGCGGATTGGCGCACCAGGAAGCAGCCATGAAGTGCATTCACTGCCAGGCCCGGATGATCGAGAGCCAGGCGCCCTTTCAGATTGATCGCAACGGCTACCACCTGATTCTCGACCGCGTGCCGGCCTGGGTCTGCGAGCAGTGCGGAGAGGCGTACTTCGAGCCGGGCGAGGTCGATTGCATTCAGGAGATCATCCGCGCTGTCGATGAGCGCACGCAGCGCCGGGCGCTGTCGGCGTGAGGGTTGGCTACGCGGCAACCCACCCGCGAAGTGCGGCCAGAGTCTGCCGCCCCCACCCCGGCTCCATCGTGTGCGAACACAGCGTTCGCCCTGAACTGCGTGTTCAACGAGAAGCACTGGGACGAACTGGTGGCCAAGGGCATCGCCACCGACCCGGACGCGGCGACAAAAGACGCGGCGGCCCGCGAACGCGAGCTGGCGGAGCAGTACGCGCTGGCGACGGCGGCGCGCTGACCCACCGTGCGGCAACCGACCGCCGGTTCGCTCGGGCGCGGGCGCTTCGTTACAATCAACCGCGAGGTGCAGCGATGACTCCGAGCGCCGTCGAACCGAAGCCGGGAGTGAACGTGGGGCGCGTGGTTGTGAACGTCGTGGTACGCAACGGCGACGACGTCGCGCGGGCCCAGCGCGGGGAAGTCACACCGGAGCAGATTCGAACGCTGGCTATCGAGGCGCTTGTGGACACGGGGGCGACTTTCTTCTGCCTGCCGCAGTCGCTGGTCGATCAACTGGGCCTCTCGCGTTTCCGCGAGCGGGAGACGCGCACGATCAGCGGCAGAATCATGATGCGCGTGTACGAACCGGTCGAAATCGAAGTCCAGGGCCGCGCGTGCAGCACCGAAGTAATGGCCCTGCCCGACGAGAGGCAGTGTCTGCTCGGCCAGATTCCGCTTGAGTCGCTCGACTGGTGGGTAGATCCGCAGGGCCGGCGGCTCGTCGGCAACCCGGAGCACGACGGCGAGTGGATGGCGGAAGCGTTCTGATCCGTCGGCTTTCTCGTTGATCGGCGGAGGCCTCGCGGTCTGACCGGGCCGGAAATCGCAGGGGCAAAACCGGATTTTGCTTGCATTGCCGCGGGGCCGCCGACCATCATTCGCTTCGGGCGTCCGGCGCCGGCGTGTCCGGCGCGGCCCCGTGTTCAATTCACTGGGAATTCTGAGGGGCCGGCATGTCGCACTTGCAAGCCTTGCTGATCGGCGTGTTCACGATTCTGGCTGTGTCGCCCGCGCGGGCTCAGGTCGTTCTGCGGGTGGATGACAACGCGCCGCCGGGGGGCGACGGCGGCTCGTGGGCGACGGCCTATCGCGACCTGCAGGATGCACTGGACGCGGCCGCGCCGCTGGCGGATCAGGGGCAGTTCGTCGAGGTGCGCGTGGCGGCGGGGACGTATCGACCGGATCGGGGGACGGCCAACCCGGAGCTCTCGTTCCACATGCGGAGCCGGGTTGCGATCCGCGGCGGCTTCGTCGGTGCGTCGGGCGGCGACGCGGAACGCGATTCGAACCCGGAAACCAACGGTACGCTCCTGACCGGACACCTGGTTACGGCGATCTGCCATTGGGTGGTGCGCGCGGAAAACGTGGATGCCACCGGGGTGCTCGATGGGATGACGGTCGCCGATGGTAACACAGACTATCCGCACACAGATTCCGGCGGCGCCGGAATTCGAATCTCCGGAGGCGCACCGATTATCCGTTCGGTTATCGTGCGGGACTGTCGTGCGCTCGTGCTCGGCGGTGGAGTTTACTCCGTCAATGCAGCACCCGTGTTCGAAGATGTCACGTTTCGATCTAACAGCCTGTGGCAAGATGGCGGCGGCATCTACGCCACCGGCGCGCCACGATTCATTAGATGCGTCTTTCAGAACAACTCCGTAATCGACTATCCGGCGCGCGGCGGCGGGGCGTACGTGGCTGGTTCGGCGGAGTTTGAAGACTGCACTTTCGAAGGAAACATAGCGTACACGCGTCACTTCAGCCCCGGGCAGGGAGGGGCGGTGCACTGTCGCGATGGTGCATTCAGTTTTCGAGGTTGCACGTTTCTCGCGAACACCGCACAACCGGGCGGCGGCATGGGCGGCGCGGTGTATGGCTGGTGCGAATCCCTTACGATCGAAGACTGTGTTTTCGCGGGCAACCGGGCGTACGCCGGCCCCGGGGGCGGTGGCGGCGCGGTTTACTTCGGCTCGGGGGCGATGATCCTCAGACGATCCCAGTTCATTGACAATGCGGCCCTGGGCCACGATCAGCCGACCGGCGGCACGAGCGGCGGCGCGATCCGCATTCATAGTGGATACGCGGTGATCGACCATTGCCGGTTTGCGGGAAACCGGGTGCAGTTCTTCTCCGGAGGGGCGATCGCTGCGGCATCCGCCACCGCGAGAATTCAAAACTGCGAATTTACTGACAATCGCTCATTGGCATCGTTCTCGCGCGACGCTGGCGGCGCGATTTACTCTGGAAATGGCAACGCAGTCCTCAATTGCACGTTTTCCCACAATCGCGCCAACGGAACGGCTGGTGGAATCTACGGCGGAACCGGCATGGTCATTCACAACTGCGTTTTCTGGCAGAATGTAGCCGGCGGCGGACTCACGAACGAGGCCACACAGGTCACAGCGGCTTCGCCGGCGCTGAACTACTGCCTCGTGCAAGGGCTGACAGGGTTATACGGCGGCGTCGGGAACTTCAACGCCGATCCGCTGTTCATTCGCAATCCCGCGCCTGGCCCCGACGGCCAGTGGAACACCGCCGACGACGACTACGGCGACCTGCGACTGATGCCGGGGTCGCCAACGATCGACGCGGGCGACAGTGCCGGGTTCGTTGAGGCTGATTCCGTTTACGATCTGGATGGCGACTGGCGTTACGTGGATGACCCGCTCGTCGCGGACACCGGCGTGGGCCTCGGGCCGGTCATCGATCTCGGGGCCTACGAGTATCAGGTGGGCCACCCGCGCGGCGACACGAATTGTGATGGAATGATTAACTTCTTCGACATCGACCCGTTCATCCTCGCCGTGCTCGACCCCGCCGGCTACGCCGCGGCGTTCCCGGGTTGTCGCCTGGGCAATGCGAACGCCAACGGCGACGGCGCGGTCGATCTGTTCGACGTCGATGCGTTCGTGACGCTGCTGTTCGCACGCGGCTGACTTCACCGGCGCGCCTAGCGCAGCCTGCGAGCGCGTCGATGGGCGAGCGGCACGTAACCCGGCGAGGGGTTCGGCATCGTGTTTCCCAGCGGGCGCCACGGTTGAAGCGTCTGCCACTGCTGCGTGAGCAGTGTCTGCGACTGCGGGACGCCGCTCGCCTCCCGAACACACTGCTCACAGGGCTGGCACTCGGTTTCGTGACCGGCGCGCGTCTCGTGCTGAAAATCCCTGGGCGGCCGCACAGGATCAGAGGCCTATGCTCACCCTTCCTGCATCGGCGTGGCCTCGTCAGCAGATCGCCGGCCATCAGCCGTCCCCGTTCGTCCCGCTCCGCGGTGTCATGCGCAGCCGAAGGAGCGACAGGAACTCGGCCAGGTCGACCAGCCCTTCGGCCTCGCGGCGCTCGCGCTCGGTCCGGGCCTCGCCGCGGTCCTGGCGATCCAGCAGGCTTTGCAGCCGATCGTTTACGGCCGCCGGCAAACGCAGGCGGTCGAGATCGGCGGGCAGTTCAAAGTCCAGCACAACCGGGTGCGACATATCACCGGCCTCCGCGACCGCGAATCATACCTTGGCGATTCTACTCCGCCGGCGCGAGTAGGTACCCGGCAGGTTGCACGGGCACAAGAGTTTGTAAATTTCTTGGCTACACTCACTTTCGTGAGCTGTTCGCGAGCCACTTGGGCGGGCAGAATGCCCGCCCCACCCCGAAGAATTCACAAGCTCAGAAGCCCGTCGCACGGGCCAGAGAGCCCGTGAACTTTTGAGCTTCACTTGCTTTCGTGAGCGGCACGCGATCCCCGTAGTCGGGCAGGATGCCCGCCCCACCCAACAAACTCACAAGCTTCAAGGCCCGCGCCGCCGCCGGACTCGGCTGCGCCGACACCCCCGCCGCTGCGCAGCGCGGGCCGGCGCCGGCGCCGGGGCCGCGGCCC
>CAZVWB010000012.1:0-122313 GCA_964631045.1 uncultured Planctomycetales bacterium
CGCCGTGACCGCCGGATGCTCGCCATGCAGCGTCTGCGAGAGGCTCTGGACGACGTACGTGCGATTGGTCGCGAGCTTCTCGGTCAATCCGGCGAGGCTGTCGAAATGCGCGCGTTGCCGATACGAGGAATAGAACCAGCGCAGTTCCAACACGCTGGCGATGCTGTCGCGGCGGTCGTGCCACGCGATCGCGTCGGGCTGGTAGCGCAGCGTGAACCCGGCCTGCCGCAGGCGCTGGCAGGCGTCGGAATCTTCCCACGATTGCAGGTCCGCGCGGTAGCCGCCGATGGTGCGAAACGCGGCGACGCGCGCCAGCATCTCGCTGACGAGCATGAAGGGATTGTCGAAGCGCGCCAGCCCCCAGTTGTGCGGCATGTTGACGGCCCGCCAGCGATCCGCCGCAGTGATCAGGCGCTCCTCCGTGCGTCCGCCCACCGCCGCCGGGGCCGGGGCCGCGCCCGCCGCGTCAGCCAGCGCCGCCAGCCACCCGCGCTCGAGGGTTACGTCGGAATCGCACGACGCCAGCCAGGGTGTGCGGCAGGCAGAAAGTGCGAGATTGCGAGCGTGGCCGAGGCGTCCGTCGCGCTGCTCGACGATGCGCAGGCCGCTGCCGCGCGCGATGCGCGCCGTGTCGTCGCTGGAGCGCGTGTCGAGGACGATGAAGAGTTCGGCCGGCGGCAGCGACTGCGCACGCACCGACGCGATCGCCGCCGCCAGCGTCCGCGCGCAGTTCCGCGCCGGAACATAGAGGCTGATGTCGCCGGCGGCCGGGGTGCTCACCGGGCGTTCCCCATCGCCAGCGGCGGCGCCAGCCGGGCAAGATCGGCGACGGTGGCCGCATCGCTGAAAAACCGGCTGGCCGGCCGCAATTCCGGCCGCTGCTCCAGCCAGGCCGACAATTCGGCGGCCTGCACGGGCGAATGACCAGTGCGCCTTACGGCGAGCGCCTCGCCGGCTGCGGCCAGATAGGTTCCCAGCGCCAGGCTATGCCCGGTCGCGAGCGTCAGCGCCGCCGTCGCGAGAATCGCCTCTTCGCCGCCGGTCCAGTCCGCGGCGCTGCTCGCGAAGCAAGGCACGAATTCGCTCCGCAAGCGCTGCGGACCGGGCTGATCGTCGCAGACGTGCCGCCGATCGAAGCCGATCATGCCGCGCCGCCGCATCGAGATGATCGCGGCGTGGCTTCGCGTGCGCTGCAGCAGCGTCCACGCGGCCGCCGGCAGTCCCGATCCCATGTCGTGCAGCGCCGTCCGCAACTGTCGCTCGGTAGCGACGAGCAGGTCGGCGTCGTTCAGCAGCGTCAACTCGGCGAAGCGGCCGGGTGCGTGTCCGGCGATCGTCAACCCCGCGCGGCGCAGCGCCGGCGCCAGCGAACCCACCAGCCCGGGGGTTACGAAGCCGTAGCCCTGATCCGACCAAACCAGCAGCCGGCACGCGGCCATGCGCGGCAGCAACATGGCGCCGACGGCGCGTTCATGCCGGCTGTCCAGCGGGGCGGCGGCGCCGTCGGTCACTTTGAAGATCTTCGACTCGTCGCTGACGAATGTGCAGCGCTCGACAATCGCCGGGCGCGCCGGCAGCAGCAGCGCCTCGACCCCCAGGTCGCGGAAGCGCGCCGTCAGCGTCTGCGCCTCCTCCGCCGTGGACACCGCCGACACCAGAAGCGGCGCTGCACCCAGCGCCCGCAACTGCAGGGCCGTCGCCGCCGCACCGCCCCAGTATTCGCTGCTGCCCAGCCGCCGCAGCGCCAGGACCGGCGCGTCGCCCGCGGCCTCGCTCGCGTCGCAGAGCACATAGCGCTCGCGCACCAGGTCGCCCACGACGATCGCCGGCAGACCGTCGAACGCGCCGATCGCGTCGCGGGCGGTCGTGGCGTCGATCCCGCCGCGCTCGCAGAATGCGCGCAGGCGGTGTTCATCGAGCGCTTCGTCGCGGCCGAGCGTCTCGATCAGCCGCGTCGAGCTGAAGACCACGTCGCCGCTGTGGAACACCACCCGCCCGCCGTAGGACTCGACAATCTCGCGCTCGCGCGCGAAACGCGGATCGCCCGCGGTCGCGTACTCGCGGCCCTTGACGTACACGTCCGGCTTGAGGCCGGCGAGAATCTCCGCCGCGGTCGGGTTCGGGTCGATCACCACCCAATCCACGAACTCCAGCGCCGCCAGGTTCTCCGCCCGCAGTTCCTGCGGGATGTACGGCCGGCCGGCGCCCTTCGCGACCGCCTCGTCGCTGGTCAGGGACACGATCAGTCGGTCGCCGAGCCGCCGGGCGAATTGCAGATAGCGCACGTGCCCGGGGTGCACGATGTCAAAGCAGCCGTGACACTGCACGATCGTGCGGCCGGCGGCCCGCTCGGCGGTCAGCAGTTCCGCCAGGGCCTGCGGCGTCGAGATCTTGCGATTGATCGAAGTGCTCACACGGTCGTTCCGGGGCGGCGGCGGCGGCTCTCGCAGCGCGACAATCCCCTCGTCTTATCGGCGGCGGGGCGTCTGCTCCGTCGCCCGGCGCGCTGCGGCGCGTTTCAGCATGCGAGGATTGCGCGGTCGGTGCGGTCGACGGGAACCAGTGCGCCGGAATGCGATGCGCCGGGCGACGCGGCGCGCCGCAGCCCGCCATGCACGAGGCGGAAGCGCCCAAGCGGCGGGCAGGATGCCCAACCCACCCAGTGAAGCACGACCGCTCCCGAGGTGCTTCCCGAGCGTCCTCGGTGTGGCGCATGCCCTTGCCGCTAGACCGTGGCGAAGCCTATCATCTTGCAACCGGCCCAACGGAGCGGCCGGCGCCCGTTCGAGAGCACGATGAAAATCGGCTGATCATCCGGCGTGCGTCGCACTTGCGACGCGAGTTCATCCGCCCAGCGCGCTGCGCGCAGCGGACGGCGTCTGACGGAGATCAGCCTTGCCCGCCTCGATCGACTTCCTGCGCGTTTCATTTTCGTTCGACTCGCTCGCCGCACCCCTGCTGCACCACGTGACCGTGCGCTTCCCGCCGGGCTGGACCGGCATCGTCGGCCCGAACGGCGCGGGCAAGACGACAGTTCTGCAGCTCGCCGTGGGCGCGCTGACGCCGGACAGCGGAAGCGTCATCGCCCCCCGTCGGGTCGCGTGCTGTCCGCAGCGCACCGACGCCCCGCCCGCGGGACTGGCGCAGTGGCTGCTGGCGACCGACGCCAACGCGTGTGCCCTGCGCGGGCGTCTGGGCGTCGCCCCGGATTGGCTGACCCGGTGGGAAACGCTCAGTCACGGGGAGCGAAAGCGGGCGCAGGTCGGGGTCGCGCTTGCGGAGCGCCCGGACGCGCTCGCGGTCGACGAGCCGACAAACCACCTCGATTCCGCGGCGCGGGCGCTGCTCGTTCGCGAGCTACGCGCGTTCGCCGGCATCGGCCTGCTCGTGAGCCACGATCGCGAACTGCTCGACCGGCTCTGCGACCGCTGCCTCTTCCTGTCGCCGCCAAGTGCGACGCTGCGACCCGGCGGCTACTCAGCCGGCAGCGCGCAGGCCCGTAGCGAGGCCGAACACCTGCGCGCCGAGCGGCGGCGAGCCCTGCGCGAGCTGCAACGCGTCGAAGCCGAAGCGGCCCGGCGGCGCGAGACCGCGGCGCGCGAGCACAAGCTGCGCTCCAAGCGCGGGCTCGCGCGGCACGACCGCGACGGCCGTGCGAAGATCGATCTCGCGCGCGTCACGGACAGCAAGGCCGGTGCGCCGCTGCGCCAGCTCGACGGCCGCCGCGCCCAGGCCGCCGAGCGCGTCGCGAACATCGTCGTCGCGAAGCGCGTAGAACCGGGCCTGTGGCTGCCGGCGTCGCGCGCTCGGGTGGACGCCGTTCTGCGCGAGCCGCCGGGCGAAGTTCCGTTCGCGCCGCGCGCAGCGGATGCGATCGCGTCGAACGATCCGATGGCGCTCGCGCCGGAAGCACCGGATGCGCTCGCGCCGAAGGCACCGGATGCGCTCGCGCTGGAGGCTACGAATGCGCTCGCACCGAAGGCGCCGGACGCGTTCGCACCGAAAACCCCGGATGGGCTTGCGCCCGACGCCTTCCGTGCACTCCCGCCTCAATCGGCGTCTCCGCGCCTTTCGGGCCCTACGACCGCGGGCGGCCTCCTGCGTCATCCGCGGCTGGAGATTGGACCGGCGGACCGCGTGGCGGTCGTCGGCCCAAACGGCGCCGGGAAGAGCACGCTGATTCGGCGCCTGTTGCCGCGAATTCGGGTTGCGGCCGAGCGGCTGCTGTACATGCCGCAGGAACTGTCCGCGGAGCAGACAACGCAGCTCGTGCGCGAGACACGCACGCTGCCGCGCGCCGCCCTCGGCCGAATCATGCAGACCGTGGCGGGACTGGGCTCCGACCCGCGGCGGCTGCTGGAGACCGAATCTCCCAGCCCCGGCGAGGCGCGAAAGCTGCTGCTGGCGTTCGGCGCCGCGCGCGACGTGCAGGTGCTGATTATGGATGAGCCGACCAATCACCTCGATCTGCCGTCGATCGAGTGCGTCGAGGCGGTACTGCGCGACTTTCCCGGCGCGCTGCTGCTGGTGAGCCACGATCAGCGCTTTCTGGACGCGCTGACGACAACCCAATGGCGCGTCGAGCGCGAGCCTGGGTGGAACGCTTGCGTCGTCGTGTGCCCGCGCGTGGCATGCTTTCGCGGTACTCCGCGTAAGCATGCGGGCGCGTGAGGCGCGCGTGGGCGTGCGTGGCATGCGTTCACGGTACTTCGCGTAAATATGCGGGCGCGCGAGGCGCGTGCCGGCGCGCGTGGCATACGCCAGCAGAACTCTGCGTAGAACTGCCGCGCCCCGTTCGGCATGCTCACGCCGAGTACGGCGAGAGTATGCCACCCGCCGGCTGAGTGACGTCTGAGACCAGAGCTGATGGCGACCCCTGGTTGATGGCGTGGGGTGCGTGGCACTTCGCCCTTCGCGGTGCGCTTCTTTCGCTATTCGCTATTCACTATTCGCTGTTCGCTGTTCGCTCTTCGCGCTTCTTCGCTCCGACGCCGCCTGATATACTCCCGCGGCAACGATCCGCGACATTCGGCCGCGGACGCAACAGCAGGGGTGACAACCGATGGATGTAACACCGCAAGCCTACGCGCCACAGACCGCGTGGCGGCCGGAGGCGGGCCTGACGGATCATGCCGGTCGCCCGATCGCGGCGGACTGGGAGTTCTTTGTCGCGCCGCCGCCGGAAATCGGGGCGATTCGCAGCGCGCACACGACGCTGCGCACGGATATGCAGCCGCGCAGCATCGGCACGCGGCTGGGGTATCTGCTGCTGAGCCTGCTGGGCGGCGTGGCGCTGTCGTTCGTGTTGCGGCGCGTGCTGTCGCCCGACCGCGAATTCGCGCCGGACCTCCTCGTGGCGATCGTGATGGTTGCGGCGCTACTCGTCGGCGTGGCGATTTTTGTCCGCACGCGGTTTCGACATTGCTGCACATTTGTGGGCGAGCAAGGGCTGCTGCGGGCCGTGCTGAGCGACTCTCGCGAAAGCCAGCCGAAAATCGAGACATTTCTGTTCCGCGACGCGGCGGACCTGCGTACGAGTCAGACGCGGCAATACGTCAACGGCATCTATCAGGGCACGGATTACATCTACGCGTGGACCGACGCGAACGGCGGGAAGCGCTTTCGGCTGAGCGGGCGATACCGCGGGGAAAAGTCGCCGCCCAAACCCGACGATCCGTTTCACTTCGCGGTCGCCGGCGAGATGGCGTGGAGCGTCAATCAGCTCGCCGCGGTGCAGGCCCAGTTGGAGCGTCAGGGGTATGTGCAATTCAGCGTCAACGCGAAAGACTGCGTGCGGCTGGCGCCGGGCAAGATCGAGTTTCACTTCCGCGGACGCACGGAGACGATGACGCCCGACGACATCAAGGCGTTCAACATCGCCGGCGGCACGTTCAGCGTGCGACACAAGGACGCGCGCTGGTTCGGCTCGGCGGGCAAGTTCGACTTTCAATACGGCAATCTTGCGAACGCGCAGCTTTTTCTGCTGGTGCTGGAGAAACTGGTGGGGCTGCGGTTTTAGCGCGATGCGTGGCGGCGCGTTGTGGGCGCGTTGCGTGGGCGCGTTGCGTGGGCGCGTTGTGTCGGCGCGTGTGGCATGCTTTCGCGGTACTCCGCGTAAGCATGCGGGCGCGTGACGCGCGTGCGGCCCCGCGTGGCGCGCTTTCGCGGTGCTCCGCGTAGGCACGCGGCAGCCAGCCCCGGCATGTTCACGCCGAGTACGGCGAGAACATGCCACCCGACGCCCCGCATGCTCACGCCGAGAGCACGCCACCCGACGCCATTCGCTCTTCGCTATTCGCCATTCGCTCTTCTCCATTCGCCATTCAACGCGCCTCGGCGGCACGTTCCCGCTCGGGCGGCTCCGGCGGTACAATCGCAGAAGCGGCGTTCCGCGGGCGACGCCGGGTTGCCGGGCACCTCTTGAGCGAAGCAGCCATGAGCCACAAGAAGTTCGGCCAGCGCGGCGGATTCGAGGGCTGGTCGAGCAGCATTCAATCGATCATGGACGAGATGCTGAACCGGCATTTCGTGCAGTTCCGCGACGACGGCAACTGGCAGCCCGCCACCAACGTCTATGAGCGGCCCGATGCGTATTTTCTGTGCGTCGACCTGGCCGGCATGGATGATCGCGAGATCGACGTGCGTTGCCCCAGCCCCACCCGCATCACCCTCGCCGGTCACCGCCGGCAGCCCCGGCCGCAGGACGTCGAGGGCGCCCTGAGCATCCACGTGCTCGAGATCGATGAAGGGCCGTTCCGCCGCATCGTCGACCTGCCGGAGGCGATCGTGGTCGACGGGATCGAAGCCTCGTACAGCCGGGGGTTTTTGTGGATATTCCTGCCAAAGGCGAAGCCCGAATGACAACCCGCGATGGCGCGCCCCAAGCGGCTCTCGACGCCGAGGAGTCGGAAGAGTCGGTCGAAGTCGTCCCGTCCGCCGAGGCGGATGCGTCGCCGGCCATTCCCGAAGAGCTGCCGGTGCTCCCGGTCCGCGACATCGTCGTGTTCCCGGGGACGGTGGTGCCGCTGAACATCGGTCGCGAAAAGTCGAAGCGGCTGATCGACGCAGTGCTGGCGGGCAACAAGATCCTCGGCATATTCGCGCAGCGGCGGGCCGAGACCGAAGACCCCGGCATCGACGACGTCTATCGCGTCGGAACCGCCGCAACCGTGTTGAAGCTGCTGCAAAACCCGGACGGCACGCACAGCATGCTGGTCCACGGCATCGTGCGGATCGGGCTGGAGCGATTCACGGCGACCGAGCCGTACTGGAAGGCGATCGTCCACGCGCGGGTC
This sequence comes from uncultured Planctomycetales bacterium, assembly GCA_964631045.1. Taxonomy (GTDB): domain Bacteria; phylum Planctomycetota; class Phycisphaerae; order UBA1845; family Fen-1342; genus CAZVWB01. The sequence continues at coordinate 7,296 of CAZVWB010000012.1, forward strand.
GACCGCGTGGCGCCGTCGCTGGAGCTTGAGGCACTGGTATACACCGCGCGGCGCACCGCGGAGACGGTCATCGAGCTCAGCCCCAACGTGCCCGACGAGGCGCGGCAGATTCTCGATGGCATCGAGAAGCCCGCGGCGCTGGCCGACTTTCTGGCCGCCAACCTGTCGCTCGGGCTGGTGCAGAAGCAGGAGCTGCTCGAGACCTTCGACGTGCCCGATCGCCTCCGCAAGGTCAGCGCCACGCTGCAGAACCAGCTCGAAGTGCTGGAACTCGCCAAGAAGATTCAGACCGACGTGCGCAGCCAGGTGGACAAATCGCAGCGCGAGTACTTCCTGCATGAGCAGATGAAGGCGATTCAGAAGGAGCTGGGCGAGGACGACCCGCGCGGCGCGGACCTCGAAGACCTGAAGCAGCGCGTCGCCAAGGCCCGCATGCCGGAGAGCGTGCAGAAAGAGGCCAATCGCGAACTGCAGCGGCTCGAGCGGCTCAACCCCGCCTCGCCGGAGTACGGCGTCGCCCGCGACTACCTCGACTGGCTCTGCGACATGCCCTGGGCCGTCGAGACGACCGACAACCTCGACCTGAAGCAGGCCGGCGAAGTGCTCGACGCGGATCACTACGGCCTGGAGAAGATCAAGCGCCGCATCCTAGAATATCTGGCCGTCCACAAACTCAAGCCGGATGGTCGCGGGCCGATCCTGTGCTTCGCCGGGCCGCCGGGCGTCGGCAAGACGTCGCTGGGGCAGAGCATCGCGCGATCGCTGGGCCGCAAGTTCATCCGGATCGCGCTGGGCGGCGTGCGCGACGAGGCCGACATCCGCGGCCACCGCCGGACGTACATCGGCGCCATTCCCGGCCGGATCGTGCAGGAGATTCGCAAGGCCGGATCGCGCAATCCGGTAATCATGCTGGACGAAATGGACAAGCTGGGCAACGACTTCCGCGGCGACCCGGCGTCCGCCCTGCTGGAAGTGCTCGACCCGGAGCAGAACTCGACCTTCACCGACCACTACCTGGGCGTGCCCTTCGACCTGTCGAAGGTCATGTTCATCAGCACCGCCAACTACATGGATCCCGTCGCCGAGCCGCTCAAGGACCGCATGGAAGTCATCGAGCTGCCCGGCTACACCACCGCCGAGAAACTCGAAATCGCGAAGCGCTATCTCGTCCGGCGGCAACTGGAGCGCAACGGCCTCGCCGCGCATGGCGTGACCTTCGGCGAACCGGCGCTGCTGGCGATTATCGAGTCTTACACGCGCGAGTCCGGCGTGCGCAACCTGGAACGACTGATCGGCACCGTCGCGCGCGGCCTGGCGGCGAAGGTGGCGGCCGGGACCGAGGCCGACGTGACCGTCGACCGCGAGGACCTCGAAGAGTACCTGGGCCAGCCGCGCTTCGATCGCGAGGAAGCCGCGCGGGTCGCGGTGCCCGGCGTCGCGACCGGGCTGGCTTATACGCCGGTCGGCGGCGAGATCATCTTCATCGAAGCGGCGGCGATGCCGGGCCGCGGCGGGTTTCAACTGACCGGACAGATCGGCGACGTGATGCGCGAGAGCGCGCAGGCCGCGCTGACGCTGCTGCGCTCGCGGGCGGAGGAGTGGAAGCTGAAGCTCGACAAGCTCGCCGAGCGCGACATCCACGTGCACGTTCCCGCGGGCGGCATTCCCAAGGACGGCCCCTCCGCCGGCGTGGCCATGCTGACGGCGCTGACCTCCCTGGTCGCGCGCACGGCCGCCGACCCGCTGGTGGGCATGACGGGTGAAATCACGCTGCGCGGCCTGGTGCTGCCGATCGGCGGCGTGCGCGAGAAGGTGCTCGCGGCGCACCGCGCCGGACTGACCACCGTGGTGCTCCCCGCAAAAAACAAGCCCGATCTGCGCGACGTGCCCGCCGACGTGCGCGAGAAGATGCGGTTCGTCTTTGCGGAGCGGGTCGAGCAAGTGCTCGAAACCGCGCTGCCGACGCTCTTTTCGACGGCTCCGGCCGCGAAGGCCCGTCCGGCGGTCGTCCGGGCCGGTGTTCGCCCGGCGCGCCCCGCCGCCGGACGACGACAGCCGGTTTCGGAACGGGCGCGACGCGCCTCCCGGCGCGGCTAGCGAACGGTTTCGCCGTGAGCGATAACCTCGAGCGGCGCGGCAGTCGAGCGGGCGGAAGCGATTCCGCGCTTGCGCCCCGACGGGATGCGCGAACGCGCGACGGGGGCGGGTGAAAATGCGCACCCGCTCCGACCTAACCTATTGTCAATGCTGGGATTCCGCTTGATGGAGGGCGCGACCGCCGGTATACTCCGTTCTCTGAATCCCCAGCGAACCGGCCCGGTCGAATCGGGCACATCAGCCGGGAGAATGGGCGTAGTGCAGAATCCGATCGCGTGCTTGGCGCGCTGATTAGGGGAACGCTGCGATGAACCAGACGGTCACCAAGAAAGACCTCGTCGATCGCATCGCCGAGGAGGGCGGTCACAAGCGCGTCGTGGTCAAGAAGATCGTGCAGCGCTTTCTGGACGAGATTATCGATGAGCTGGGTAAGAACAACCGGCTCGAGTTCCGCGACTTCGGGGTCTTCGAGATTCGCGATCGGGCGGCCCGCGTCGCCCAGAATCCCAAAACGATGGAGAAGGTCGCCGTTCCCCGCAAGCGGACGGTGAAGTTCAAGATCGGCCGGCTGATGAAGGAGCGGCTGCTCGGGGAAAACGGCGTCGACGGCGGGCAGACCGCGCCGCAGACGGTCGGCGCCGGCGATTCCGACGAAGACGACGACTAGCGACCGGTGCGGCCGGCGAAGCGCGCGGGCGGCTTCCTCGCGTCGCCGCCGGGTGTCGGGAACGCGGCTTGCGGACTACGACATCTGCAGCAGCCAGTGGAGAATCTTGCCGGCCGCGACCGCCCAGCCGACGCTCGCGAGCGTGCCGACCAGGTAATACTGCGCGACCTGCGGCTGTTCGAGGTCTTTGAAGCGGGCGATCGACTTGGCCGTCAGCACCAGGCCGATCGCACTCCATTCCTGCGCGTAGGCGAAACTGACGCACAACAACCGCTCGAACACGCCGATTCGCGGGCTGAGCCGCGCGACCGGCTCGGGTGGCTGCAGATCGGCGACGCTGCTCTGCGCGAAACGGTCGCCGCCCCAGATCACCGCGATGATCACCACGATCAGCCAGATCGCCTGATGAATCGCCTGCGGAAGCGGCGCGGCGGGCAGCGACGCGGCCACACCGCGGAGCGCCGCCTCGGCCGGGGGCGACAGGGCCATCGCCGGAAGAAACACCGCGGCCACGACCACGAGCAGCGCGACGTTCAATCCCTCAGCGGCGAGGAAGATCGGCAGCGCGTCCCGCGCGGGCCGCACCCGGCGGGCGAAGCGGGCGACCGCGCCGACCAGGCAGTGCGCCAGGCTGACGCCCAGCGCCGCGAGCACCAGCAGCCGGGTCTGCGACGCAGAGGCGAAGAAGGGCGCGGCGACCGCCAGCAGGGCCGCGAAGTAGCGCAGCCAGCGAAGACCCAGGCGCAGCCAGCGGCGGGCGGGGCCGGCGGCGGGCGAATCGGCGGGGAGGAACTCGCACAGGACGTACGCGAGGAACATCGCGGGCAGCGGCGAGGCGTTCATGGTGCGGGCCTCCGGGCCGCGGCTCGGGCGCGCCGCGGCGGCGGTCGTACGGCTTTTTTGCCGTACGATTGGCTTCGTACGGTGTTTTTGCCGTACGACCGGCTTCGTACGGCTTTTTTGCCGTACGATCGGCTTCGTACGGCTTTTTTGCCGTACGAGGCGCGATCGGCCCGTTCGGCGCGTTCGGCGGCGCGGCGCGCGGCGGCCGTCAGTCCCGCGGCCGAGTCGACGTGGCGCCGGCCTTGAAGCCCCAGCGAGAGAGCCCGCTCGGCCGCGGCCAGCGGCGCGTGCTTGGCCGCGGAGAGCGCGTCCGACACCGTGGACTTGCTCAACCGCAGCGCGGCGGCGGCGGCGGCCATGCTGCCGGAAACCTGGTATTGCTCGTAGATTTGCCGCTGGCGCACGGTCAGCCCGCCGAAGCGCTGCCCGAGCAGCAGCAGCGCGGCGTTGATCAGCTCGGTGCGGCCGTCGCCCAGTTCGTATTGCGCCAGCAGTGGGCAGTCGGGCCGATAGAGCCGGCTGGCCCAGCCCAGCGCCGTCCGCGCCCGGTGAAACGCGGGACCGTCGAGTTCCGCCACGTCGCTGCGGCGCGTGGGCGGCGTCTGCAGCGACCCGAACCCGACCCCGAAGCGAATGCCCTGCGGCGCCAGCGCCCGCTGCACGAAGCGCAGCACGGCGTAGCTGTCGGCCGCGGCGAACAGCAGCCCCTCGCACTCGTCGCCGCGAAGCACGCGGAACGGCGCGGCGACGTCCGCGGCGAACTGCGCGTTCGCCGCCGTCAGCGCCGCGATGTAGCGCCGCTGCAGGGCGGCGCGGTCCGCGGCGCGGCGCGAGGCCGCCAGGTCGCCGATCACCGCCCAGTACTCGACAGTGCGGGCCATGCGGCCTCTTGGGGGGGGCGTCACCGCTACGCCCGCAGCAGCTTGCGCAGCACGGTCTGCAGCACGCCGCCGTTGCGGTAGTACTCCACCTCGACCGCCGTATCCACGCGGCTGCGAACGTCGAACTCGACCATGCCGTCGCCGTCGGCGGAGCGGGCCCGCACGCGCAGGGACTGTCCGGGCTTGAGCCGGTCGTCGAGACCGATGATGTCGAAGACCTCGTGCCCGGTGAGGCCGAGACTCTCGCGGCTCTGCCCCGGCAGGAATTGCAGCGGCAGCACGCCCATGCCGACCAGGTTGCTGCGGTGAATGCGCTCGAAGCTGACCGCGATCACCGCCCGCACGCCCAGCAGCATCGCGCCCTTCGCCGCCCAGTCGCGCGAGCTGCCCATGCCGTAGTCCTTGCCCGCCAGCACGATCAGCGGAACGCCGGCTTCGCGATACGCCGTCGCCGCGTCGAAGATCGACATCGGCCGGCCTTCGCGCGGGTCGACCGTCGCGCCCGGGAGGTAGCGCGACCGGCCGAGGTAGTACGTGCAACTCCCCTCGGTCCCCGGCGTCAGCAGGTTGCGGAAGCGCACGTTGGCGAACGTGCCGCGCGTCATGACGCGATCGTTGCCCCGTCGCGAGCCGTAGCTGTTGAAATCGGCCCGGGTCACGCCCAGCGACTTCAGATACTGCCCGGCGGGCGAGGATTCCTCGATGTCGCCGGCGGGGCTGATGTGGTCGGTCGTCACGCTGTCGCCGGCGATGACCAGGCAGCGCGCGTGCGCGATCGGCTGGATCGGCCGCACCTCGGGCGTGAGGCTCTCGAAGAACGGCGGGTTCTGGATGTACGTGCTCGCGTCGTTCCACTCGTACAGGTCGCCGCCGGTGAGGCGAATCTGGCGCCACTCGTCGCTGCCGGTGAATACGTCGGCGTAGCGGCGGGTGAACATCTCGGGCGTCACGCAGCTCGCGACCGCGTCGTTGACCTCCTGCAGCGTCGGCCAGATGTCGCGGAGATAGACCGGCCGGCCGTCGCCGCCCGTGCCGAGCGGTTCGCTCGTCAGGTCGATGTCGGTCGTGCCGGCGAGGGCATAAGCCACGACCAGCGGAGGCGACGCCAGGTAGTTGGCCTTGACGTGCGGGTTCACGCGGCCCTCGAAGTTGCGGTTGCCGCTCAGCACCGAGCTGACCACCAGTTGCCCGCGCGTCACCGCGTCGCGCACCGCGTCCGGCAGCGGACCGCTGTTGCCGATGCAGGTGGTGCACCCGTAGCCGACGGTGTGAAAGCCGAGCGCTTCGAGGTCGCCGGTCAGCCCGGCCCGCTCGAGGTAGTCGGTCACGACGCGCGAACCGGGCGCCAGGCTGGTCTTCACCCAGGGCTTGGCGCGCAGGCCGCGCCGCACGGCGCTGCGCGCCAGCAGGCCGGCGGCGAGCATCACCGACGGGTTGCTGGTGTTCGTGCAGCTCGTGATCGCCGCGATGACCACCGAGCCGTGCCGCAGCGTGTCGCTGTGTCCGTTGCTTCGCACGTCGGCAGTGCGGGCCAGGTCGCCCTCATTGAGCTCGAAACCCTGCTTCTTGAGCGGGGCGCGGAGCGCTGCGTTGAACGCCGCCTTCATCTGCGTCAGCGGCACGCGGTCCTGAGGACGCTTCGGGCCGGCCAGGCTGGGCTCGACCGTGTTCAGATCGAGTTCGAGCGTGGCGGAGTAGCGCGGATCGGGGCTGCGATCGGTGCGGAAGAGGCCCTGCTCCTTGCAATAGCGTTCGACCAGGTCGACGTCGCCGCCGCGGCCCGTCAAGCGCAGGTACGCCAGCGTCTGGTCATCGACCGGGAAGTAGCCGCAGGTCGCGCCGTACTCGGGGGCCATGTTGGCGATTGTGGCGCGATCGGCGACGCTCATGCCGCTCAGGCCGTCTCCGAAGAATTCGACGAACTTCTCGACCACGCCGTGCTGCCGCAGGATTTCGGTGACGCGCAGCACGAGGTCCGTGGCCGTGGCGCCCTCGCGCAGGCGGCCCGTAAGCCGCATACCGATCACCTCGGGCAGCAGCATGTACATCGGCTGGCCGAGCATGGCCGCCTCGGCTTCGATGCCGCCGACGCCCCAGCCGAGCACGCCCAGGCCGTTGATCATCGTCGTGTGGCTGTCGGTTCCGACGAGCGTGTCGGGGAAAGCGGTCATCTGGCCGCCGTGCATCCGCCGCAGCACACAGCGCGCCAGGTATTCCAGATTCACCTGGTGAACGATGCCGGTGGCCGGCGGCACGACGCGGAAATTCTCGAAGGCCTTCTGCCCCCAGCGCAGGAACTCGTAGCGCTCGCGATTGCGGTGGAACTCCAGCTTGGCGTTGAGGTCCAGCGCGTTGCTGGCGGCGTAGTGGTCCACCTGCACGGAATGGTCGACGACCAGATCGACCGGAATCTGCGGGTTGATCCGCTTCGGATCGCCGCCGAGCCGCTTCATCGCCGCCCGCATCGCGGCCAGATCGACCACGCACGGGACGCCGGTGAAATCCTGGAGCACGACGCGGGCGCAGATGAACGGAAACTCGCGCTCCGGCAGCGGCCCCGGCTTCCAGCCGGCCAAGAGCTTCACGTGCTCTTCGAGCACGCCGAAGCCGTCGGCGCTGCGCAGCACGGACTCCAGCAGGATGCGGATGGAGTAGGGCACGTCGGCCAGCGTGCACAACCCGGCCCGCTCCAGCGCATCGAGCCGGTGGATGGTCACTTCTCCGTCGGCGGTCTTCAACACGGCGCGGGCGTGGAACGGATCGACGTAGGCGCACATCGACAGCACTCCCAAACCGGCTGGCGTCGCGCGAATCGGCCGCCCCGCCGGACGGCGCATTGTACGAAAAAAACGCCGCGGTGCGACCGGCGCGAGTGCTGGCGGTGCGGCGATGCGCGGCGTATACTGCATGGCTCGGAAAAAATGGCGGAATGAACCGGCTTTTCGATTTTCTGCACGTCCGCGACCTTCCCTACCTGGCGCGTCGCAACTACGTACTCGAACTGCGGCACATGTTCCTATGGGGCATGTTCGCCAACCTGGTCGACGGGTCGTTCTCGAGCATCGTGGCCGCCAAGACGTTTCACGCGTCTCCGCTGCTGATCTCGGTGGTCTGGGCGACGCCGATGCTGGCGCACGTGCTCAGCCTGGCCTGGGGCGTGCTGGTCCGCGGGCGGCCGAAGATCCGCATGTTCTGCCTGCTGGCGCTGGGAGCGATCGTCAGCGCCTCCTCCATCGCGCTGACGCCCGCCCAGTGGCACCCGTGGGGCGGCTGGTTGTTCGCCGCGCAGATCGCCGCCTCGCGCATCTTCCTGTCGGGCCTGGTAACCGTGCGGACCTCGCTGTGGAACGCGAACTATCCGCCCTCGCACCGCGCCCGCATCGCCGGCCGAATCCAGAAGCTCAGCGCGCTGCTGATGCTGGTCATGCTGCTGAGCGCCAGCTCGCTGTTCGACAAGCACCCCGAGTTCTATCGCATCGTCTATCCTGCGGCAGCCGTGCTGGGCGTGCTCGCGCTGCTCCCGCTGCGCGGCATGATCGTCCGCGGGGAGTCGCGCGAGATCCGCAACTGGCGGTTGCAGCTCGCGACCCGCGGCGGCGGCCCGCACAGGCCGTGGCAGACGCTGCGCGCGGGGCTGGGCGAGGCGCTCACGATTCTGCGCACAAACCGGCCGTTCGCACGCTATTGCCAGGCGATGTACTTCCTGGGATCGGCCAATTTCATGGTCGATCCGGTGCTGACGATCGTGCTGACGCAGTCATTGCAGCTCTCCTACTTCCACTCCAGCTTCCTCATGGACCAGCTTCCTTCGGTAGTCGCGCTGCTGACGATGGGCCTGTGGGCCCGGCTGTTCGACGCCGTGGGCGTGCCGCGTTTCCGCGTGATCAACAGCCTGGCGTGGCTGCTGGCGATCCTATTCACCGCCGCGGCGGTCGGCGTGCTGGCGATCGGCGGGTCGGCTGCGGCTCCGCTGGTGATCGGTCTATTGCTGATCGGCCGGCTGTTCAACGGCGTGGGCCGCGGCGGCGGTGCGATCGCGTGGAATCTGGGACACCTGCACTACGCCGGCCGACACGACGCCGAGTTATACATGGGCATCCACGTGACCCTGACCGGTCTGCGCGGCATGCTGATGACCTTCGTGGGCATCTGGCTATTCAAGCAGATCGGCTGGGCGTCGTTGCTGTTGGCGGTCGGCATGGGGCTAACCGCCGTGTATCTGTTCCGGCGGCTGGTCGCCGAAGAAGCGGCGGCGCGCGAGGCGACGGCGGAGAGCGCGGCGCCGGCGGCCGCCGACCCCGGGGCGAGCGACTCGTGGGTGGGCATCGCAGCGAACCAACCCGCGCCGCAAACCGCAGCGCGCTGACGTGGCGGCGGACGACGGTGAGGGCGACACCGTCGCGGCCAGACACGCTTCCTGGCGCTTCGATCCGGGCAAACTGGTGTTTCTGCGCTAGCGTTGCAAATCGCCCGCGCGGGCGGCGCGAGCACGCTACGCCGCGGCCGCGCCGCCCGGCGGTAAAGAAGCGATTAAGCGAACCCGTTTTCCGTCGGCGTCCCTTGTGTGACACGCGCACGGGGCTATATTCGGCAGGGTGTGAAAAGAGGCCAGGGGTCGCTCTCGACAGCGCCTGCTGTCGCGCCGGGTTTACTCGCGTGCATCCGCGTCGCCGGCCGGGCCCCGCAATTCTCGAGGAGGAGAAGCTCCATGACTCGTTTCGTACCGGCGTGGCGTTATTGCGCGATCGTTGCAACCGCGGCCTTCGGAAGCGCCGCCCTGGCACAGGTTCCGCTCGCGACCTGGACGTTTGAGACCAGCATCCCGACCACCGCCGGGCCGCACGCGGCCGAGGGCGGCGTGAACGCCGGCGCCGCCAGCCCGGCCAGCGGCTTCCACACCGACGTCGCCGTGGCTTACAGCAACCCGGCGGGCAACGGCTCGGCCGAGTCGTTCAGCTCGACGTTCTGGAACAACGTCGGCGACTACTATCAGTTCGCCACGAGCACGGTCGGCTACAACACGATCACCATCGAGTTCGACCAGGCCCGCAGCAACACCGGCCCGGCGACGTTCGACCTGGTCTACAGCACCGACGGATTGAGCTTCAGCACGCTGCTGAACGACTACACCGTCCTGCCCAACGCGGCGCCAAACCCCTTGTGGGCGAACGACGGGACGCGCGACGCGATCTACACCTTTGGACCGGTCGCCGTTCCGGGCGACGCCGCGAATCAGTCGCTGGTGACGTTCCGACTGGTCTCACAGGTCGCCGTGGCGACGGGCGGCACGAACCGCGTCGACAACATCACCATCGCGGGCACGCTGATTCCCGAGCCGTCCACGCTGGGCCTGCTGGCGCTTGGCGCGGTCGCGGTTCTGCGTCGCCGCTCGTAGCATCGGCGGCGAGCGCTGCGTCAAGGCGCGGAATATCCGCATGTGATGGACGCGGCACACTTCGCGCTCCGTGTCAGCGCCGCGCCCTCCCGAAAAAAAACCGCGGCTGCCGGTGGAGACTCCGCCGGCAGCCGCGCTGCGTTTCGGTACGTCCGAGGGTCCGATCCGGGATCAGTGTCCGCCGCCGGCCGGCTTCGCGCCGCCTTTGACGCGGGTGTACACCATCTCCATGATCTTTTGTTCCGGCTGGTCTTTCTGGGCGTGGTACATCGTCATGGTGTGCTGGTCGGGGCTGTTGATGACGATCGCCATGCGGCTTTTCACCATGCCGCCCGTCGGGCTGGGGAATTCGCCGACGTAGGTGAATTCCTTCTTGGCGGCGTCATACGTGCCCTCGTGGGTGAAGAGCCCGGTGCTCATGTTGTCCACCCAGCCGCCGATGAACTTCTTCTTGATATTGTCGTAGCCGCTGACGCCCATGCCCTCAAACGGCATGCCCATCATGTCGCCCTGAAAGTGTTCGGTGACGTAGCGGTTGCCCAGCGCCCACATGTGGGAGGCCTTGGCCTTGCCCTTGGTGGGTTCCGGGCCGACGAACGTGGTCGTGGCGATGTCCCAGTCGCCGACGAAGTGCTCCAGCAGCTTGTGGTTCTCGCCCGGCGTCCCGGCATCCATCCAGGCCTTGTCCTCCGCGGACATCTCCGGGGGCTTGGCGTCGTCCTTCTTCTCCTGCGAATACGCGGGGATCGCCAGCCACGCCGCGCACGAGGCGATCAGACTACAAGCAAGAAAACGGCGGATGTGCATCGATGTTCTCCGTTAAGGTGTGTTGTGCGCCGCACTGCGCGACACCCACGCAGCGCGGCCAGCCCGCAGCCGCGTATGATCGGCGTTCACCGCCCGCAGCGTCAAGCAGAGTGGTCGGCCGGCGATCGCAGCGACGGCCCCAGGCCCCGGCCGATTTGCGACCCGCCCAGGCACAGGCTGCGCGTACAACGCCCCCAACGGGGTCACGGGCACGGTGGACAGGCGTTGAACAGACACGCCAGGAACGGATCGATGTCGAAAAAGTCGACGCCGCCGTTGCAGTCGATGTCGGCCGCGCCGAGATTTCCGCCGCAGTACGTGGCCGCGTATTGCGTCGGGTTGAACAGCGCCAGCAGGAACGGGTCGATGTCGAAAAAGTCGATCGTCCCATCGCAATTCGTGTCGCCGACGGTGATGCACGGCGGCGGCGGGTCGGCCGGGTACGTGACGCGCAGCACCGGTGGATTGCCCGAGGCGAAGTTCCGGAAGCAGCGCCACTGGTCGGCGGTGGTCGCGCCGGGGTCGAGCACGAGGCCGATGTAACTTCCGGCCTGCCAATCGGGGCGATCGACGATCTCCTGCACAATCGCGGTCAAATCCGGCGAGACATAGGACTGCCCGGGAGAGAACCCGGGAAACGGCCACGCGACTTGCGCGCTGGTGAGCGCCGCCCACGCCGTCAGCGGCGTCGCTGATCCCGCGGCGAATGCGGGAGCGCTCGCTACGTCGTAGCCTCGGACCATCGCAACCGGCCCGCCGTTCTGGTCGGCCGTCGCCACGACCGACAGATCGGCGCTCAGGATCGGCGTGCCTTGCGGCAGGTTCAGTGCGAACTGCATGCCCGCCTGATACGGCCCGCCGCCGTCGCGTCCGCAACACAGCGCCAGCGCGTCATAGAAATTGCCATATGCCTGTCCCGCGGGCGGCCAGTAATCCGCGTTGCGGTTCGCAGCCGGCACCGCCGCGGTGATCTCGCCGTTGTCGGCGGTCGCGTACTGCGCGACGAGATTCAGGCCGCCGGCCGGAACCGTAATCGTTCTCACGCGCGGCGCGCCGTCTTGCCAGCATTGAAACTGATAGAACTGCCCGCCGAGCGTGAAAGACGGCTGCGCTTCGATTTCGTGTACGAACCCCACGAGGCTCTCGATCGTTCGCGGCGTCGCTTCGGGCGCGCCATCGAGAAAGAAGGGGATGCCGCTGGGCGATGTGTCGACCACGATTTCGGCGATTTCGGGCTGAATCGCGCGGGTGGTGCTGCCCGGAAGCCCGGATGAATCGACCGCATCGAGACGAATCTCGTAGTACGTGTTCTCCGGCTCGTGTCCGGTCGTCGGAATCTGGAAGCTGCCGCTGCTGACGCCGGCGAGCGGGCCGAAGAATGGATGCGTGTGGTTGGCGTGAATCAGGACCACGGTCCAGGTCAACGCACCGGGCGGCAGCGAGCCGTCTTCGACATCCGTCGCGCCGCCCGAGAAGTTGATCGTCTGGCCGGCGCGATAGATCGTTCCGGGCGGTGGTTGCGCGATCGTGACCACCGGGGCGTTGCCGGCGACGATCTGCAGCGGGGCGGCCGCGACGCTGTCCTGCCCGTCGCTCACCGCCAGTTGGGCGGAGTAGACGCCCGGCGACACATACGTGTGCTGCGGAGCGGCCGCGTTCGACGAGCCGCCGTCGCCGAAGGTCCAGGCGTAACTCAGGGGCTGCGGGCCGCTGTCCGGATCGAACGAGCCGGCGCTGCTGAACTGCACCGCCAGCGGAGTCGGGCCGGTCTGCGGCGTGGCGGCGGCCACGGCGACGGGCGGCGCGTTGCCGCCGGCGGTGTAGGCGATGCGATGCACCGCGCCCACGTCGGGGCTGCCGCTCCACGGCACGCCGATCGTCACGTAGTACAGCGCGCCGTCCGGACCGACCTTGAGATCGACAATGGTGCCGGCCTCGGGCGCGGCCAGAAACAGCGGATCGGCGACGACACTGCCGCCGGCGTCGAGCACAAGGCGGCGAATCCAGCGATTGGCGTAGTCGCCGATGTAGAGATTGCCGCGATACTGCGGCGGAAACGCGGTCGCGCGATAGACCGGGCCGACCGTGATCGACGCCTGAAACAAGCCTTCATAGTACGCCGGGTCGTTGTGCTGATAGCTCCAGACGGGGAACGTGTAAGCCGCGCAGTCGCTGATGAAGCACTGCGGCCCTTCCTGGTTCGGCCAGCCGTAGTTCGCGCCCGCGCTGCCGCGGTTGAGCTCTTCCCACGAATCGGCGCTGTTCCCGCCGACGTTGCCGATCCACAGCGCGCCCGTCAGCGCGTCGAACGTGAAGCGGAACGGGTTGCGCAGGCCGCGGGCCCAGACTTCCGGCGCAGCCCCCGGCACGCCGATGAACGGGTTGTCCGGCGGGATCGTTCCGTCGGGGCGGATGCGCAGCAGCTTGCCGTGCTGGCGGCTCAAGTCCTGAGCGGACTGGGTGTCAAACTGGTCGCCGGTGGCGATATACAGATTGCCGTCCGGGCCGAAGCGGATGCACCCGCCGTGGTGATAGTTCGCCGCCGGCTCGAGGTTCTGCCAGAGCACGAACTCTGTTGCGAGGGCGGCGGTGTTGCCGACGACCGTGAAGCGGCTGACGCGGTTTCGCGGTTCGAGCGTGGTGTAGTAGACGTACACGTAGCCGTTCAGCGCGAAGCTTGGATCGATGGCCAGACCCACCAGGCCACGCTCGCCATTCACCGTGTCGGCGGGGATCGAGATCAGCGGCGTTGGCAGCAGCGCACCGCCCTGCATCACGCGTATCACGCCGTTGCGCTGCGCGACGAACGCGCGCCCATCCGGCGCGAACTCCAGCGTCGTCGGCTCGCTTAGGCCGCTCACGACCGTCGTTCGCGCGAACCCCGGCGGCACCGGGCCGCCGCCGATCGGAGCGGTGTTGTTGGGGTTGGTCGCGAACGAAACCCATTCGCCGTTCCCGGGTGCACCGGCGATGAGCTGCCCGGCCGGCGATCCGGCGCTGCTGCTGTCGGCGATAACCGTCCCGCTGCCTTCCTCAAAACGATAATCGGCGACGAGACCGGGTTCGTTCGGCGCGACGAGCGTGTTGTAGGTCGCGGCGATCTGTGCCGGTGTGCGAGCCGTGTTCCAGACGCGCAGCTCGTCGAGGTAGCCATTGAATGAGGGAAAAGCAGCACCGGCGTCGTGCTTCTCCGCCGCAAGAACGATGTACGGGTTCCAGGGGGTCGCGGGCGCAGCCACGCCGTTGTTGGGATAGCTGATGTCGTCGAAGTGCAGGTTGGTGGTGCTGGAGAAGTCGAGCACGCCGTCGACGTAGATGTGCTTGCGACCGGTGGCCGCGTCGCGCACGCAGGCGACGTGTCGCCAGCCGCCGGTGAGTACGTTTGCGTCGCCCTCGATGGTGCTCTCCGGCCCGACGCCGCCGGTGCCGAAGCGGACGAACCCGCCGGCGACGCTGATTCCCCAATCGCCGCCAGCGCCGCCGGCCCAGATGTCGCGGTCGATGACGATGTTGCCCTCGATCCACGGCACGCCGGGGAGGTCTGCGTCGCCGCCGGTGTTGGTGGTGGCGTTGTCGGCCAGATTTCCGCGCAGCCAGAACTCGACGGTGAAGCTGCCCGCGCCGACGTCGCAGGCCGCGCTGGCGTCGGGGCCGGGAGCGTTGTCGTCAATGGCGATGCGTACGCGATCCTGCTGCCCGGGCGGACCGACGCCGGTTCCGTAGAAGCGCAGGGCGTATTGTGAGGATTGCGCCGCGGCAACGGCGCACAGTGCGGCGCTCACGGCCAGGGTGGTGATTGTGCGGACGCGCGAAGCGTACATGGGGCGGCGTCTCCGAAACTGCGGGATGAGGGTTTCAGCGCAGTAACGAGTTTATCGAATGCGAGGGGTTGGCGGGTAGTGAAACCGGAAGAACGCGCGGGGCGCGCCTGGCGGTGGGCGTTGTCGATCCGCAGAGATCGTGTTGCCGCCGCAGAAAAAAGCCGCCATCGATTAGGAACGCGGTGCGCATAAGAAAGCCCCGGGGTTCGGCATTCCGTGATTGACTGGAATGCATACTGCCGCGGGGCGGATGTTAATCGAACCAACACAGATTGTACGCTTTCAGTATCGGTCGGTCCATGCGACGCTTGTCGAGTTGGCTTGTGTTTCGCTGTAACGTCTTGACCGGGAGTATGTTGCGCGCCCGGCGGAGCGCCCGCGCGTGATCGCGCTTCAGGCGTGCCCGCCAATGCGAGGCGAGCGTCGCTTCAATCGCACGAACGGCCAAGCCGCCCACGTCGCTCAGCGCCGCCCGTGCCGCCGAGCGCATCCGCCCGGGTTTGCGGTTAAGATAACAAGCAATGTACGGACTTCTCGCGTGGACGTTGCCTTTCGTCGAGAGGCCGGGCTACCTTGCCCTGCTGGCCGTCATTCCGCTCCTGCTGGTGCTTTCCCTGCGATCGCTGTCCGGCCTGGGGCGCGTGCGGCGAGTGATCGCGATTGTGGCCCGCTGCGCGGTCGTCGCCCTCCTGATCCTGGCGCTGGCCGGCACCCACTCTCGCAAGATCACCGATGAGTTGGCCGTCGTCTTCATCGTCGATCGCTCCAACAGCATTCCGCGCGATCAGCAGACCGCCGCGTTTGAGACGCTCAAGAAAGCCGACGACGGCATGCGGCCGCTGAAGGACGCGATGGCCGTGATCGCCGCCGACGGCGAGCCGGCCATCGAGCAGCTTCCGCAGGGCAAGCTGGCGATCGACCGCCTGAGCGAGCCGGTCGACCCCAATCAGACCAATCTCGCGGCGGCGCTGCGGATGGGCATGGCGCTCTTCCCGCCGGACCGCGCCCGGCGGCTGGTGCTGATGTCCGACGGCAACGAGAACGTCGGCGCGGCGGTGGAAGAGGCCGAGCAGTTTCGTGCGGCCAACGTCCCGATCGACGTCGTGCCGATCCGCTATCAGCATGGCGCCGAGGTGGTCTTCGAACGCATTACCGCGCCGCCGACGGCCAAGTCGGGCGAGACCATCAACGTGCAGATGGTGTTGCGCTCGCAGCGCGAGACCACCGGCCGCATCTTCCTGTATCACAACGACAGCCTGATCGACCTCGACGAGTCCAGTCCCGAAGACGGTCGCCGTGTCACGCTGCCGGCCGGTCCGCACCGCGAGAGCGCCAAAGTCACGCTGGACGTGGCCGGGGCGCACCGCTTTCGCGCGGTCTTCGAGCCCGACAACGCGGCGGATGACGCGATCGTCGCGAACAACGAGGGCCGGGCGTTCACCGTCGTGTCCGGCCAGGGGCGTGTGCTGATCCTGACGACGCCCGACGACCGCGAATCCGCGGAGTTCCTGGCATCGCAACTCAGGCGCGAAAAGGTCTACAGCGTCATCGAGCTCGCGGGCGAAAACCCCCTGGACCAGGTGCGGCTACTCGAATTCTCCGCGGTCATCCTGTCGAACGTGCCGGCCAACGACGTGCCGATCGAGTCGCAGAAGGCCCTCGCCGCGTATGTGCGCGAGCTGGGCGGCGGCCTCATCATGGTCGGGGGCGACGCCGGCTTCGGCGCGGGCGGCTGGATGGACAGCCCGATCGAAGACGTCATGCCGGTCAGCTTCGACGTGAAGTCGAAGAAGCAACTGCCCAAGGGCGCGCTGGTGCTCGTGATGCACGCCTGCGAAATCCCGCAGGGCAATTATTGGGGCGAGCGCGTCGCCGTCGCCGCCGTGAAGACGCTCAGCTCGCGCGACCTGGTCGGCGTGTTGTCCTATCGCTGGCAGGGCGGCGAACAGGGCTACTGGGACGTGCCGTTGCGCACCGTGGGCGACAAGGCCGAAGTCATCCGCCAGATCACGCAGATGCAGATGGGCGACATGCCCGACCTCGACGCGGTGATGCGCCCCGGCGTGGACGGGCTGGCGACGCGCAACGACGCGGGCGTGCGGCACATGATCGTCATCTCCGATTTCGACCCAGCCCCGCCGCTGCCCGACCTGATCGACAAGATGAAGAAGAACCGCATCACGTGCTCGACGGTGGCGATCGGCTTCGGCGGACACCCGATCGACGAGTTCAAGGCCCGCGAGATCGCGGACAAGACCGGCGGCAAATACTACAAGACCGACGACTACAGACAGTTGCCGCAAATCTTCATCAAGGAATCGCGGATCGTGCGGCGTTCGCTGATCCACGAGGGCGAGGTGCAGCCGAGCATCCTGACGCGCAGCTCGCCGCTGATCGCCGGCATCGAAGGGGCCGGCGTGCCGCCGCTGGGTGGATATGTGCTGACCACGGCGAAACCGCTCGCCCAGCTTCCGCTGGTTCAGTACGCCCGCACGGAGGAGGAGCCGGAGGCGACCGCCGACCCGATCCTCGCGCACTGGACGGTCGGACTGGGCAAGACGGTCGCGTTCACCAGCGGCATGTGGCCGCGCTGGGGCGATTCGTGGGCGCAGTGGGAAGGCTTCAGCAAAGTCTGGAGCCAGATCGTCAAAAACGTCTCGCGACAGTCCGAAGCGGCGGCCTTCGACATCGCCACGAGCGTGGCCGGCGGCCGCGGGCGCATCCGCATCGACGCGCTGGACAAGAACGCGGACAGCGTGAACTTCATGACCGTCGAGGGCACGCTGATCGGTCCGGCGAACGAGCGGCTGCCGCTGCGGTTGACGCAGACCGGTCCGGGCCGCTACGAGGGCGATTTCGACGCGCGCGACACCGGCAGCTATGTGCTGAACCTCGCGTATCGACAAGGCACCGGCGCGAACGCCCGCGCCGGCAATCTGCAAACCGGCGTGTCCGTCGCGTATTCGCCGGAGTTTCAGGATCTGACGCCGAATCTCGCGCTGCTTGACGAAATCGCGGCCCGCACCGGCGGCCGGCAGCTCGACAAGGGATCAGCCGCAGGCGCGTTCGACTTCGGCAGCGTGCCGAAAGCCGAGACGCGCCGCCCGATCTGGGAGTCGCTGATTCAACTAATGCTCCTGCTCTTCCTGATCGACGTGGCCATCCGCCGCATTGCGATCAATCCGATGGAGATCGCGCGGCGCGTGCGGCGCTTCATCGCCGAGATGGCCGGGCAACGGCAGCCGGCGGCGGAGAGCGCCGCGGTACTTACGACGCTGCGCGGAACGCGCGAGCAGGTTCGCGAGGGGCTGGCCGCCCCGGCCCGACCCGCGCCGGGCGAGACGGGACAGCCGCCGACGCGGGCGGCCCGCTATGAAGCGCCCAAGACGGCCGAGCAGGCCAGCGAAGACCTGAGCCGGGCCCTGGGCGGCGCGACCGCGGCGGATCAGCCGGTGGTCGCCCGGCCGACCGGCAAGAAACCGCCAACCGGCGAAGCGGAATACACCTCGCGGCTCTTGCAAGCCAAGCGCAAGGCGCGGGATGATTTGCATAAAGACGAGCAGTGAACCTGGACCGCGCCGCGACCTTGTCGGTTGCGACGCGGTCTGGCTTAGATCGCGTAGGGCCCATGCCGCACGGACACCTGCTGGAACTGGTCGAAAAGGCTGATTACGACACATTCGAGACGCGCTGCATCGAATTCCTGGAAAGCGGGAAAGTCGATCTGCCGCAACTGCTACTGCCCTTCCAACGCATGCAGAAAGCTGGGCAGGGCGCCCGCGTCGCCACGCTGGCCGCGATGGTGCTGGAAGCCGCAGGGCAGCAGGCGGACCCGGGCGGCGCGCTGCGGATCGCCAAGGTCGCACTCGAATCCGACCCGAACAACGCGGATTTGCGCAAGAGCGTCGAGGCCCTCTATCGCCGGCTCTACGGCGACCTCGACGGCTACGATGCGGTTCTGGCCAACGCCGGTCTGCTGACTGGTCGCCCGGCCCGCAACGCGCTGCGGATCATGGAAGCGTGCCTGACGCTGAACCCGGGCGACGCGATGATCAGCCGCACCGAGAACCGCGTGGTCGAGGTCAGCGAGGTGGATCGACCCGCGGGGCTTTTCTCGGTCAAGCTGGGCGGCCGCGTGTCGACCATGCCGGCCACCGAACTGGTCCGCGAGTACGAGCCGATCGACCACAACGACTTCCGCGCCCTGCGGGCCTGCAACCCGCAGAAGCTGGCCGAGCGACTGCAAACGCACCCGGCCGCGATCGTGATCGACATCCTGAAGCTGCACCCCGACGGAATGGACGCCGAGACGCTCAAGGGCGAACTGGTGCCCGACCTGATCGGACCCACGGAATGGGCCAAGTGGTGGACGGCGGCCCGCACGCACCTGAAGCGCAACCCCAACGTGATCATCGAGGGCCGCTCGCCGGTCTACCTGAAGTTCACCGCCCAGGAGCAGACGCTCGAAGACGAGACGTGGGCCGCGATTCAGGAAGAGACCGATTCGCTCAAGTGGATGACCATCGTCGAAGGCTATGTTCGCGAGAAAACCCGCTGGCAGGAGCAACCCGACGCGGCCCTGCTGAAGCGCATCGGCGAGCACGTCGCGCGCGACGCGCAGGCGGCCGTGGCCCGGCGGCCCGCCGCGGCGCTGGCCAGCGCGCTGGCGCTCAACCGCCTGGCCGAGCTGAAGGTTCCCGCACCCGACGCGGCCCGCACGCTCGCGCACGATCTGATGCGCGCCTCGCCCGACCCCGTGAAACTCATCGCCGTGCTGCCGCACGAGACGCTCTGGGAGCAGGCCGTAGCGCTGCTGGCGCAGGCCCGTCCGGACGATTGGAAGCTGATCGGCGTGCGGCTGTTCGCGATCGCGCCGGCCGGCATTCTTGACACGCTGGCGACGGCGGCCGCGGAAGCCGGACACGCCGACGACGTACAGAACCACATCGAAGCGGCGCTGGAAACCCCGATCGGCTCGCCGGAGCTGCTCTACTGGCTGTGGAAGGGGCCGAAGGTCGCTTCGCCCTACGTTTTCCCTTCGTCGGACGTGCTCCTGTCGCGCATTCTGGACACGCTGAGCGACATCGGCCGCACGCTGACGACCGGCAGCCCCGAAGCCAAGGTGTTTCGCGCCCGGATGAAATCGGCGCTGGCGCTGCGCGACTACGCCAAGGTCAGGGAGTGCCTGCAGCGCATCGACGCCGCCCGGGCGATTCCGATGCGCCGGCAGTTGGAGCGGCTCGAGGGCCTGGGCGACAACGCCCGCGACAAGCTGACGAACCTGCTGCGCGACGTGCACCCCGGCCTGTGGGTCGTGAAGCAGACCCGCCTGCAGCCGTGGGAAGACGAGCAGATCATCTGGTGCACGCAGGCCGGCCTGCGCCGCAAGACCGAAGAGCGCGACGAACTGGTGAACGTGCAGATGCGCGACAACGCCCGCCGCATCGGCGAGGCGGCGGCGCTCGGCGATCTCAGCGAGAACTCCGAGTACAAATTCGCGCTGGAGGAGCGCGACTTCCTGCGGGCCCGACTGGCCCAGATCAACAGCGAACTCTCGCTGGCGCGGTCGATGACCGAGCACGAAGTGCCCACCGAGCATATCGGCGTCGGCTCGCGCATCACGGTCAGGCTGATTGACGGCGGCGGCGATCGCACGCTGACGTTCCTGGGCCCGTTCGAAGCCGACCTGGACCGCGGCATCTATAACTACCGCGCCCCGATCGCCCAGAAGGTCATGGGCGCGGTCGTGGGCGACCGCATCAAGCTGGTGCTCGACGGCGTCGAGTGCGACTGCGAAGTGCTGAAGATCGAGGCCGGCCTGCTGCCCGAATCCGCGGGCGCGGCGAGGTAGCGGCCGTGAACCTGGCACACGCGGGCCTGCTCGCGGCGGGCGGGAGTTCTGCGCCGCCGATCTGGGCGATTCTGCCGTTCGTCGCGATCCTGCTGGCGATCGCGATCCTGCCGCTGATCCGCGCGACCGAGCACTGGTGGCACAAGAACGGCAACAAGCTGCTGATCTCCGCGCTGCTGGCGGCGGCCACGCTGCTGTACTACCAGTTTCGCGACAGCGGTTACCACGGCGCGGCGCCGGGCCTGGCCAGCGTCGGCAAGGTGCTCGAGCACGCCATCCTGGCCGAGTACGTGCCGTTCATCATTCTGCTCTTCGCCCTCTACGCGATCGCCGGCGGCATCCTGATCCGCGGCGACATCCAGGCCACGCCGCTGGACAACACGCTGATCCTGGCGGTCGGAACGCTGCTGGCGAGCTTCATCGGCACCACCGGCGCGTCGATGCTGCTGATCCGCCTGCTGCTGGCGACCAACAGCGAGCGTAAGAACGTGGTTCACACGGTCGTGTTCTTCATCTTCCTGGTCAGCAACGTGGGCGGGTCGCTGCTGCCCGTGGGAGATCCGCCGCTTTTGCTGGGCTATCTGCGAGGCGTGCCGTTCTTCTGGGTGCTGAACCTGTGGAAGGAGTGGCTGCTGACCAGCGTGATCCTGCTGGCGGTTTACTACGTCTGGGATACGTGGGCGTATCGCCGCGAGTCGCCCGCGGCCATTCGGGCCGACAAGACCCTGATTCAGGCGATTCAGATTCGCGGTTGGATCAACGCGCTCTGGCTGGTGCTGGTGGTGGTGGCCGTGGCGACGCTGGACGCAAACAAGCCGCTGCCGGGCACGTCGATCCGGATTCCGTTTCTGCGCGAGGCGGTGCTGCTGGCGCTGGTCGCCGCGTCGCTGTTGACGACGCCCCGCGGGCTGCGCGCCGCCAATCAGTTCGGCTACGGCGCCATCATCGAGGTGGCGTGCCTGTTCATCGGCATATTCATCACGATGCAGACGCCGCTGGAGCTGCTGCACGCGGTCGCGCCTACGCTGGCCGAGCGCGGTTTCACACAGCCCTGGCAGTATTTCTGGGCCACGGGCATTCTCAGCAGCTTCCTCGACAACGCTCCGACGTACATCGTCTTCTTCGAAACCGCCAATCAGCTCACGCACGCCCCCGGCCCCGGCATCCTGCGGCTGCTCGACGGAAACTACATGCGCGAAGACCTGCTGGTCGCCATCAGTTGCGGCGCGGTGTTCATGGGCGCGAACACGTACATCGGCAACGGTCCGAACTTCATGGTCAAGGCGATCGCCGAACAGTCCGGCGTCAGGATGCCGTCGTTCTTCGGCTACATGGCGTACAGCGGAGCCGTCCTGATCCCGATCTTTCTGGTGCTGACGCTGGTGTTCTTCCGCCCCTAGTCCGGCGGGCAATGGTTACAATCTGACCCGCGCTGGCGGGCGGCCGGCCGAGTGCGTGCGTTCACGGTCGCCGCAACCCAGCCGCCGCGGCGCAGACCGGTCCCAGCATGACGCCCGACTCTCCCGAAACCCGCCTCTCGCCGCCGGAGCCGCCGGACCGGCTGGTCGCCACCAGCAGCCTGGTGGTGATCGCCACCGTGCTGACGGTGGCGGCGTTTACGTACCTGGGGCCGGTGCTGATTCCGGTGATCGTGGCGTTGTTTCTGTACTACATCATCGCCCCGGCAGCGCAGTTGCTGATCCGCTGCCGGATTCGCCCGTGGCTGGCGTACATCACGTTGTTCGTCGGGGTGATCGTGCTGCTGGTGGCGCTGGCGCAGATCGTTTACGTCAACGCCCGCGCCGTGCAGGCCAGCTTTCCGCAGTTGCGCGACCGGTTCCTGGCCCGCTTGCGCGACTGGACCGACAACGAGATCGACCAGAATGTCCTGAATTCGATCACCGAAGCGGTGGACATCTCGGCCCGCGACGTGTTTCAGTTCGCGTTTAACACCGCGTTCAGTTCGATCGAGCTGGCGGCGATGGTGTCGTTCTATCTACTATTCATCATCCTAAACGGGCCGCGCGTCTCGGGCCGGCTGGAGCGCGCGTTCTCGGCGGAGACGTCGGGCCGGCTGATCAGCATCGGCCGGGCGCTCAGCGAGAGCATCCAGCAATACATGAAGGTCAAGACGACCGTGAGCCTGGCGCTGGCGGCGACGACCGGGTTGATCCTGTACATGGTGAACCTGCAATACTGGCCGCTCTGGGCGTTCACCATGCTGGCGCTCAACTACGTCACGTATCTGGGGAGCATCATCGCGCTGGTCTTCCCCATCGCGATGGCGTTCGTGCAGTTCGACAGTTGGATTTCCGCGGTGGGCGTCGCGACGCTGCTGATCGGCAACCGCCTGTTCTGGATCGACTACGTGGAGATTCGCTCTTCGGGGCAGAACCTGAATCTCGATCCGCTGCTGCTGCTGGCCTCGATCGCGTACTGGGGGTGGTTCTGGGGGGCGGTCGGACTGGTGCTCGCGGTGCCGATGCTGACGTGCGTAAAGATCGCGCTGACGCATTTCGAGCGCACGCGGCCCTGGGCCGTGCTGATGAGCGCGCGCTAGCGGCGCGCGAACCGACCGCGGCTATAAGCCTGCGTCCGCTGGGCTGCGCGCCCGCCACGCGCGGGCTTCATCCGGCCGACCGCGTCCTTCGTACAAGCGCACGATGAGATCGACCGCGGCGCGGGTCTGCTCGTGCTCCGCGCCCAGACGCGCGAGCAGCCGTTCGCACGCATCGCGCAGCAGCGGCTCCGCCTCCGCATGGCGCGCCAGCTCCAGAAGCGACGCGGCCCGCTCCGCCGCGAGCTGCGCGGCGGCCACGTCGTCGCGGGAGACCTGGCCGTCGGCGGCCGCCAGGGCTTCGCATGCCGCCTCCTGCGCCTCGTCGAAGCGCCCGGCGCGGCGCAGGGTGTTCGCCAGGTTGAACGCCTGCAACAGCGTGCTGGAATGCGCGACGCCCAGCCGGGCTCGCTTGATCGCCAGAGCCTCGCGATGCAGCGGCTCCGCGGCCGCGTAGTCTCCCTGCTCGGCCAGCAGCAGCGCGAGGTTGTTCAGCGAAATCGCCGTCTGCGGGTGCTGCGGCCCGAGGACGCGCCGCCGGGTTTCAAGCGCCTCTTCATAGTAGGACAGCGCCGCCTGGGGCATTCCGGCGCGGTTGAGCAGCCACCCGACGTTGTTGAGTCCGACGGTGTAATCGGCGTGGTCGACGCCGAGCCGCGCGCGGCGGATCGACAGCGCCTCGAAGTAGCGCGGAATGGCCGGCTCGAAGTCGCCGCGCTGCACGTCGATCGACCCGATGCTCTCGATCAGCGCCGCGACATAGGGATGCTCGTCGCCGTGGCGGGCGCGGATCACCTGCATCGCTTCCTCGAAGAGCGCCGCGGCCCGCGTCAGGTCGCCGTCGTCGCGCACGATCAGCGCCAGGTTGTTCAGCGTCGTGGCGTAGGTCATGGAGTTTGTTTGCTTCGCGCTGCGCGCCAGGGCGAGCGACGCCTCCAGATGCGCGCCGGCCTCGCGCTTGCGTCCGCGAACGCGCAGCAACTGTCCCAGGCCGTTGAGCATTTCGGCCCGCAATTCGGGCGCGGGGTCGCCCGTGCGCTCCAGCACCGCCAGCGCTTCGTTGTATTGGGCTTCGGCGGCCGCGTAGTCGCCCAGGTTCGAAGAGATCAACCCGAGGCTGAAGATGCACTCGGCCACGTCCTTGTGCGCCTCCCCCAGTTCGCGCCGCCGCAACTCCAGCGCCCGCGCGACGTGTGCCGCCGCTTCGCGATCTTCGCGAAGCGAAGTCAGCGTGCCGCCGATCGCCATGCGCACTGCCGCTTCGACCAGCGGCTCGCCGGCGAGGTCGCCCTGATCGATGGTCTTCAGGGCGCGTTGCAGAAGCTCGTAGACAGTCGTCTGCGGCCCTTTGGTCGAAGTCGGGTCCGCCGCCGTGAGCATCTCCTTCAGAAACCGGCTGACTGCGAGCGCCCGGTCGGCCTCTGCGGCGAATTGCCGGGCCGACTGCTCAGCCCGCGCCCGGGCCCGATCGGATTCGTCTCGGGCCAGGGCCGCCTGTCGCCAGAAGAAGAGCGACACGAACAGCCCGGCGAAAACCAGCAGTGCGAACGCCAGCCCCAGCCCCGCGGCGGCGCGGTGCCGGGCGAGCTGTTTGCGAATGACGTACGCGAGCGAGTCGCCTCGCGCTTCGATCGGATCGCCGATGAGATAGCGATGAAGGTCGCGGCCGAGTTCGCCGGCGCTCTGATAGCGCTGGCCGCGCTCCTTTCGCAGGCACTTCAACACGATCGCGCTGACTTCGGCATCCAGCGCAGGGTTGATTCTGCGCGGGTCGGCCGGCTCGGCCTTGACGATGTTCTCCGTCGTCTCGCGCAGCGATCCGGACACGCGATACGGGAACCGGCCGGTCAATGCCTGGTAGAGCATCACGCCGAGCGAATACACGTCGGTGCGCACGTCGAGCTCGTCGATTCGGCCCTCGGCCTGTTCGGGGCTGGCCCAGGGCAGAGAGCCGACGAACTGACCGGTCATCGTTACGCCATCCGTGCGATCGGCGTGCTCGGGCGCGGCCTCCGTCCACTTCGCCAGGCCGAAGTCCAGAACGTGCGGCGCGCCGGCGTCGTCGATTCGGATGTTCGCCGGCTTCAAGTCGCGGTGAATCACGCCGCGCAGGTGGGCGGCGCTCACTGCATCGCAAATGCGGGCGAAAACCTGTATCCGCGCCGGGATACTCAGCGACGAAGCTTCGAAGAACCGGTCGAGCGTCTCGCCGGCGATGAAGTCCATCACGAAGTAGGCCGCCGTGTCGGCGACGCCGCTGTCGTGCACGGCGACGATGTTGGGGTGCCGAAGCTGCGCCAGAATCTGCACTTCGCGCTCGAAGCGCATGCGGTCGCGCGGACCGGCGAAGCGCCCATCGCGCATCACCTTGATCGCCACGACCCGCTGTGTCGATTCCTGCACCGCCTCGTAAACCACACCCTGCCCGCCGCGGTGAATCTCGCGCCGCAGCTTGTAGCCGGGCAGCGACGCCGGGGGAGCAACGGCCGCGGCGCGATCGTCCGGCCAGACGTGCGTGCGCGACGCGCTGGAGTCGCCGCGCGTGGGCCACGCGGCCTCGATCTGCGCCCAGGCCGCGTCGATCAGCCGCCGTTGACGGGCGGACTCGGCGACGTGATCCGGCGTCTGCTCGCTCATGCGGTTTGCACCCGTCGATCGCCTTCGCCCATGCACTGGGCCGCCCGCGCGGGGCCTACCCTAACCCGGCGACGCCCGCCGCCCGCGTTCACGCCGGACGGGAGAAAAAATCCGTGTCCGAACCCAGCAGCGCGCGCAATCGTTCGTGCGCCCGCGCCCGCAACATGTGGATCGCGCCCGGCGAGCGGCCCATCTCCGCCGCGACCTCGCTCGCGTCGCGCCCCTCGAGATCGCAGCGGCGGATCACGCGGCGATAGTCCGCCGGCAAGCGCTCGAGCGTGCGCTCGATGATCCCGCCGATTTCGCGCCGCGCGGCGTCGCGGCTGGGGGTCGCGCTCGTCGCGCCGAGTAACTCGACCAGCGCCACGTACGAATCCTCGGTGGTCGGCCCGTCCACCCGCCGTGCCGGGTTGGGACGCTTCTTGCGCTCCAGCTCCTTGATCGCGTCGCGCAGGTTGTTCATCGCGATGCGCCGCAGCCAACCGTAGAACCCGGCCGCATCGCGCGCCAGCAGCGTGTGCAGTTGCAGGAATGCTTCCAGATAGGTGACCTGCATGACGTCGTCGGCGTCGATCTGCGAGCGCCAGACCGGCGCGATCTGCCCGCGCATCTCGCCGCTAAGCTGCGGGCCGCAGCGCTCCAGCATCGCCCGCAGCGCCGCGGCGTCTCCCGCAGTCGCCCGCTCGATGAGCTGCGCATCCTCCGACGAACGCTCGTTGGGCGGCTTCGCGCTCATCTGTCTTCGTTCCCGGAGTGAGATCGGCCCACGAAACTCACGCCCCGCCGGCGCCCTCGGTTCGACGCGGCGAAGGCGTACGTCGCGGGCATGGTAGTCGCGCTGCGGAAACCTGAAAACCGCAGCGCGCCGCGCTCCCGTCCGCGCCCGGACCCGCCGCCGATCGAAATCGCTCGGGCTTCGCCGTGCCCGCAGCCGCGCGGCTAGAATACGGGCGGTGCGGGAGTCGCCGGCTGCGATCGGTCCGAGCGCTCCCGGGGAGGCATGCGGAGGAACTGCCCCGGTGGGCTGGCGCGAACGCGATTACTCGCAGTGGTCCTGGCGCGAGCCCGGCGGACGGGCGGACTGGCGCTCGCGGCTGCCGCCCCCGGCGGCGGCGGGGCTGCTGGTCGTGCTCGCGGTGGCGTACATCGCGTTTCTCATCATGCGGGCGGAAACCGGCACGCAGCTTGAGCCGTGGATTCGGCTATATGGCCAGACCCGCGCGACGCTAGAAAACCCCGCGCTGGCCGAGACGGCGGTGGACGCACCTCGCGGCTGCACGCCGCTGGCCGTCCTGCTGCACCCGCTCGCGTCGGAGCGCGTGCTCTCGCTGCTGCTTGCGATGCTGACCGTCTGGATCCTCGGCGGGATGATCGAGCAGCGCATCGGCGCCGCCAGAATGCTGACCTACTTCTGGGTGGGCTGCGTGATGGCGGGCGCGGGCTATTTCGTGACCGCGCGTTTCGCGCCCGACATGGCAGTGCTGCCGCTCGACGATCCGGTCGGCGCCTTCGCCGCCTGGTGCGTGGCCTGCTGGTTCGCGTTCCGCTGGGATCCCATCGACGTGCTCGGGCGCACCTTCCCGCTCAGCGGCGTCATCGCAACCTGCGCGCTGATCTCGGTCGGCCTGACGCTCTTCCTGTTCGGGTTTGCGGCGTTCGCGTGGCTGGTCGCGGTCGTCTGCGGCGGCGCGGCCGCACCGCTGGTCGAGGCCCTGGCGCGGGTGATCGCGGTGCGCTCGCAGCGCCTTGCCGCAAGACGCGCTCCGACGCCGCGGGCGCCCCGCCAGCCGGTGCGGGCTTCGCTGCCGCCGCGCGAGTCGCTCGCGCCATCGGCGGATGAGGCCGAGATCGACGAAATCCTCGCGAAAATCAGCCGCGAGGGGCTGCCGGCGCTGACGGCTGACGAGCGCCGGCGGCTGGAGGCCGCGCGGCAGGCGATGCTCCGCGGCCCGCGGCGGGATGATCCCGAAGATTGACCGTGGGCGCGACCACCGGCGAGATGATCGGTTCTGATGCCGGCGCTGGGGGTGGAAACGACCGCGACGCCGCCGCCGAGCCGCCGCAAGCGGCCAGTGCACATAACCAATCGAGAAACACCACCGCTCCGACGCGGCATAATTTCCCGACTGGGGGCGTCTACGATCGGCATAAGCTGCAGGCGGGCCGCGCAAAAGTCGATGACAACAATGGGTGACACGCGAAGATCGCGCGCGAAATCCGCCGCGGCAGGGCTATACTCATAAGCTTACGGGTTCGAGTTCGAGGCCGGGGGACGCTGGGCCGAGCGAGCCGACGCATGACCGCGCAGCAGAAGACGATGCGGCTGATGGTGGTGGCGCCGTTCGATGAGCGCGACGCCCTCAGCGCCCTCATTCCCGCGCACGCCGACGTTGCGTTTGCCCGCGACAACGAAGAAGCCCTGAGCCTGGTGCGGCGCGGGCGGTTCGACGCGGTCGTTTGCAGCGGCGCAGCGCTGGGGCCGGCGCTGCGGGCCGCCGGGCAGCAGCAGGCGCAGGCGGTTCTGGATCGCCTGGGTCAGGGCATGGCGGTGCTGGATCGCGGGGGGCAACTGGTCTGGGCGAACGCCCGACTCCGCAGCCTGCACTCCGCCGTGATCGAAGCGGTGCGCGAGGCGTGCATGCGGTTCGCCGCCGAGTTCGAGGCCGAGCCGCGGCCGCGCGGCGACGCGCCCCGCGCGCGCCGCCGTACGCTGGCGATCGACAACGATCACTACTTCGAGCTGACCGTCTCGCTGCTGGAGAGCGAGAGCACCGGCTTCGAACCCGCCGGACACGTGCTGGCGCTGGTCGCGGACATGTCCGCGGCCCGGCGGCTTCAGCAGAAGATCAACGCCATCGACGCGGCGGGCGCCGAGCTCGTGCGGCTCGACGCCGACAAGGTCGGCGCGATGGACACCAGCGAGCGCCTGGCGCTGCTGGAGAACAACATCGTCCGCCTGAGCCACGACCTGCTGCAGTTCAACCACTTCGCCGTCCGCATACTCAACCGCAGCACGAACAAGCTGGAGACGGTGATCGCGGGCGGTATGTCGGAAGAGGCGAAGGCGCTGGACATCTACGCGACGACCGAAGGCAACGGCATCAGCGGATTCGTCGCGGCGACAGGCCGCTCGTACATCTGTCCGGACGTGTCGAAAGACCCCCGGTATCTACGCGGAATCGAAAATGCGGCATCGTCTTTGACGGTGCCGCTTCGCTTGTATGACGAAGTCGTCGGGATTCTGAACGTCGAGTCCGACCGCATCGCGGCGTTCAGCGAAGATGATCGCCAGTTCGCGGAGATTTTTGGCCGCTACATCGCGATCGCGCTGCACATTCTCAAGCTGCTGGCGGTCGAGCGGCGGACGACCATCGGCGAAATCTCGGCGGAGGTGGGCGCCGAGCTCTCGGCCCCGCTGAACGACATCGTCACGGAAGCCGCCACGCTGATGGAAGACTACATCGGCCACGACGACCTGCGGCTGCGGCTGCACGCGATCATCGACACGGTGGACCGCGTGAAGCGGACGATTCAGTCGATGACGCGCACGACAGGCATCCTGGGCCTGATCCCGGAGTCGACGCCGCGCGACCCGCTCTTTGAAAACCGCAAGATTCTCGTGGTCGAGGACGAAGACGCCATCCGCGAGACGCTGGCGAACGTCCTGACCGACGCCGGCGCGGTGACGCTTACCGCGGCCGATGGCGATCACGCCGTGGCGATGATCCACGCACAGCCGTTCGACGTGGTAATCTCCGACATCAACATGCCGCACCGCACGGGGTACCAGATTTTTGAAGAGGCCAAGGCGCGCAACCCGGACTGCCCGGTGATTTTCATCACCGGCTTCGGCTACGACCCGGAGCACAACATCCTGAAAGCGGCCCGCAAGGGTCTTTCGGGCGTGCTCTACAAGCCGTTCAAGATCGAGAAGCTCCTCGACCAGATTCGCCACGCCCTGACCAGCCCGGGGCCGGCGTAGCGCCGGGACTCGGGCTTTCCACATCGGATTTGGGGGTGGGGTGAGTATCCTGCCCGCCCGTCGATTTCTCCGCAGCGCGACGATTCGGCGCGCCGGCCGTCAGCCGCCCCTGCGGCGGGCAGAATGCCCGCCCCACCCTGAAAAACGTTGCTGTGGCGGGCAGAATGCCCGCCCCACCCTGAAAAACGTTGCTGCGGCGGGCAGAATGCCCGCCCCACCCTGAAAAGACGTTGCGGCGCGGCGGGCAGGATGCCCGCCCCACACTGCAAAATGCAGGCGCTGGGCACGAGCACCGCAATCCTTCAGAACTTTCATCAATTCCCTTGACGACGCCTGTACATTCACCTAACTTACCGCGAGTTGGAGCTTGTTTTCTCGGGTGCTGCGTTGCGCCGCCCGCGGCGGGCGGGTGCGGCAGTGCTCACCGGACGATTCTCAAAAGGAGCGACGTGATGCGACGGAATCTGTGGATCGTGACCGCGATGTGTACCGCGGCCCTCGGCGTGGTGGCCTACGCGCAGCAGGGCGACAAGCCCAAGATGCCGGAGATGCCCGCAGAGCAGAAGGCCATGATGGAAGCCATGGCCAAGATGTGCACCATCGGCGACCAGCACAAGCAGCTCGAAGCGTTCGTCGGCGAGTGGACCACGACCTGCAAGATGCGGTTCACCGGCGAGGCCCCGTGGGAGGAATCGGCCGGCACCTGCACCGCCAAGATGGTGCTCGACGGCCGCTTCATGCACATGGAGCACAAGGGCACGATGATGGGCCAGCCGCACGTGGGCATCAGCACGACCGGCTATGACACCATGAAGGGCAAGTTCGTCAGCACGTGGATGGACAACATGTGCACCGGCATCATGATGTCGGAAGGCGCCTACGACCCGTCGACGAAGGCGTACACCTATCACACCTCGATGCCCTGCCCGATGAAGGAAGGCGACACGATCAAGGTGCGCTACGTCATCAAGCTGGACGGCAAGGACAAGTTCACTTTCGAGTGGTTCGAGACGCAGGACGGCAAGGAAGTGAACACCATGATCATCAGCTACGTTCGCAAGGGCGCGGCCTGATTCCGCAGCACCGCTACGGGCGGGCGCAAGCGCTGCGCCCCCTGAAATGACGGATGAGCGTCAGCGGGCCGGCGGCAATCGCTCCGGCCCGCGGCGTTTTTCCCATCGGCGGATTCAGCCCGGATCGAGCGCACGGACCCGCCGCCGGCTCGCTCCCGGTTGCCCCGCGTTGGGCCTATACTCCCGGCGTCGTCGCCGGCGGCGCAGCGCGCCCTTCAGGAGCGCGGCCCCGGCGGCCGATCTGCGGAGAGCGCGTGAAGAACCCGTACTTCGAAGATGAGATTCGCTATCTGCGGGAGGTCGGGCCGGAATTCGCCCGCGTAAACCCGGAGGTGGCGCGCTTCCTGGGCGAGACCGGGACGGACCCGGACGTCGAGCGGATCCTCGAGGGCGTCGCGTTCCTCTGCGGCCGAATCCGCCAGAAGCTCGACGACGAGCTGCCCGAACTCACCGCCAACATGATGTCGCTGCTCTGGCCGCACTACCTGCGGCCGGTGCCGTCCATGAGCGTGCTCGAACTGCTGCCTGATATCGACGGCATGCAGGCCCCCTTGCAGGTGCATGCCGGCGCGGAGTTCGCCAGCCAGCCGGTCGAGGGCACGCGCTGCGTATACCGCGCCTGCTGGCCCACCCTGGTGCGCCCGTGGAGCTTGCGCGACGTGCGGCTGGAAACCGCCGCGGCGGAGCCGGTGCGGCTCATCTTCCGCATTCAAGCCTCGCCCAAGGTCAAGCTGGCCAAGCTCGACACCGGATCGATCCGGCTGCATCTCTCCGGCGACCCGCGCACGACATTCTCGCTCTACCTGCTGCTGGCCGCGCACGTCGAGGAAGTCACCGTCAGCGACGGCACGCCGAAGCGCGCCCTGCCGCTGGGCCGCAGGGCGGTGTCGCCGGCGGGGCTGGACCGCAGCGAAGCCGTGCTGCCCTACCCACACCACTCGTTTGTCGGCTATCGCCTGCTTCAGGAGTACTTCGCGTTCAAGGAGCGCTTCCTGTTCTTCGACGTGAAGGGCGTCGATCGCGCCATCCAGAAACTCGAGCTCGAACAGAGCTTCGAGGTCGCCATCACCTTCAACCGGCGGCTGGAGTCGTTCCCCCTGGTGGCCCGCGAGAATCTGCGGCTGCATTGCGTGCCGATTATCAACCTGTTCGGCCACGACGCCGAGCCCCTGCGCATCCGCCACGACCGTACGCAGTACCTGATCCAGCCGTCGAAGTCCGGACTGGCCGATCGCCGCCATGCAGAGATCTTTGCCGTCGACCGCGTGAAAGGACTGGTGCGGTCAGAGGGGCTGGAGGCCCGCGAATATCCCGCCTTCTACTCGTTCTCGCACATGACCGGCGGCGACGCGCGCAAGGCGACCTACTACCAGACGCATCTGAACCCCAGCCTGCTGAGCAGCGGCCGCAGCGTCGGCACGGAGACGTACATCTCGTTCGTCGTCGGCGGCGAAGTGGGCAAGACGCCCGAGGAAGAAACCGTCTCGATCGACCTGACCTGCACCAACCGCGATCTGCCGGCGGAAATCCGCGCCAACGAGATCACCGAGCCGACCGACAGTTCGCCGCCGGGCGTGCGCTTCCGCAACATCATCAAGCCGACCGCCACGACTCCGCCGCCGCTGGGCAAACAGCTCCACTGGCGGCTGATCTCGCACATGTCGCTGAACTACGTGTCGCTGTCGGACACGCAGCATTTCAAGGAGCTGCTGCGGGTCTACGAGTTTCAGTCGGCGTTCGACGCACAGCGGATGATCGCGTTTCAGCGGCTGCTCGACGGCATCGTCAGCGTGAAGTCGCAATTCGCCGAGCGGCTGGTGCGCGGCACGCCGATCCGCGGCGTCCAGGTGGACGTGGAGCTGCACGAGGACCATTTCGCCGGCGAGGGCGATGCGTTCCTGTTCGCCACCCTGCTCGACCGCTTCGTCGGGCTATACGTGACGCTCAATTCGTACAGCCAGCTCAACGTCCGCTTCGTCAAATCCGGCCAGCAGCACTCGTTCCCGCCGCGCTGGGGCGAGCAGCACACGCCGGCCGACGCCGGCGGCAACGGGGACGGGCATGGATGATCCGCGCCGCGCTGCGACGTTGCCGGCCGACGAATGGGGCGACGCGGCGACGACCGCGCCAGCGCCCGCCGGCATGGTGCGCGGGGAAATCGTCGATCGCATGCTCTCGCGCGGCTGGGAGTTCGATTTCTTCCAGGCGGCCTGGCTGCTGGAGCGGGCCCGTCCGGCGAAACGGGAGTTGGTGGGCGCGCGCGGCCCCGTGGCGCAGGAGTGGGTGCGATTCCGCCCGGATGTGATGCTGGGTTTCCCGCCGACGGACGTGCGCCGCATTCGACAGCGCTACGACGACTACGGCGAGCCGGAGCTTGTGCAGGTCGACGTGACGTTCATGGGGCTCTACGGCGTGGCGACGCCGTTGCCGCTGCACTATGCCGTAGAGATTCTGCGCGCCGTCAACCGCGCCGCGCAGGCGCCCGCGCCGACCGCACTGGAACAGGCGGAGGCCGCCGCCGCCCGCGACCGCGTCGCCCGCCGCCCGGAGGAGCCGGTCGCAGACGATCCGATGGCGGCCAACTGCCCGACGCGCGACTTTCTCGACGTTTTCCACCACCGGCTGATTTCGCTGTTCTACCGCGCCGGGATCAAGTACCGCTTCGATCGCACGTTCGGGGTTCCCGGTCGAGACGAAATCACCACCTACCTGTCCCTGCTGATCGGCTGCCCGCGAGCGTTTACGTTTCTGGTGCTCGGCGTTCCGCCGATCCGCCTGCTGCGCTACGCCGGCGTGCTGACGCAGCACCCGCGGTCGGCGCTGACGCTGGAAGGCGTGCTGCACGACTACTGGAAGGAGATCGACTTCCGCGTGCAGCAGTTCATCGGCCGCTGGGTGCCGCTGAACCCGCGCGACATGACGCGGATGGGCATGCTGAACAGCAGCCTGGGCGTCGACCTGACCGTGGGCGAGCAGGTCTTCGACCTGGGCGGCTGCTTCAACATCACCGTCGGCCCGGTCGACTGGGTGACGTATGTCTCGTTCCTGCCGGATGGGCACCGCTATCAGCAGACGCGGGCGCTGACGCGGCTCTACTGCCAGGATCCGCTGGCGTTCAACATCGAGATTCGCCTGCTGCCCGGCCAGGTGCCCGAGTCGCAACTGGGCTGCGGCGAGGGCGCCTGCCGCCTGGGCTACACGAGCTGGGTGCGAACCGAGGACGTGGGCGAAACCAGCGTGCTGTTTGACGCGACGCTGCCCTTGCCCTCGACCGCTTCGTCTGAGAGTATGTGACGCCGGTTCCGGGCGCCTTCCGGCCGCAATTCGTCCGCCGACACCCGGGGCCGAGCCGCCGTTCGTGACACCTGCTGCATGCCGGCGATTGTCCGGCAGAACTCGAGAGCCAGAGGATCGCCCATGTCCACCGCCCCCGCCCCCGCCGAGACGCTTCGCAGCCTGATCCGCCGCTTCGACGAAGGCTGCCTGCAGGCCTTCCAGGGCGCGACGGCCGTGTGCGCGTCACGCGCCAACTACGAGATTTCGCCCGAGCACCTGATGATGCGGCTGCTCGACGACACCACCGGCGACGTCACCGAGATCTTCACGATCTTCCGCGTCGACCGGGCCCGCATCCGCCGGGCGGTGCAGCAGGCGCTCGACGAGCAGCCCACCGGGCACCGCGGCAAGCCGGTGCTCTCGCCCAAGCTGGTCGAGATTTTCCAGTCCGCGGCGGTCATGGCCGACGAATACGGCTTTGAGCAAATCCGCACCGGCCTGTTCATTCTGGCCTTCGTGCTGAATCCCTCGCTCTCGCGCATCGGCGAGTTCACCCCCGAACTCGAACGCATCAACGTCGATCAGCTTCGCGATCACTTCCAGCAGATCATGTCCGGCGTTAAGCAGGCCGGCGGCATGCCGGGCGAAGCCGGGCCGCGACCGGCGGGCGCGCCCGGCGGCGGCGGCGGGGCGCTCGAGAAATTCTGCGTCGATTGGACCGCCCGCGCCGCCGAAGGCAAGATGGACCCGGTCTTCGGCCGCGATCACGAAATCCGCCAGATGGTCGACATCTTCGCCCGCCGGCGGAAGAACAACCCGATCCTGGTCGGCGAACCCGGCACGGGCAAGACGGCGATCGTCGAGGGGCTGGCCGTCAAGATCGCCAACGGCGACGTGCCGCCGACGCTCAAGGGCGTGCGGCTGCTGGCGCTGGACCTGGGTCTGCTGCAGGCCGGGGCGAGCGTCAAGGGCGAGTTCGAGAACCGCCTCAAAGGGGTCATCAACGAGGTGAAGGCCAGCGACAAGCCGATCGTGCTGTTCATCGACGAGGCCCACACGCTGGTGGGCGCCGGCGGCAACGACGCGGCCAACCTGCTGAAGCCGGCGCTGGCCCGCGGCGAGCTGCGCACGTGCGCCGCGACGACCTGGGCGGAGTACAAGAAGTACTTTGAAGAGGATCCGGCGCTGGAGCGCCGCTTTCAGCTCGTGCGCTGCGAGGAACCCAGCGCCCCGGACGCGGTCGTCATGCTGCGCGGCCTGAAGGCCAGCTACGAGAAGCACCACAAGGTGTTCATGCTCGACGAGGCCGTGGTCAGCGCCGTCAACCTGTCGAAACGCTACATCAGCGGCCGCTTCCTGCCCGACAAGGCCGTCGACCTGCTCGACACGACCTGCGCCCGCGTGGGCGTCGCGCTGAGCACCCGGCCGGGCCAGCTCGAAGATTTCGATCGCGACATCGAGCACCTGGGCACGGCGATCACCGCGATGGAGCGCGACCAGGCCGGCGGGCTGAAGATCGACGCGGACAAGCTGGCCGAGATGAACGCGGACCGCGAGCGCATCCGCGGCGAGCGCGACGTCTTCGAGAAGCGCTGGCAGGACGAACTGGCGATCATCAACGAAATCCGCGAGCTGCGGGCGCAGCTCCCCGCGTTCAAATCGCTCGAGGCCGCGCCGGCCCCCGCCGCGACCGACGGAAAGCCCGCGGAGCCGCCCGCGCCGGAAGCGCCGGTGGACGAGGCGGCGCTGCGCGAGAAGATCGACGCGGCCACGCAGCGGCTGAAGGCGCTGCAGGGCGACAACCCGCTGCTGCACCCGCACGTGGACGCGGCGGCCGTGGCCGCGGTCGTGAGCGATTGGACCGGCATCCCGGTCGGCAGCATGATGAAGGACGAGATCGCAGCGACGCTGCAGATGGAGGACAAGCTCCGCAGCCGCGTCGTGGGGCAGGATCAGGCGCTCAAGCTGATCTCCGAGAAGCTGCGGATCGCCAAGGCGGGCATCAGCGACCCGACCCAGCCCACCGGCGTGTTCCTGCTGGTGGGCCCGAGCGGCACGGGCAAGACCGAACTGGCGACGGCGGTGGCCGACCTGCTCTACGGCGGCGACAAGTTTATCACGGCGATCGCCATGTCGGAGTACATGGAAGAGCACAGCGTCTCGAACCTGAAGGGCTCGCCCAAGGGCTACGTGGGCTATGGCGAGGGCGGCATCCTGACCGAGGCGGTGCGCAAGCAGCCCTACTCGGTCATTCTGCTCGACGAGTGCGAGAAGGCCCACCGCAGCGTGTTGAACCTGTTCTATCAGGTGTTCGACAAGGGCAGCCTGCGCGACGACAAGGGCCGCGACATCAACTTCCGCAACACGGTGTTTTTCCTGACCAGCAACCTGGGCACCGACACGATCCAGGGAATGTGCGAGTCGGGCGAAGAGATCGACCTGGCGATGCTGAAGGAGGCGATCTACCCGGCGCTGCGCGAGCACTTCAAGCCGGCGCTGGTCGCCCGCATGACGGTGATCCCGTTCTTCACGCTCAAGAACGACATCCTCTGCCAGATCGCCCGGATGAAGACCGCCAAGGTCGGCAAGCGGCTGGCCGAAGCCCACAAGATGAAGTTCGAGTGCGACGACGCCGTGTACCAGGCGATCGCGGACCGCTGCAAGGAAGTGGACATCGGCGCGCGGCAGGTGGACCACATTCTCAACCAGCAGGTGCTGCCGAGCCTGTCGCGCAGCCTGCTGGAGCAGATGAGCGGCGAGGCGATGCCCAAGAAGGTGCGGATGGGCGTGGATGGGGAGGGGAACTTCACGTACGCGTTCTCGAATTAGGCGGCGTGGGAACACGGGCCGACCCCGTGGCGAGAGAGGGACGACTTGATCGCAGCCGCCGTGCGCGGACGCTGCGACACCCGTTGCGCACGACCGCCGGCATGTCGAGGGCCTGGCCGCGTTGATCGTCGGGGCCGGATGACGCGGCTTCCTTGCCATGCGGCGCCTCCGAGCCATTCGCGTCGCGCTTCGGCGGCGGATGAGCGGCGCGGCGGGGGTGACGAGAAGTCTCTCGCCCGCACTCCTGACCCGGGCGCGGCATTCCGTGATACCGGACTCGGCGCGGCTCCGCGTAAGTGCTCGGAGCAGTCGGCGTCTTGTTACGCTTGCGTGGTGGAACGTTGAATCGCGCAAAGCCGATCCGCTTGTACCTCGACATGTCGGCCCTGAAGCGGCCGTTTGACGATCGATCGCAGCCGCGAGTCGATGCGGAAGCTCGGGCGGTACTTGACCTTCTGGAACGGATCGCCTCGGGAGAGCACGAGCTCGCGTGGTCGACGGCGTTGACGCTTGAGAACACGGCGGATCCGAATCTGGAGGTGCTCCAGGTCGTGGCCGAGTGCGCACGTCTCGCGACGCATAACGCCAGACTCTCCGATGTCGTGATTGAACGAATCCGCGCGCTTGTCGCCGTGCCGTTGTCCACGCTCGACGCCGCACATCTTGCGTTCGCAGAAGCGGCGAGCTGCGATGTTTTGCTTACCTGCGACGACCGGTTCCTGAAGCGCGTCGCCCGGGTTTGCACTCCAGTCCGCGTGCGGGGGCCGCTACAATTGCAGCAGGAGTTGCACGATGATCGAGCCGATGACTGAGTCCGAGCTATGCGCGGCGGCTTGGACGCTGCTGAAGGAACGATTCGGACCTGTCAACGCCATGCGGTTTCTGAGCCTGATGCGCGCGCCAACGCGCGACTACCAGGCTTGGCGAGATGAGCGATTCGGAGAGCTCGGCGTGGACGAACTGATCGCCGGGCTTCGCGAGACCGAGGCGGAGCAAGCGCGGTGATCGGCAGCCGCGATCCAAACCGCGACGATTGCGGCTCGAGAGCCGTTGGGTCGCTCGAAATGCTCCGCTAGACGAGCGGCGGCTCGCGAATCTTGACCGCAGGACGTGTTCCGCCGTTTCTCCTACCCCGCCTTCAGACACACCGTCTTGGCCTCCGTGAAGAATCGCAGCGCCTCGTCCCCCCCCTCTCGGCCGATGCCGCTGTGCTTCACGCCCCCGAACGGGACACGCAGGTCGCGCAGCAGCCAGCAGTTCACCCACACCGTACCAGCGTGCAGGCGCTCGGCGACGCGCTGGGCGCGGCCGCCGTCGCGGGTGAAGAGCGTGGCGCTCAGGCCGTAGTCCGTGGCGTTGGCGAGCGCGACGGCCTCGTCCTCGTCGCGAAACTGCTGGATCGTCACCACCGGGCCGAAAATCTCCTCGCGGTTCACGCGGCAATCCGGCCCCAACCCGACGATCGCCGTCGGCTCGAAGAAGTAGCCGCCCCGGCAACGCGGCGGCAGCTCCGCGGGCGGGCGACCGCCGCACAAAATCGTGCCGCCTTCGCTGCGGGCGAGCTCGACGTACGACGCAACCTTTTCGCGGTGCGCGGCGGAGACCAGCGCCCCCTGCTCGACGCCGTCCTCCAGCGGATCGCCGATCCGCAGCGCCCGCGTGCGAGCGACCAGTCGATCGACGAACGCGTCGGCAATCTCGCGCTGCACCAGAATCCGCGACCCGCACAGGCAGATCTGGCCCTGATTCTGAAATGCGGCCCGCACGCTGGTCTCCACCAGCGCGTCGAAACCGCCGCCGCCCGCCCCCACCGCATCGGCAAAGATGATGTTCGGGTTCTTCCCGCCCATTTCCAGCGCCAGCTTCTTGAAGTGCGGCGCCGCCTGCTCCGCGATCCAGCGCCCGGTCTTCGTGCCGCCCGTAAACGAAATCGTCTGTATCTCGGGGTGCTGCACGATCGCCGCGCCGGCCTTGCCGCCCAGCCCGTGAACGATGTTCAGCACCCCCGGCGGCAGGCCGGCCTCGCGACACAATTCGCCGAGCAGATACGCGGTCATCGGCGTCACTTCGCTGGGCTTGGCGACCGCCGTGTTGCCGACGGCGATCGCCGGTGCGACCTTCCAGGTAAAGAGGTAGAGCGGCAGGTTCCACGGCGAGATCAGCCCGCAGACGCCGCGCGGCCGCCGCAGGACGTAGTTCAGCGCGTCGCGATCGGTCGCGTACATTTCGCCGCGCTCGTGCAGGATGGCCGTGGCGAAGAAGCGAAAGTTGGTCGCGGCCCGCGGAATCTCCAGCGTCCGCGCCAGCGACAGCGGCTTGCCGTTGTCGATGCTCTCGGCCCGCGCCAGCCGCTCCACGTCGCGCTCGATCAGCTCCGATAGCCGCAGCAGGATGCGGCAGCGCTGCGCCGCGGGCATCTGCGACCACGCGGGAAACGCCGCCTGCGCCGCGCTGACCGCCGCGTTCACGTCGCGCTCGTCGCTGTCGGGCAGCAGCGAGTAGACCTGTCCGGTGGCCGGCTCGAAGTTCTCGAGCGTACCGCCGCCGGCGGCCGGAACGAACTCGCCGTTGATGAAGTTCATCAAGCGTTGCACGCGCGCTCCTTGTACCGGTACGCCCGCGCGAGGGTCACAAGCTCGACAGGCGGCCCCCGTCGACAGGCAGGTTGATCCCGTTCACGTAAGCCGCCTCCGCCGATGCAAGAAACACCGCCGCCGCGGCGATCTCCTCGGGCGACGCGAAGCGGCCCGCGGGCACGGCGGCCAGGGTGGCCGCCGCGATCTCGGCCGGAGTCTTCCCCTCGCGCTGGGCGCGGGCGTCGAACAGCGCCCGCAGCCGGGCCGTGTCCGTGTACCCCGGCAACAGGTTGTTGACGGTAACTCCAAACGGCCCCAGCTCGCGCGACAACGTCTTGGCCCAGGCTGCAACCGCCCAGCGCGTCGAGTTCGACACGCCCAGCCCGGGGATCGGCTCCTTCACCGACGTGCTGATGATGTTGATGATCCGTCCGAAACCGCGCTGTTTCATCGCCGGAACCAGCGCCTGCACGAGCAGATGATTGCACACGACGTGCATCGCGTGGGCGGCCGTCAGCTCCTCCACGCTCGCCTCGATCAGCGGCCCGCTCCTGGGTCCGCCGGTGTTGTTCACGAGAATGTCGACCGGCGCGGTCTCGGCCACGCTGGTCAGCACGCGATCGCGCACGGCGGCCGCGTCGCGAAAGTCCGCGATCACGATCGCGTGCTTCCGGCCCGCGGCGGTATCGAGGCTCGCCGCGACTTCCTGCAGCGCGGCGGCGTCACGCGCCACCAGCGTCAGGATCGCACCCTGCCTGGCCAGCGCGAGCGCGCAGGCCCGCCCGATGCCCTGCGAACTGCCGCACACGACCGCGTGACGGCCGTCGAGTCGAAACATCCGCGCCTCCTGTCGCCGCCGGCCTGCGAGGGACCGCTATCTTGCGTCCGCCGCGCGGACCGCATCGGCCGAGACGTGAGCATCCACGCCGTCCTCGGTCTGCACGCGCCAATAACTGCCATCCCGCGAGAGCACCTTGACGCGTGTACCGGCCTTCCACGTTCCGTCCGGCGGGCGGCCTTGCGCCGGGCTGTCGCGGTAAAACTCCGCATCGGTCGCGAGCACATGGTCGAGCCCGCCGGAGGCGTCGGACTCGGCTGGCCGAGTCGCCGGGTGCGGCGAGCAGTTCTCGCAACGTTTGCTGCACGCCGCCAGCGGCAACAAACCGGCCGCGACGGCGACGAGGCAGATCAATGCACGGCTGAGTCCTGTTTGCACGTCGATCTCCGTAAGGCGCCTGGCGCTACTGTACCACGGCAATCGCCCCGCGACCGCGGCAGATCGCCGCGCCGTCGCGATGGGCGCACTCACTCCGCGATCGGTCGCCGCGCCGACGGCGGCGTTTCCATGCCGGTCGGCGGCGCGCTCTCGGGCGGCGCGGCCTGGACCGCGGACCGACGAGCCGGCTCCCCGTAGCCGCCGAACTCCTGCAACACCGCGGTCAAACTCGCCTCGTCTTCCCCTGCCGCCGCCTGAACCGCGGCCTCGCCCAGCCGGGCCAGCGCCGCGGTGCTGCGAATCTCGTCGAGCAGCCCCTCTGCGACCGTCGCGACGCGTGCGAGTTCATCCTTCGCGGGCAGCGCGACCGAGCCGGCGAGTCGCTGCAGCTCGAGGTGGTGCAGGTGCGTTTCGATGACCGCCTGCTGCCCGCGGGTGATCTCCTGCTGCGCCAACGTCCGGCGCACTTCGTTCCGCAAATCGACCATCCGCCGGGCGAGCTCGCGCTGCGTCTGGGCGTCGTGCGCGGCGCGGCCGGCCGCGAGCGTCCGCTGCTCCTCTTGCCGCAACTGGTCGAGCCGCAGGCTCAGTCGATCGTCGCGCACCGCGACCACAACCCGCGCCTCGGCCAGAGCCGCCGCGGGGCTCGCCTTCGGCTGCGACGGACGAATCAGCCCCCCCAGCAATCTTCGCCACCAGCTCCGCCGCTGCGGCTGCGCCGCCCGGCACACGACCGGCTGACCATCGACGTCCAGCAGCCGCCAACGCGCGTCGCGCTCCGCCGCCAGTCGCACGGCATTCGCCAGGTTCTCGGGCGCGAGCGCCCGGCTCGCCAGCGCGTCGGCGGAGAAATAGATCCGCGAGCCATCCGCGAAGTGCCGATCCAGTTCGGCGCTGACTTGCCGCAGCGCCGCCGCCGTGGCGTCGACGCGAAGCAAACCTGTGATTTCTGCGTCCAGGCGACCGCCCCACGCGGCGAACTCAGTGCGGCCGCGATCGGCAAACGCGATCAGCCAGCGCGGCGGCGAGCGCGGCGGGCTGAGCATCTCGCGGTCCGCGAGCGGCCCGTGCGCAACGGCGATCGCGTAATCGACCGGCGGGCGGCGCGCCGCGAGCGCGGTGCGAATCGCATCCTCGTCTCCGTCGAACGACTTCAACCAGAACGCGCACACCGGTCGCCCGCCGGGCGGCGTGCAATAAACCACCGGAAAGCGCACGTCGACGGTGCACACGTGCGACGGCGTGTCGCACGCGACGCGCAGTGCGTCGATCAGCGGGCGAATTTCCGCCGGAACACCCCGAGTATTTGCCCTGTCCGTGCTCATCCGAAGTGGCTCGACGAACCGATCGGCGCGGCGGCGCTTCCGCTTCAGAAGCGGGTCGTGCTGATGATGCGGGTGATCTCGCTCGAGTGC
Source organism: uncultured Planctomycetales bacterium (assembly GCA_964631045.1). Classification (GTDB taxonomy): domain Bacteria; phylum Planctomycetota; class Phycisphaerae; order UBA1845; family Fen-1342; genus CAZVWB01. The sequence continues at coordinate 49,219 of CAZVWB010000012.1, forward strand.
TCGACCAGTTCGTACGCCGGCCCCATGAAACTAAGCCCCAGAAAGCGGCCGTTTGCGTCGATCAGAATCCAGCGCCACGAAAGCGTCGCACCGCTGGCGTCCAGCGTATACCCGGTGCACTCGAGCGCCCGGCGGCCGTTCACGCTGGTCGTGCTGCGCGAGTCGATCGAGACCAGACTGCCGTTTAGCGCCGCAAGGTTCTTGACCGATTCGGGGATCGACTCCAGCGGAACGCCCAGCTTGTAGTCGGCGACGACGATCGAGATCTGCGCATCCGCGTTGGTCGCGACGACGCGCTCGTAAAGCTGGTTCGTCTCGAACGGCGGGAAATTCGTCGGCGCGTACGACTCCGGAATGGCCAGCGTGACGCCGCGCTCGTTCAGCGGCCAGCTCGACTCATCGGCCGCGCCCGCGTCGCCTCCGACGGCGGCGTAGGTCGTCTGGCCGCCGAAGCGGTTTTTCTGGAGGCCGGCGCCCATGAACCACGCGCCGTAGAAGAACACCGCGACCGTCGCCACGCTGAACCAGCGCTGCCCGCCGTAGCGCTTCGCCGCAACCAGCGCCGCGATGCCGGCGAGAAGCGCCAGCCCGATCTGCCATTCGCTCCAGCGGACCTGATCAAACAGCGCCAGAAACAGCAGCACATACGCGGCGATCAGGAGCTTGCGCCAGTGCCGCCCGAGCCAGCCGCCGACGCCCTTGGCTGCGGCCGTCGCCGCCTGCAGGTCGCGCGTCCGATTCTCGCGCAGCCGATCGGAATCGTCCGCCGGCGGCGGCTGTAGCTCCACGTCTGACGCGGCACGGCGCGGCGCGGTCGGCGGCGCGACCCGCAGCGCGGCGGCGAAGTCCATCACGGTCGAGAAACGATCGCCGGGCGCAACGGCCATCGCCCGCGTAATGGCGCTGGACAGCGATGCGGGGAGATCGGGCCGCACCTGCGCCAGCGGCCGCGACCCGGCCCGCGGCAGCTCGCCGGTGAGCAGCTCGTAGAACATCACGCCGGCCGAGTAGATATCCGCCCGCGCGTCCACCGCGCCGCCGCCCTCGGTCTCGGGGGCCATGTAGTAGGGCGTGCCGGTCGGCCCCTGCGTCATCAGCCGCGAGCTCTGGCCGAACGCCTTGGCGATACCGAAGTCCATCAGCTTCAGGCTGTCGGTCTGCCAGTTGACGATGATGTTGTCGGGCTTCAGATCGCGATGGATCGTGTGCCGGTGGATGTACGCCAGCGCGTCGCAGATGCGAGTCGCGAGGTTCGTGAATTCCTCGAGCGAAACGCGCGCTCCGCTGCCGCGCTTCTGCCCGAGCCACTGCCGCAGCGTCTGCCCCTCGACGAACTCCATCGTGAAGAACCGCAGATTTCGGGCTTCATCCTCGTCATAGTCGTACACGCGGACGATGTGCGGGTGCGTCAGCGCCTGGCACGTCCGCACCTCGATCTTGAACCGCTCCTGGATGTCGGGCCGCGCGATCAGATCGGGGCGAATCACCTTCATCGCCCGCGTCACGTCGAGCTTGCGGTCCTGAACCTTGAGCACCTGGCCCATGCCGCCTTCGCCCAGCGCCGCGAGCACCTCGAAGCGACCGGCGATCAGGTCGCCGACGCGCAGCACCGCGCCCGGTGCAGCACCCGGTCCACGCGCGTCGAGTTCGCCCGGCGCGAGCGTGCGCCCGCCGCTGAACGTAGCGCCGAAGGCGGAGGACGACTGCGCCGCTCCGCCGCCGGGCGCGGTCGACGCCGGTGAAGAGAAGCGATCATGCGCCGACGACGCCCCCAGGCCCGCGGCCGGCGGCGTCGCGACGGCGGCGCTGACCGCGGCCGACAGGGCCTCTTCCTTCGTGCGACCCATCACGCCCCGCTCGATGGCCTCCGCATCCGCGCGGCTCATGCCGAGCTGCGCTTGCAGCGTAGCCAGCGTCGCCAGACCTTCCGGCCCGAGCTTGCCGTCCGCCCAGAGCCGCTCGACGAGCGTCTGATATGTCGTCATCCGTGGATCGCTCAATCCGCCTCTCCTGCGCTCGTGAGTCTCTGCGCCGCAATGCGGCCGGCGCGCCGCTCACGCGCGTCTCGCGGCGCGGCGACCGAGGATGCGCCGCTACAACTCGTCGATGATCGCCGCCGCGATCGCCGTCAGAAACAGCCCCCAAAAAAGAACAGTCAGCCAGGTCAGCGCGAGTATCGCGAGCTTCAGCGCCGCCGGACCCGCCGGCCAGGGGTACAGCTCGCTTGGCGCCGCCAGCAGAAAGCGCCACAGCGGCCGCGGCGCCTCGCCCCGCTCGCGGCGCTCGCTCGCCTCGCGCTTCCACAACCCAACGCACGCCAGCGCGCCCAGCGGCGCGAAAAAACAGCCCAGCACATACGCCACCCAGCGCTGCGCGGCCGCCGCCGCGCCGGCAGGCGGTGTCATGCGCGGCGCGGACCAGGGCTTCACCGAATCGCGCAGCGCTTCCCGCGCTTGCAGCAGCGACTTTGAAATCTGATGTAACCCGCGACCAGCCACAGCACCCATCTGATTCAGCGACCCGACCACGGCGGCGGCGCTGAACCCATCGCCGCCCGCCGCCCCGCGGGCGCCCAGCAGCGCGTCGCAGAACGCGGCGGCCGTCGCAAAACGCTCCTCGGGATTGCTGGACATGGCCCGGCCGATCGCCCGGCTGATCGCCGCCGGAACATCGCGCCGCGCGTCGCTCAGCGCCTTGGACCCGGCCCGCGGCAACTCGCCCGCAAGCAGTTCGTAGAACATCACCGCCGCGGCGTAAATGTCCGCCCGCGCGTCGACCGGGCCGCCGCGATCGACTTCCGGCGCCATGTAGTAGGCGGTGCCCAGCGGTCCGGCGGTGACGTGCGGGCTGCGGGCGTCGAGCACCTTGGCGATGCCGAAATCCATCAGCTTGGTCGCCAGCGTGGTCGGATCGATCATCACGTTTTCAGGCTTCAGATCGCGGTGGATCGTCACCGTGTGCACGTGAGTCAGCGCCTCGCACACGCTGCGCGCGATCGTCTCGAATTCGTCCAGCGTCGGCGGCCGGCCCGCCGCGCGCCGCGCTTGCAGCCAGCGTCGCAGCGTGACGCCGTCGACCAGCTCCATCGTGAAGAATCGCAGACCGCGCGACTCGTCCTCGTCATAGTCGAACACGCGGACGATGTTGGGGTGCGATAAACGCTGACAGGTGATGACCTCGTCGCGGAAGCGCGCGGCGATGTCGGCGCGGCGCACCAGCGCAGCGCGAATCACCTTCATCGCCCGTTCCGCGCCCAGCTTGCGATCCAGAACTCTCAGCACCTGGCCCATGCCGCCTTCGCCGAGCACCGCTCGCACTTCAAACCGGCCGGCGACGACCTCGCCGGGGCGCAAGCCGCCCGCGGCGCTGCCCCCGCCGTGCGCGTCGAGCCCATCGGCAGCGCCGACGGCGGTCTGCCCGCCGCTGAGCGTTGCAGCCACGGCGACCGGCGCGGCCGCGCGCTGCGCCCCGTCGGCACCGGCGCGGCCGACCGCGCCGAAGGCGACCGCGGCAGCGCCCGCACCCGGCGCGGGCATCGAAACCGGCGCCGGCGTCGCGCCGGACAGCCGCGCGGCGAGCGCCTCCTCTTTCGAGCGGCCCAGAACCTCGCGCTCGATCGTAAGCACGTCTTCGCGCGGTAGGCCGAGCTGCGCCTGCAGCGTCGCCAGCGTCGCCAGACCCTCGGCGGTCAGCTTGCCCTCTGCGGCCAGGTGCTGAAGCAGCGATCGATAGGTGGCGTGTTGTGCGGTGTTCATGGCATTGCGCCGCCCCGAAGCGCGCCGTGCTGCCGCCCGCCGCGGCGCCGCGCGCGGCGCGCGCGGCGCCCGCGCGCCGCACACGCGGTGACGAGCGCCCGCAGCGGCGCCTCACGCCGCCGGCGGCGCGAAGAGCACTCGTGCGTCTCCGAGCTCAAGCACGTCTCCCGGAACCAGGCCGACACGTTGTCCGACTTCGAGCGCCTCGCTGTTCAGCCGCAGCGCCCCTTCGGACGAAAGCAACTCGATCCAGAACTGCCCGCGGTCGACCAGCAGCCGCGCGTGCCGCTCGCAGACGCCCGCGCCGCGCACCTGAATGCAATCATACGGGCTGCTGCCGATCCGCGCCTGACGGATCAGGATCACGTGCTCCAGCTCCGTCGCCAGATTGTCGCCGCGCCGCAGGCGGATCGCGTCGACCTGTCCCGGCTGATCCACGCCCACGAGCCGGGCGTCGAGAATCTCCGACGGAAGGTCGAGCGCCGGCGGCCCGGTCGGGTCATCTCGCAGCGTGCCGCGGAAAACCTCGGCGAGCAGCCGCAGCACGCCGGCGACGGCGATTTCCGTGCGATCATCGAGCCGAGCGCTGCTTCCGCGGCTGAGCGCCTGCCCGCCCGCGATCGTGCCGTGCGTGCTGTTGTCGATCAGGTGCACCTGGCGCCCGTCGCAGCGCACCGTGAAGTGCGCGTGGCCGCTGATCTGCTGCGTGGCCGCGGCGCAGCGCGGGTCGCTGGTCGGCTCGACCCGCAGCTTCACGTCGTTGCAGCGGTACTGGGCCGAGGGCGTTGTCGCGTTTCTGCCGGCCGTGATCACGGCGCCCGCGACCAGCGTCACCCGCCGCTGCTGGCTGCCGCTGCTGATGCACAGTTCGGCCGCGCGGTACCGGGCGGGGCGCTCCACGACCCGCTTGCGCCGTTGCGCGTCGCGCTGCGCGGCAACCGCCTCGATCAGTTGCGGGGCGATCTCGAGCACCAGCGTACGCCATTCCTCGCCCGGCCGCTGCTGCGGCGCGGGCGTCGCACCGCCCACGGTGATGCCCTTGTCCGTGCCGATGTCGCCGACGATCCGCTCGCTGTGAATGTTGTAAACCACGGCCGACCCGGCGGCCGGGGCGGCATCGACCTGAAACGCCAGATCGCCGCCGCGGGAGCGCGCCACGATCGGCAACCCCTCGCGCGGGATGAGCACGACGCGCAGCTCGGCGTGAATGGCGCCCGGCTCGTCCACCTTGAAGGTGAACGTGCGGCGCTCCTTCGAGAATCGCCGCCAGCGGCCCAGCGGCTCGCTGCGCTGATAGCGAAGCTGATCGACCAGAAGCTCGCACCAGGCGTCTTCATACCCCTCGGCGTCGATGTTCTCGATCAGCACCACCACCGATACGTGCGCGCCGGCCCGAACGCCCGCGAGCGCGCCGGACTGCACCTTCACCGCGACGCGCGGGCGGAACTGGTGCTGCACCTCGCGCTCGATCGCGTCGAGCGTCGCCGGGCGAGCGCGCAGCTCGCTACGGATTTGCGCCAGCCGCAGCCGCTCGTCGGCGTCCAGCTCGCCGTCGATGTAGAAGCTCTCGAGCGCCTCGCGCCACAGCTCCACGTGCTGGGGGTCGTCTCCAGTCTCAGCGCCGGCAGGCGGCTCGATCGCGCCGAGCCCCGCGGGCGGCGGCGCGAGCGGCGGACCGGCGGCGGTCTTCAACAGCGCGCCGCCGCACGCACCGCAGAACTGCGAGCCGTCGGGATTCTCGACGTTGCAGGAGGAGCAAACCGCGGGCATCAGCGCTTTCCCTGACTTCTGGCGCGGCGCGGACATCACGCGCGAGCGACGATCTCGTGCGTCGGCGCGGCGCGGGCCGCGCGCCGCACCCGCTTACGCGATCGACGCACCGCAGCCGCCGCAGAATTTGTCGCCCGCAGCCGTCTTCTCGCCGCACTTCGCGCAGGCCGGTCCGGCCGTCGTAAAGGTTTGCACCGCCGGCCCGGCGCCGATGGTCGGTTGCACGACCGTCGGACCGTGTGCGGAGGCGGAAGCCGCCACGCGGCCCATCTGCTCCATCGCCTGCCTGGCGACTTCGTCCTTGGCCGCGTGGACGTTCGCGATGTTGGCCTGGGAGCCCAGCGCGATCCGCTCCATGCGGTCGAGCATCTTGTCGTGATCCTCGCGGCGCTCGCGGGCCATGCGCTCGGCCATCGTCAGCTTGTCTTCGGCTGCATTCACCTTGGCCTTCGCAACCTCCTTGTCCGCTTCGATGCGGGCCTTGGACACATCCGCCGCGATGCGAGCCTGCTCCAGCTCCTGCGTGAAGCGCTGCGCCTGCACCTTCAGATCGAGCTCGGTCTTCTGGCGTTGCGCGTCGAGCGCCATCGCCAGCCGCTCGGACTGCTCCTTCAGGTCCAGCCCCTGCTTCTTTTCGCGCAGCGCCAGGTCGTGCTCGTCCTGCAGCTTCTGAACTTCGAGGTTGATCTTCGCCACTTCCGCCGTCGTCGTGGCCTCGGCCCGCCGCAGCTCGAGGTTCTTCAGCCGCCGGGCGGTTTCGACCTCGATCTCCGCGGCCGCACTGGCGCGGCGCGCGCCGATCTGGGCGTCCAGCTTCTTGCGATCGACGTCGATGTCGTGGTCCAGCCGCGTGCGCTCCTGCTGAAGCTGAAACGCGATGGCCTGCTCGCTGAGGCCCTTCTCCTCGCGAAAGCGCAGCGCCCGCAGCTCGTACTCGCGCTCGCTGCGCAGCCGCAGCAGCAGGTGCTCGCGCGCCAGTTGATGATCCTGCCCCGTCTCGGCCAGGTCGCGCTTGAATCGCGCCAGGTCGTCCGCCCGCAGCACCCCGTTCTTGTCGATCTGCGCCGCAAACGCGGCGAACTCGTCGGCCGTCGTCATTTGCCGCTTCTGGTCGGCCGCCAGCGCCTGCTCCATCTGCCCGAGCACCTCGGCCCGGCGGCGATGATGGGCTACGTCGGCTTGCGCGTCGCTGATGTCCAGGTCGCGGCCGCGCTCGCGGATGTCCGCCCGCCGCTCGCGCTGATCGAGCCCGGCCACCTGCTGCTCCATCTCCACCTCGAAATCCTTGAGATCGAGATTCAGCGCCCGTTTCCGCAGTTGCTGCGCATAGACGCGCTCGTCGAGCTTCTCCAGATCGCGGTTGAAGGCCTGTAGCGCCTGCAACCCGATCAGCTCCATGCCGTCGCGTTCCAGCAGCCGCTTCAGGTGGTTGCCGGCCAGCGCCGTCAGCTCGTTCTTGGTCTTCTGGTCGCCCTTCAGCGCCTCCCACGCCCGCGCGGCGATCGCCTCCGCGATCGCGTTGCGCAGCTCGCCCTCGTAGCGCTCGATGAACATCGCCGTGCGGAACTCGGCCCGGCCGGCCATCACGTTCGATACGAACGCCAGCGGGTCGCGGACGCGAATGACCGCGTCGAACGTCAGCGTCACCGGCGCGCTGCCGGCGATTTTCAGGCCCTCAAGCGCGAAGTGCAGCGACTGATCCCCGCTGCACACCAGCAGCATCGTCTCGATGTCCGACTTCTCGTATACGCGGTTGTCCGTCCGCGACGGCAGCGAGCCGAGCTGATAGCGGCCCGGCGTCAGCGGCGTCTCCGCCCGGCCGTTGCTGATGAGCACCCCCAACACGCCCGGCTCGATCACGATGCCGCTCTGCAGCTTTTCGCCGAGGTCAAGTTGATCGACGCGCACCGCGAACTGGTCGAGCTCCGGCTCCCAGCGCTGCGCGCGAATGTTGATCGCCTCCGGCCGATCCGCCGCGGTGACGTCGCGGCGCGTGCCGCAACCGGGGCAGTACGCGGTGGTCGCGGGCACTTCCTTCCCGCATTTGTCGCATGCCGGCGAGGCCTGCGGGCGGACGGCCTCCTGGCCGCACCCATTGCAGAACTTCATGCCGGTCTTGACCGCGTTGCCGCAGTTCAGACAGGTGAACGGCGCTTCCTGCCCGCATTCCTGGCAGAACGATACATTGCGCTTCAGGATCGCCCGGCACGAACGGCATCGCCGCCGCAGGCCGAACCACAACGCGAATCTGGCCAAGAGACCCATGTTCGTGTTCCTTCCGCTGAATGCCTGCCGCCCGCTGCGCCTATGCGAATTGCCGCGAAATCGCCGCCAGCGCCGCGCGTCCCGCCCGCAACCCGCCGGCGCGGTCCGCTTCCGACTTTCCTTCGATCACCGCCTCGACCGCGTCATCGAGACTGCCGAGCTCGCGCAGCGTCGAGAGACTGGCGAGCCTGTCCGCCGGCAGCACCTCGAGCCGCGCCCGCAAGCCTTGCAGCTCCGCGACCAGCGACTGGATCTCTCCCCGCGCCGCCTCCGTGGATACGCCGCCGCGCGCCTGCTCCAGACACGTCTGCGCTTCCGAAAAGTGCCGAAGCAGCCCGTCGCGTGTTTCGTCCCGGCGGCTCGCCCATTTCTTGAACGTTCGCATGGCCTCGTCCTCGCGCTACCGTCGGTAGCCGATCAGTTCGTCCTGCCAAGACCGGCGTGCCGCGGTGCGTTGCGCCGTCCGGCGGCACGCCCGCGACCGCATGCCGCCGTCACAAACCCGTAGTCATGCGCGAAACGCACTCTGACAAGATCACGCGGTCCGGTGAGATCGGTGCCGATAAGCGAGCGCCCCGGTCGCAGACCGCGAGTCCGTCGGGCAGATACGCGGTGCGAAGATTATACGCATGCGGCGAAACGGTCACAATCCGGCCCGAGAGCGGTAACGAGCAGTCACTCGCGCGGGCCGCGCCTGCTATGCTATGAGAGTCGCCGGAGTGGGCCGAACCCGTCGGCGGCAAACGCTGGGAGCCGTGTGCTTGAATCTCGACGCGCCGTTTCACGTGGGCCTGGTTCACCGCTTTCGCGTGACGCGCCACGCCCTGGACCCGGCCAGCGACGTGCTGCGCGCGGTGCTCGTGCCGCCGGCGGACGGACGGGCGCGCTGCGTCGCGTTCTTCGACGCCGGGCTGACCGCGTTGCAGCCGGCGCTGCCGGACTTGCTGCGGCGCTACGCCGCCGCCGCGGGGACGATCGAACTGGTTGCCGTTCACACCGTGCCGGGGGGCGAGTCCTGCAAGAACGACCCGGAGCTGCTGCAGCAGGTTCTGCGGCAAGTCCACGATGCCCGCATCTGCCGGCAGTCGTACGTACTCGCGATCGGCGGGGGCGCGGTGCTGGATCTGGTGGGCTACGCCGCCGCGATCACCCACCGCGGCGTGCGGCTCATCCGGCTGCCCTCCACGACGCTCTCGCAGTGCGATTCGGGCGTGGGCGTGAAAAACGGAATCAACGCGTTCGGCAAGAAGAACTTTCTGGGCACTTTCGCCGCTCCCTGGGCGGTGATCAACGACGTCGCCCTGCTGCAAACGCTGCCCGAGCAGGATTGGCGGGCCGGGTTCAGCGAGATTCTGAAGGTCGCGCTGGTGAAGGACGCAGAACTGTTCGAGCGGCTGACGACTGCGGCGGAGCGTGTCGCCGCCGGCGACTTCGACGCCGCGCTGCCGCTGATCGAGCGCTCCGCCGAGCTGCACCTGCGGCACATCGTCGGCGGCGGCGACCCGTACGAGCTCAGCAGCGCGCGGCCGCTCGATTTCGGCCACTGGGCGGCGCACCGGCTTGAGCAGATTACGGACTTCCGACTGCGGCACGGCGAAGCGGTGGCGATCGGCATCGCGCTGGACGTGTCGTATGCGGCGCACATCGGGCTGCTGCCGCGCACGGCGGCCGAGCGCGTGTTCGTGTGCCTCCGGCGGCTGAGGTTGCCCACGTTTCATGCGGCGATGCGCGACGACGCGACGGTACTGGCCGGGATCGAGGAGTTCCGCGAACACCTGGGCGGACGGCTGACGATCGGCATGATTCGCGACATCGGCTGCGGAGTGGACGTACACGCGATCGACGTGTCGGCGATGTTGCGAGCGCTTGACGAGATTGCGTCGCTGCCGTGATGCTTGACGATCGTGTGAGTCACGCGGAGACGAGCGAACCCGATGGCGAATCAGACCGACCCGCACGGCCTGGTGGTGTTCCCGAACCCGGCCCCGCAGCGCGACTTCACCATCCGCCACGTCGCGCCGGAGTTCACCAGCCGCTGCCCGGTCACAGGGCAGCCGGACTTCGGCACGGTCATCATTGAATACGTCCCCGCGGAATTGTGCGTCGAGCTCAAGAGCCTGAAGTTCTACCTGCAGGCGTTCCGCGAGCAGGGCATCTACTACGAAGCCGTCACCAACCGCATCCTCGACGAGCTTGTCGCCGTGCTTCAGCCCCGACGGATGCGGGTCGAGACGCGCTGGCGTCCGCGCGGCGGCATGCGGTCGGTCATTGTGGCCGAGCACGGCGACGGCGTCGCGGCCCGCGCGAACGCCGCCCCGTAGCCCCCGCCCAACTCCGAATTCCACACCGCTGCGTCGCGACGACTCATGTGTCCGCTTGCGGTGGCCGCGACTTGCGACCCGTCGCCAGGATGCGTTGCGGCGGGAGGCTCAGGCGGATCAGCCGGGGCGCCGCGATCGGGAAGAACGGCTCATCGGCGCGGCGCGCGGGGCGCAAGTCGTCGAACCAGGAAGCGCCGCCGTCGAACTTCGCGAAGAACGGCCGCCGGACCAGCGCCGGGTTGCGTGCCTGGATGTACTGCAACACGAAGACGCGTTGATGTTCGAGCTCGGACACGCCGATGATGTGCACCTTGCCGGGGTGTGCTGACATCGAGGGGCCGCGCACCGTGCGCGCCACGCCCGACACCCGGCTGTATGCGTCGCGATAGATTTCCCAGCAGCGCGCCAGCGGCAGCTCGAAGTAGCGGCGGGCGCCGGTATCGCGCTCGACGAACATGTAATACGGAACACACCCCAGCCGAACGCCGCTGCGCCACAGCTCCGCCCAGATCCGCGCATCGTCGTTGACGTGCCGGATGATCGGGCTTTGCATGCGAATCGTGACGCCCGCGCTGCGCAGCCGGCGGACCGCCTGCTGCGCGACCGGCGTCGAAAGCTCGATCGGATGGCTGTAGTGCCCCATCACCGCGAGGTGTTTGCCGGCGTCAGCCACGGCCTCGAACAGCCGCAGCAGATCGTCCGCATCCGGGTCGCTGACGAAGCGCTGCGGCCAGTACGCGACCGCCTTGGTTCCCAGCCGAATCGTCTGCACGTGTTCGAGACGCGGATCGAGCAGCGCCAGCAGGTATTCGCGCAGCGCCCGGGTGCTCATGATGAGCGGGTCGCCGCCGGTGAAGAGCACGTCGCTGACTCTGCGCTGCGTGCTCAGGTAATCGACGAGCGTCGCGACTTCGTTTCCGGCGAACTTCAGCTCATCCAGGCCGACGAACTGCGGCCAGCGAAAACAGAACGTGCAGTACGCGTGGCAGGTCTGCCCCTGCCGCGGAAAGAACAGCACGGTCTCCCGATATTTGTGCTGAACGCCCGCCAGCCGCTGCCCGCGGAACGTCGGCACATTGTCGGACATCTGTCCTGCGGGGTGTGGATTGAGCTGCATGCGGATGGTGTTGGCCGCCGCGCGGATGTCGGCCGGGTCGGCCCCACCCAGTACCAGCCGGGCCATGCGGCCGTAGTCTTCCGGATCGAGCATCTCGCGGTGCGGAAACGTGAGCCGAAACATCGGGTCGTCCGGCACGCGCCGCCAGTCGATCAGCTCGCGGCAGACGTAGGCGTTGGTGCGAAACGGCAGGACGGCCGAGACGACGCGAACACCCTCGCGCAGCGCAGGGTCCAGCGCGGCCCATTGCGGCAGCCGGTCTATGTTGGAATCGGTAATCGCCGAGTATCGATCGGCGGCCGGATCGGCGACGGGCATGGGTCTCCTCCGTGCGGCGCGACTCGCCGCGGCGACAAAGTCCGCGCGGGGGCGCCTGCAGAAAAGCGGTGGTTTGCATGGAAATTCGCGGCGCGCATTCGCGCGCGATCGCTGCGGCAAAGCCGGCGCGAAGACCACGCGGCGTGCCTGCCGCGAAAAGCGCGGCGCGCCCGCTGCGTCGACGAATTTCCGATCAAATGACGGAGAATGACCGGTGACGGTTACGGCTCGGACGCCTTCTGACCGAGCGCCCAGCGAACCTGTCCGCCGCCAGGGGTGATTGGGTCCATCGAAAGCCTCCGCTCGAACAGGCCGCAAACGGCGCGGCCGACTCGTCGGTGGAATGGCGGCCCGACCATTCCGTTGCCTGCGGCGGCGCTGCGCCGGCCGCACCCTTTAGTCCCCGAAGGTAGTGGTCTATTAGCTTTTACGCGGCCCGGCCCGCCGCCGTCAAGATCGATTGCGGCCGAATCGCAATCTATGTTTCATAGGTACTGTATCTTGTGTAGCCAATGTAGGATGCGGAGCCGCTTGGGCGCACCGCGCGCCTCAGGTGTCCGACGCCACCAGCCCGTCGCGCATCTCGATCACCCGCTTGCAGCGCGCCGCGACATTGGCGTCGTGCGTCACCAGGATGATCGTGGTGCCGGCGGCGCCGAGCTCGTCGAGCAGCGCCAGGATCGATTGCCCGGTGCGCGTGTCCAGGTTCCCGGTCGGCTCGTCCGCCAGCAGAATGACCGGGTCGTTCATCAGGGCCCGCGCGATGGCCACGCGCTGCTGCTGACCGCCGGAGAGTTGATTCGGGCGGTGGTGCAGCCGGTCCGCCAGGCCGACGCGGGCCGCGAGCGTCTCGGCCCGCGACCGTCGTTCGCGCGGCCGGATGCCCTGGTAGAACATCGGCGTTTCGAGGTTCTCGACCACCGACTGCGAGTGGATCAGGTTGAAGCCCTGGAAGATGAAACCGATCCGCTGACCGCGGATGTCGCTGAGCCGGTCGTCATCCAGCCGTGAGACGTCCTCGCCATCCAGCAGGTAGCGGCCCGACGTGGGCCGATCCAGACAGCCGAGGATGTTCATCAGCGTGCTCTTGCCGCTGCCCGACGCGCCGATGATCGCCACGTATTCGCCCCGGCGGATCGTCAGGCTGACGCCGCGCAGCGCGTGCACGGCGACGTCTGCGCCGGACGAATAGACCTTCGTGACCTCAAGCAACTCGACGCAGCTCGTCCCGTTCGTGGCCATGCGGGCAGTGTAGTCAGCCCGATCGCCGCCGGGCGAGTGCCTGCCTCCGTAAATGGAGGCGAGCCTGCCCGCGGAGTCTCACTGGGCGAGCGGAACGTCCGCCCACCCAGCAGAGTGCACCCGTACGCGCGATGCGCCCAGGCCGGCATCCCCGCGCCGGGCATGCCCACCCGCAGCGCGGCGGGCGTGCCCGCGGCGCGGCCGGCGATTACAATCTCCGCCGTTCGCGAGACCGCGTCGCCGAGCGCGGCGGTCCGCTCAATTCACGGGTGCGCGGGGGAGGTAGGAAAGGACGATCGCGTCATGGACCTGAAGGGCAAGACAGCGTTAGTGACCGGCGGCTCGCGCGGCATCGGACGCAGCATCGCGGTGGCCCTGGCCGCGGACGGGGCGAACATCGCCGTGAACTACGCCAGCAACGAGAAGGCGGCGAGCGAGACCCTGGCGATGCTGCGCGATCGCGGGGTCGAAGCGCGTGCGTACAAGGCCAACGTCGCCAACGACGAAGAGAACCACGCGATGTTCGACGGCGTGCGCAAGGACTTCGGCCGCGTCGACATTCTCGTGAACAACGCCGGCATCACCCGCGACAAGACGTTTTCGAAGATGACGCCGGAACTCTGGCGCGAGGTGCTGGACGTCAACCTGACCGGCCAGGCGATGGTGACGCACGAAGCGCTGAAGGACATGACCAAATCGGAGTGGGGGCGGATCGTGTTCATCACGTCGATCGTGGGGCAGGTAGGCAACTTCGGGCAGAGCAACTACGCGGTCGCCAAGGGCGGCCTGATCGCGCTCGCCAAGACGCTGGCTCGCGAGTTCGCCCGCAAGGGCGTCACCGTCAACGCGGTCGCGCCCGGCTTCATCGAAACGGACATGACCGCCGGCGTGCCGGACAGCGTGCTGGAACAGGTCCGCGGCGTCACCCCGGTCGGCCGGCTGGGTCGGCCGGAGGAAGTCGCGGAAGCCGTGCGCTTCCTGTGCGGCACGCGGGCGTCGTACATCACCGGGGAGGTGATCAACGTCAATGGCGGGATGTTCATGGGGTAAGCGCAGCAAGTAGCGAAGAGCGAATAGCGAGCGAGCGGTAAGCCGGGCACGACGAGCAAATCCTAGGCGTTCGTGCGCTGTGAAAGGGGGCGATTCCGACCGCGGTCTGTTGCGGTCGAGTATCGAGTCGATGCTAACCCGCCGCGCTGACCATCGCCTCGGGCGCGGCCGGTTCGCAGTCCAGGTCCGCCGCGGAGAGGTCGCGGGCCAGCGTCGCGATTACCGCCTCCATGCTTCCGAGACGCTTGCGGGCCGCGGCGCGGGGCGTCTCGAAGTGGAAGCCGTCGTTGATCCGCGCTTCCCAGTAGCGATACTCCTGCTGGCGCGACCAGCTTGACAGCAACTGGTCGAGGGTGCGCCCCTCGCTTTGGTACTGGCGGAACTGCCGCAGGATGTAGGGCACGCCGAAGTCATCGAGGTTGTTCGCATCGCTGAGGATGCGGGCCTCGAGCGTCTCCGCCTCGCGGTCGGTGAAGGATCGGATCGCGTCCGCCGCGAGCCGCAGCACGTTCGCCGGCGCCAGGTGGCCGATCTGCTCCTGCAGCAGCCCCGCGGCCAGCTCGCGCTGCACGTCGTTGGTCGGTCGGCTCAGGACTTGCCAGCGATCCACCCGCCCCTGCCGGAACTGCACGGCCCAGCCGGCATCGTGAAACAGCGCCGCGATCGACAGCGCCGCCAGGTCCGGCTGCTCTTCCCGCACGTCCGGCAACCGGGCGATGCTCAGCGCCGCCCGCGCGACGCGGTCGCTGTGCTCGCACAACCACGGATCGGTCCGGCCCTGTTCATCCTGCAGCGTGAGGAACTGCTTTCCCACCGCGGCGATGCGCTCCAATTGAGCCACGAATGCTACTCCACGCAGGCCTGTCGCCCGGAACCGCGCCATGCTGTCGACGTGAATGCGCGAGCCGCTTCGGCGACGTGTATGTTGTTGCACCACCCAACCGCGCGACGCCGATCTTATCGGGGGGCGTCCAGCCTCACAATGGAATCCGCCGATAGATGTCGATATGCGACGACTTCACAAACAGCAATCTCTGCGCGTCCTGGTGACATCCGGCGGCGGACCGGGGGTCTGGGGTCTTCTGGCGGCGCTGCGGACAATGCCCGGTTGGGCGACGCGCATCGTCGTGAATGAGCCCGGCGATCACTTCTCCCTCGGCGATCGGCTGGCGGATGCGACGATTCGCCTTCCGGACGCCAGCGACCCGCGCTATCTGCCGGCGCTGCGGCATGCCTGCGTCGCCGAATCGATCGACGTGCTCCTTCCGGTCTATGACGGCGAGCTGGCCACCATCGCGGCGAATCGCGCCGAGATCGAGGCCGACGGCACACGCGTGCTGCTGCCGCCGGAGGATGTCGTGCAGCGCTGTCGCGACAAGGCGGAGACGTATCGGCATCTGGGCGACAGCGACCTGATTCCGTCCTACTCGGTAGCGCGCACGCTCGAAGAGACCCGCGCGGCGCTGTCAGCGCTGGGATATCCGAATCGGGTGCTGGTGGCGCGCCCCCTGGATCGAGCCGGCAGCCGCGGCGTGCAATACATCGACCCGGCGGCCGACCTGTTCGCCTCGCGTTTTCTGGAGAAACCCGGGCCGGTGCGCGTCTGCGCCGCCGAGTTTCTGCGCGGCCGCGAAGCCGGTCCGCGCGAGTTCGCCCTGCTGATTACGCCGTGTCTCGACGGCGAAGAGCTGGGGATCGACCTGCTGGCGGAGCGCGGCCGCGTCGTCGAGATGGTCGTGCGTCGCAAGAGCGGACCGCTGCTGCACGGCAACCCGACCTGCATCGCGTTTCGCGAGCAGCCGGGAGAACGCGAGTGGGTCGCGCGGCTGGCGGCGGGCCTGCAGCTTTGCGGGCTGGTCTCGATCGACGCGCGCTATGACGCCGGCGGCGCGCTGCGGCTGCTCGAGGTAAATCCGCGGCCGGGCGCGTACATCGGAATGAGCTGCGCGCGGCTGCATCTGCTGGGCTGGGCGATCGACCGGCTGCTGGGAGACGCATCCAGCACCGCGGACCGCTACGGGGGCGACTGGCGCATCTTCGCCGGCTTGCGGGCGTTTGGCGATCTGGTCCTCAGCGCCGACACGGCGCGCCCGCTGCCGCTGCGGTCGCCCCGCTCGGAGGAGCTCAGCGATGCGCGTCCTGTGCCTTGCGGCGCACCCGGATGATGAGACGCTGGGTTGCGGGGGAACACTTCTCAAACACCGCGCCGCGGGCGACGAAGTGCACCTGCTGGTCGCCACGGTGGCCTATCCGCCGCGCTGGTCCGAGGCCGTAATCGCCCGAAAGCGCGAGGAATGCGCGACAGCCGCGGAGATTCTGGGAATTCGTGAGGTCCATTATCTGGGCTTTCGCACCATGCACCTTCGCGCGCTGCCGGCCATCGAATTGAGCGACGCCGTGGAGCGCGTCGTCCGCTCGGTGCGACCCGACACGGTCTATGCACCGCCGTGCGACGATCTGAACTCCGACCACGCCGGTCTGTTCGACGCGGCGCTGGTCGCGACGCGCCCCGTGGGCGGCGGTGCGCCTTCGGCGCTCTACAGCTACGAGATTCCGACAACGACGCGCTTTAATTATTCCGCGCGCTGGACACCGAATACATATGTGGACATCGGCCCGCATCTGGATCAGAAGCTGAAAGCGATGACGGCTTATCGGAGCGAGCTGCGCGAGCCGCCGCACCCACGCTCGCTCGAAGCGATTCGCGTATTCGCCCGCGAGCGGGGCATGGCGATGGGCTTGTCCGCAGCGGAGGCGCACATGCTGATTCGAGCGCTGCGATGAGGTCGCTGGGGCTCGCGAGGTACGTCGCCGATGCGCTCGGCGACGCCGCGTCGCGCTGCGCGGAAACGGCCCGATCCCGCGCGCGTCCCAGGAAAACTCGCCGCGCGACCCGCCGGCACGCAATCGCCGGAGGCGACGCGGGCGGCGGCAGGCAATTTCATAATATAAGCGTCATCTCGACTACGCCGATGACGTAAGGTGACGGTTCCATCGCGGACACTCTCTCGAGGGACGACGAAGATGCATTACGCACCCGGTTCGGAATCGATGAGCGGCGGCGCGGACACCGCGACGCTCAATCGCACGCTGCCGCCGCACCTGCAGAAAGCGCTGGCGAAAGTCACGGAAATCAGCTCGCTGCCGGAGATCACGACGCGCATTGTCGAAGTGGTCGAGAACCCGAAGGCGACCGCGCACGACATGCACGAGATCGTCAAGAACGATCCGGCGCTGGCGGCGAAGATCCTCAAGGTGGTGAACTCGGCGTTCTACGGCCTGCCGTCGCAGATTTCGAGCCTGGATCGCGCGATCGTGATGCTCGGCCTGGGCGCGGTGAAGAACATCGCGCTGGCCGCTTCGCTGTCGCGGCTGTTCAAGCCCGATCCGATCTCGGCGCAGTTCAGCGCTCGCGACCTGTGGACGCACAGCATCGCCGTCGGCGTCGCGGCCAAGCAACTGGCCAGCGCCGGACGGCTGGGTTCGGCGGACGAATTCTTCGTGGCCGGCCTGGTGCACGACATGGGGCTGCTGATCGAACACCAGCTCTTCCCCAAGCAGCTCCGCAGCGTCGCCGAACAGTGCCCGACTTCGACGCGCGACTTCTGCTCGCTGGAGCAGGAGCTGGTCGGCGCGGACCATCAGACGTTCGGGGCGGCGCTGGCCGGAAAGTGGAAGTTCCCGCCCAACCTGAAGAATTCGATCAGCTACCACCACGAACCCGACGGCCTCAAGCCCGAGTTCCGCAAGGTGGCCACCGCCATCTACATCGCCGACACGCTCTGCTGCCAGATGCAGTTCGGGTTCTGGCTCACCGCCCGCACCCAGCTCATCACCGATGAGCAGTTGCAGTTCATCAACGTGTCGCGCGCCAAGTTCGACGAGATCACGGCGGCGCTGCCGGGCTTCGTGAAGGATGCCGAGGCCGTCTTCGCCGACTGACTGCCCGCGGGCCAAGCGCGGCGCGTGCGCAACTGACGCAGCGAGCAGGTCGAACCCGGCGTGGTTCGGCCTGCTCGCGGCGCTTTCGGGCGGCGACGCGCGACGATCCGCAGCAGACTGCATGCAACCAGGACCTGCCAGAACGTGGAACAGCCGCCGGGTGCGGGGAACACTCGGCCGCGGCGCGGGGGAGCCTGGGCCTCCGAGCTTGTGGATTTTTCAGCTTCAGTTTAACTCGTGAGCGGTTCGCGAGCCCCGCGGGCGGGCAGAACTCCCGCCCCACCCAGACCTTCACAGACTCTCCCGCCCGCGCCGCAGCGCCGCAGCGCCGCAGAACGGCACGCGCGCGCCCCACCGATCGCGAGCCTACGAAAAGTGCTCCGCCAGCCGCTCGGTCGGCAGCAGCAGCACCTGGCCGATATCCAGGAAGTGATCGGCCCGCCGCCGCAGGCCGCGCGCCGTCCGCTCGGGAAAAAACCACACATAGACCCGCCGTCCGAGGGCGTGCACCGCGTCCAGCGACGGCGCGTACGCCCGCGATCCCGCCGCGATGATCGCCGCGTCGAAGCTGCCGCGGTGCGCTTGCGTGAGCAGATCGCAGATCAGTCCGCCCGCGACCGCGTCGCAGCGCCGTCGTCGCGGCGACCGCGGGTAGACGCGCACGGTCTGCAGCCCGGTGGATTGAATCTTCGCGTGCAGCGCGTCCCGCACCGCCGCCGGCCCCGGCGACGAGGCGTAGTAGAAGCGCTTCACGACGTTGCAACCGCCGTAGCGATAGAGATTCAGGTAGTCCGACCAGACGAAACCGGCCGGATCGCGTGCGACGTGCTCGGCCGGCTCGCGGTCGCCGAGCGTCCGGGCATACGCGGCGCTGAGCGCTTGCCCGTCGACGAACATCATCAGGCGCAGGTGCTGGTTGTCGTAGGGTACGAGCAGCATGGCGGGCCCTACGCCGGCCAGTCGCGCGGGCCGACGGAGATGAGAAGTCCCTCGCCCATAATGCCGTACTCGGCCAGGTACGCGGCGATCGTCTCCGCGCTGACGGCTTCGACCGCGGCGAGCCGAGCGTCCGTGGTCTGCGGCGCGCCGTAGATCTCCAGGTCGTCGATGATCTGCATCAGCCGCGTACGCGGGTTCTCGCCCTCCAGCGCCAGTTGTGTGCGGCGCTGATTCTTGACGCGCTGCACCTCGTCCGCGCGGAAGCCGCCGGACACCACCTCGGCGGCCTGGGCTCGCAGCCCGGCGAGCATCTGCTCGCACTGCTCGGGTTCGCCCTCGGCGTACAGCGCCATGACGCCGCAATCCTGATACGCCAGCCACACGGCGCCGGCCTGCGAGCAGACGCCTTTCTGCACCAGGTTCCAGTAGCAGCGCGAGTTGCCCCCGCCGAACAGCGAGACGAACGCCTCGATGCTCTCCGCGTGCCGGCTGTCGTGCGGCACGGAGGGAAACGCCAGCACCAGCGTGTGCTGCTTGAACTGCTCCAGCTTCAGCTTGCGCACGCCCGAAGCCAGCGGCGGCGGCGGCGCGAGCGGCCGGCCGTTTCCGCCGCGCTGCCAGTCGCCGCAGTAACGCCCCGCGGCGGCGAAGAACGCCTCGGGATCGACGTTTCCCGCGGCGGCCAGGTACATGTTCTCCGGCGCGTAGTGCCGCGCGTGGTAGGCCACCATCTCGTCGCGCGGCAGCCGCTCGATCGTCTCTTTCTCCCCCAGAATCTCGTGCGCCAGGCCGTGCTCGCCGAAAGCCGCGGCGTGAACGAAGTTCGAGACGTGATGGTCGTAGCTGTCGGCGTTCATGGCGATCTCTTCGAGGATCACCTTCCGCTCGGTCTCGTACTCCTCCGGCGGAAACGAGGGCCGCACCAGGTCCGCGAGCAGATCGAGCTGCGCGGCGAGTTGCGCCGCCGGCACCCAGCCGTAGTAGACCGTGTGCTCCTTGCTCGTGAACGCGTTGTAGATGCTGCCCAGCTCGTCGAAGCGGACGTTGATGTCGTGCCAGCCGCGGCGGGCGTTGCCCTTGAAGCACATGTGCTCCAGAAAGTGGCTGACGCCGTGCTGCGCCGCGCTCTCGAACCGCGATCCGGTGCGGACAAAAAAGCCGGTGGCGGTGGAACGCACGCGCGGCATGACCTCGCAGACCAACCGCAGCCCGCTGGGCATCTGATGCTCGACGAATTTGGATTGCATGGGCGGGATTGTAGGCGGCCGCCGGCGAATCGCGAATGTCGGGAGCGCTGCGGCGGCGGCGCCGCGCTACGCACCGCCCTCGAGCACCGTCGGAACCCGGAAGAAATCGTCGATCCGCTGCGGGGCGTTACGGAGCGCATCGACCGGCGGCAGGCAGTCGTGCGGCTCGTCGGGGCGGAGCGACTCGGTCCGAATCGCATCGGGCGTCAGGGGGGCGACGTTTGCAACATCTACTTCGGAGAGTTGTTCGATATGACGGACGATCGCGCCGAGTTGCTCTGTGAAACGCGCCACCTCTGCTTCGCTGAGCCGCAGCCGGGCCAGCTTCGCAACGTGGGTCACCAGTTCAGCGCTGATTTGTACAGCCATCGCGAAGAGGCCCGCCGCCGCCCGCAGCGCGGGGGGCGGTCACCCGGCAGCCAAATGCGTCAGGAAGCGGCCTTGGCGTCGGCCGGGCGCAAGCGCCGCTGCGGCTTGACGATCAGACCCATGCGGATCGCCTTCGCGCTGACGCGGATTCGGACCACCTTGCCTTCGATCAGCGCCCGAACCTTCTGGATGTTCGGCTTGAACTTGCGCTTCGTGATGCCGGTCGTCTTGCGACCGACGCCGCCAAGATACTTGGCCTTACCGCGGCGGGTGATCTGATTTCCGGCGACCGTCTGCTTGCCGGTGAAGGGACATCTGCGGGCCATGCGCCACCTCTGCTCGCTAGCACCTGTCAACAACCCACGGCGGCACGCGGCCGGCACGCGGAACTGGCGAAAGACTTGGCAGTCTAACCCGAGCCGTAGACCGGGTCAATCCGGGTATACTGGGTGTTTTCAGGGGGCGAAGCGGCGGAGCCGCCGGCGTGGTCGCCGGTCGTCCCGCGAGCCGCCGGAGGCACAATGACCGCACGCCGCACCGAGCGCCCGGCCCGCGGGCTGCCGATCGTCGTGTTCGCGATCCTGCTTGGCACGGTGGGTTTCGCGGTCGCCGTGTCGCTGCGCTACGGCGCCAAGCCGGTCGCGGCCCCCCTGCCGCCCGGATTCGGCGCGCCGCCGGTCAAGTCGAACATTGTCATCGTACTGGTGGACACGCTGCGGCCAGACCGGCTGGGGTGCTATGGCTACGCCAAACCAACCTCGCCGCGAATCGACGCGCTGGCCGCGGAAGGCGTGCTCTTCGAGCAGGCATACACGGCGGCGCCGTGGACGCTGCCGACGGTCGTGTCGCTGATGACCTCGACCTGGCCGTGCGAACACGGCGTGCTGGTCGATCTGCAGCGCCTTTCGCCCACGCTGATTCCGCTGGCGGAGCGGCTGCAAACCGCCGGCTATGCGACCGCAAACTTCCACGCCAATCCCTACGCCGGCGCGATCTCCGGCCTGCACCGCGGCTTTGATCTGACGCAGATGTCCGCACCGACCCGCGCGGCCGAGGTTGCGCCGTGGCTGGAGTCGATCGGCGACCGCCCATACTTCCTGTACGTCCACAACGTCGAGCCGCACGACCCCTACCACGTGCCGCCGAAGTACGTCGAGCCATTCGGCACGGTATCGCGCGAGCGGATCGCAGATTTCAAGGAGCGGTCCGAACTCTATCGCACCCTCACGCGCGTCGACTCGGACGCCGGGCGGCCCCTGGGACAGACCGACAACACCGCGGCGCAACAGCAGGCGCTGCGGAACCTGCACGCCACCCGGCCGCAGGCCGACATCCTCTATGACGCTTCCGTGCTCTGGGCGGATGACTACGTCGGCGGAATCATCGACTTGCTCAAACAGCGCGGCGATTGGGACGAAACGCTCTTCATTCTACTGGCCGATCACGGCGAAGAGATGGGCGAGCACGGCGGCTGGCAACACGACCAATCGGTGTACGAAGAACTCGCCCGCATCCCGCTGATCGTCAAGCTGCCGCGCGGACGGCACGCGGGCACGCGCGTCGCGGATGGCGCGACCGTCGTCGACGTGCTGCCCACGATCGCCGCCGCGCTCGAATGGCCGGAACTGGCCCGCAGCGCGCGGGGCGGCAGCCTGCTGCCGCTACGCGCCGGGCAGCCGCCGTTCGCAACGCCGCGCGTGGTGACCATGCGGCACAATCGCAAGAAATTCTTCCGGCCGTGGAAGGAGTCTCGCGGCGATTTGAACGTGGCGGTGCGCGACGGCGCGTGGAAGGCGATCTGGAACGTCGAACCCAACACGATCGAGTTGTACGACCTGGCGCGCGACCCCGGCGAACGCGAAGACCGCGCGGCGGAACAACCCGAACGCGTCGCGGCGCTGCGAAGGGTCGCCGGACAGTGGCTGCGCGAGTGCACCGACCGGGCTGTGGACCCCGAGCACGGCGGAATGGACACGCTGGACGACGCCACCCGGCGGCAGTTGGCGTCCCTGGGATATGTGACGCTGCAGAGCGCACCGCAGCCCGCAACCCGCAACACGACGCAGCCGGCGACCACTCCGTAGCGGTGCCACCGGGCTTCCGAGTCTGTGTGGCGCCGGTCTGAAGTCCGGCGTCTGTCTTGCCGGGCCTGTGGCACCGGTCTGAAGACCGGTGTCTGACTTTCCGGGTCTCCGACCCGGCGACCGGGTCTCCGACCCGGCCCTCCGACCCGGCCCTCCGACCCAGCCCTCAGCCTTGACCCGCAAGCTAAACTGACCGAATGATCCCCGAAGCACTCGTTCGTGAACTCGCCGATCTGCTCGGCCCCGCCGCCGTACTCACCGACCCCGCCGAACGCCTCACCTACGAATGCGACGCCTTCACGCTCATCCGGCACACGCCGGGGCTCGTCGTCCTGCCGGAAACCGCTGAACAGGCCGCCGCCGTGGTCACGCGCCTCGCCCGAAGCGGAACGCCATTCGTGCCCCGCGGCGCCGGCACCGGCCTGGCCGGCGGCATCATCACGCCCGACGACTGCGTGCTCATCAGCCTCAACCGACTCAAGCGCGTCCGCCGCGTCGACTTGCGCGAACGCCTGGCCGTCGTGGAGGCCGGCGTCGTGAACGCGCGGCTCAGCCGCGAAATCGCCGACAGCGGCTACTACTTCGCTCCTGATCCATCCAGCCAATCGGCCTGCACCATCGGCGGAAACGCCGCGACCAACGCCGGCGGCCCGCACACGCTGAAGTACGGCGTCACCGTCAATCACGTCCTGGGCGTCGAGCTGGTTCTGCCCGACGGCCGGCTGCTGCATTGCGGTGCAGGCTTCGGGCCCGGCGGCGGCGCGGAGCGGCCGGGTCTTGATCTGACCGGGGCGATCGTCGGCTCCGAAGGCACCTTCGGCCTGATCACCGCCGCCGCGGTGCGACTGACACGCTTGCCAGGAGCGGTTCGCACCCTGCTGGCGATCTTCGAGACGATCGACGACGCCACACACACCGTCAGCCAGATCGTCGCCCGCGGCATCACGCCGGCGGCGATGGAGATCATGGACGATCGCGTGCTGATCGCGGTCGAGGCGGCGTTCAGGGTTGGGTTCCCGGCCGATGCGGGCGCGGCGCTCATTGTCGAGTTGGACGGCGTCGCCGCGGGTCTGGAACGGGCCGTCGGCGCGGCGGTCGGAGTCTGCCGCGAGAATCGGGCCCGATCGATCCGCGTGGCGGCCGATGACGCGGAACGGGCGCTGCTATGGAAATCGCGCAAGCGGGCGGCCGGCGCGCTCGGTCGGCTGACGACCAGCTACTGCACGCAGGACGGCGTCGTGCCGCGCAGCGAACTGCCGGCGATGCTCCGCGAGATCAGCGAGATCGGCGGCCGGCACGCGGTGCAGATCGCCAACCTGATCCACGCCGGCGACGGCAACATCCACCCCATCCTGATGTACGACGAACGCGACCAGGACCAGATTCGACGCGTGCTGGCCGCCAGCCGCGAGATCATGGCGGCGTGCGTGCGGCGCGGCGGCACGATCACCGGCGAACACGGCATCGGCGTGGAGAAAATCGAGTTCCTGGAACTGCTCTTCACGCCCATCGAGCTGGAGGTCATGCGAAAACTGCGGCGGGCGTTCGATCCGCGCGAACTGTGCAACCCCGGCAAGGCGTTCGCCGACAGCCGCGGCTGTTGGGAGGTCTACCGCCCGGCGAAGCGCGCCGCCGTTTGAACCACGCTGCGAGGCTTCACGCGGCGGCTGGCAGAATCGCCGGCTGCGGCAGCGGTTTCGGACGATTTGGCGATTGCTTCGGTCTGAAAACTGGGAAGAAATGACTACACACGTGCGCGCTTCCGATAACGGAATTTAGTTGCGGAATGCTGCTGCGGTCGTTACCTTCCAAGACGTGTGGAGGAGGATCAGGTGCGGTGCACCCCGGTCCTGCCTAGCGGTTTTCAGTTCTTCGTTCTGCTGCAACTTGCGGACATTATTGGTCACGTGCTGCGTGGAACCGCGCGGTGAGGAGGAGAAGGATGTTGGCACAGCGCTGGGGATTGCGCCTGACGGCGATGGCGGTCGCGACCGGAGCGGCTTGCGGCGTATCGTTCGCCGATGAGATCATTCCGCTCACCCAGACCCGCGAGGTCGAGGATCTGGCGGAGATCACCGGGGAGGCCTTCGAGACCGACTCGGACTTCCTCTTCGCCGGAGACTTCAGTCCGTTCGTCGTGTCGGTGGACGCGGTCGCAGACCTGGGCGACCCGAAAGACCCGGTCATGGCCCAATCCAGTGCGGACCAGAACTCGGTCATCGGGCTTACGAGCATCAAGGCGAGCGGCGGCACGGGCGTGTTGACCACGACCGAGCAGTTGAACCTGCTGCCCAGCGGAAGCTCCCGCAGCTTCTTCAGC
The DNA here is from genome assembly GCA_964631045.1 of uncultured Planctomycetales bacterium. GTDB lineage: Bacteria > Planctomycetota > Phycisphaerae > UBA1845 > Fen-1342 > CAZVWB01. The sequence continues at coordinate 73,958 of CAZVWB010000012.1, forward strand.
CTGACTTTCATGCTCGACAAGGAGATCGAATTCTCGCTCTCCGGCCTGCTCGATGCGACGACGCTGGTCGACGAGTTCGCCTTCGCATCTTTCGCGCTCGAAGACACCAACGGCGTGCTTTACTCCGCGGACACCTCCGGCGGGCAAACGCCGCTGCTGTCGGGCGGGTTCCTGCCGGCTGGAACGTACACGATCAGCGCCTCGGCCGAGTCCGACGCGGCGGGCGGCGACAAGGCGGCCGGCGCTTCGTTCCTGTTCGACTTCACGATCGTTCCCGAGCCGGCCACGGGGCTGCTGCTGGGTCTGATCGCACTCGCGGCGGCGCGGCGGCGCTAGCCTGCTGCGGCCCCGTGCCGCGCGTTCAGGGTCGATTTTTCGATTGGGCTCCCTGCGGGTCGCATCGCACGGCATGTGCGGTGCGGCCCGCGTATCATTTCCGCCGCGGCGCGAAGCGCGCCCGCATCACCGAGCCTTCACCGCCGATCTTCAGTAACGGAGCATTCGATGCGAATCGTGTCGCTGCAAGCCACTGCCGCCGGGGTTCTTTGCTTCGCGCTCGTCGGCGTGTCGTCGGCACAGAGCACAAAGCCCATCGACACCGCGGACCGGGAGCGCGAGGCCCAGTTGTCGTTGCTGGTCGACTGGATGAGCGGCTCGTTCGACAGCAAGGCGCAGGCCGCCGCCGATCCCGAGAACTACCTCGACATTCGGCTGGAGATGCGGCCGATCTGGCCTGATCGAAAGGACGGCCGCTGGCTGTACGTGGAGCAGGCGGCGGCGAGCGCACTGGAGCGCCCGTATCGCCAGCGGGTGTATCGCGTGTCGGCCGGGGCCGATCGCACGTTTCGGAGCGAGGTCTACGAACTGCCGGGCGACCCGCTGAAGTTCGCCGGCGCGTGGAAGGACGCGAGCAAGCTCGCGGGCCTGACGCCCGAGCAACTGACGCTCAAGGAGGGCTGCGCGATCATCCTGCGCAACGAGGGCGACGCCTTTGTCGGCAGCACGCAGGGGACCGGGTGCGTCAGCACGCGCAGCGGCGCGACGCATGCGACATCGGAGGTGAAGATCTCGGAGACCGAAATGCGCACGTGGGACCGCGGCTTCGACGCGGCCGGCAAGCAGGTGTGGGGTGCGGAGAAGGGACCGTACATCTTCAGCAAGTCGGCGGGCCGCAAGTAGCCGGCGCAGCGCTCACGGCCGGGTCATGGGTGTCAGACCGATGGTGGCCGGCGCGCCGACAGCAGGCGTCGTCGCCGCGCCCAGCGATCGGGCGCCGCCATCGGCGATGCGTTTCACCGGGCCGATCAGCAGCGTGCCGGCCAGCAGCAGCAGCACCGCGCAGAACTGCACGCCGGCGCGCGCGGCAAGCGGCGCGCGGCTCGACGGAGCGGGTTGCTCGAGTCCGCGGAAGTACATTTCGCGGACGATGCGCATGTAATAGAAAAGGCTCAGCGCGGTGTTCAGCACGATCGCCAGCACCAGCGTCCACAGCACGCCGGCCAGTGCGGCGCTGCCGGCCACGGCCGCCTCTCCGAGCGCATAGACCAGCCAGAATTTGGCGACGAAACCGCCCATCGGCGGCAGACCGACGAGCGAAACCAGGCACAGCGTCAGCGCCGCGGCCGTAATCGGAGCGCGCCAGCCAAGGCCCGCGAAAGCCTCGATCTGCTCGCTCTCGCGCTCCGCCGCGACCAGCCCCAGCGCCAGGAACGCCCCCAGGTTCATGAACAGATAGATCAGCAGATACGCCCCGATCGCCGCCATCGCCGTCGAGCCGTCCGCGGTGCGCACCACGATGGCCCCGGCCGCGAGCATGTACCCGGCGTGCGCGATCGAGCTGTACGCCAGCAGGCGACGAACGCTGCGCTGCCCGAGCGCGGCCAGATTGGCGTAAGTCGACGTCAGGATCGCGAAACCGGCCAGACCGTAGACCACCAGCGCCAACAGCGGCGCGGCCGCCGTCGCGTCGCGCCCGCCGGCCAGGATGAACACCAGCCGCAGCAGCAGCACGACGCCCGCGGCCTTGCTGGCTACGCTCAGCCACGTCGCGATGGTGAGCGACGCGCCCTCGAACACGTCGGGGCACCAGAAGTGAAACGGCACGGCGGATATCTTGAAACCGATGCCGACAAAGACGGCCAGCAACCCGAAGCCCAGCACCGCGAGCGTGCCGGCCGACAGATCGCCAGACGCGGCGGCGACCCCGCGCTCGACCAGCGTCGGCAAATGCAATGTGCCGAACAGACCGTATAGCACGCTCACGCCGTAAATCGCGAACCCGCTACAAACCGCGCCGAATATCACGTACTTCAGCGAAGCCTCTGCGGCCGTGCGGCGGTCGCGGTCGAAACCGGCGAGGACGTAACTGGGCAACGAGGCCAGTTCGATGGCGACCAGCATCATCAGCAGGTTGACCGATCCGGCCATCAGCAGCATCCCGAGCGCGCTGCTGAGCAGCAACACCAGGAACTCGGCGGCGTGCGCGGTGCGATCGGCCTCGAACAGCCGCCACATCGCCAGAATCGCCAGGAGGAACCCGAGTATCAACAAGCGGAACAGGCCGCTGAAGCGATCGACCAGCAGCGTGCCGGGAATGGCGCCGGCGTCGTCAACCGGGCCGAAGAGCTCGACCGGCCCGGCCAGCAACGGCCCATACGCCGCGACGGCCGCCGCCAGCGCCGCCGCCACTCCGACAAACGCGATGGCGGCGCTGGCCGCGCTACGGCCCAGCCCGAGCAGCGGCGCGAGCAGGATCGCGACGATCGCGGCGAGCAGCACAAGCTCGGGCGCGACGCGCCCCAGGGTTGCGGCGTCGGGCAGCCAGAACGCGGCCAGCATCAGAGTGGTCATCGCCGCACGCCTCTATGCGCCGCCCAGCGCCAGAATCTGGTTTAACGTGCCGGATACGAAATCCAGCAGCATCTGCTTGGGCAGGATTCCCAGGAGCACGCACAGCGCCGCCAGGGGCGCGAGGATCAGCATCTCGCGGCGATCGGCGTCGCCGTAGCCCGCGTACTCGGGCCGCTCCCGGCCCAGGTAGACGCGCTGCATCATCCACAAGATATAGCCGGCGGTCAGAATGGCACCGGCCGCGGCCAGGACGCCGAGCGGAATCGCGGAGGCCCCCAGCGCGCCGTGGTGCGAATCGAACGCACCGAAGATGGCGTAGACCTCGCCAATGAAGCCGCACAACGCGGGCAGCCCCAGCGAGGCGAAGAAGCCCAGCGTGGCCATCGACCCGTAGCGCGGCATGCTGAGCCACAGGCCGCCGAAGCGATTGATGTCGCGATGGTGGGCGCGGTCGTAGATGACGCCGACCAGGAAAAAGCACATCGGGCTGCTGATGCCGTGCGCGATCATCTGGAACATCGCGCCCTGGAAGCCGGCCTGCGTCATCGCCGCCATGCCCAGCAGCACGTAGCCCATGTGCGAGATCGAGCTGTAGGCCACCAGCTTCTTGAAGTCGTCCTGCGCCATGGCGCACAGCGCGCCGTACAGGATGTTGATCACGCCCAGCACGCCCAGGAACACCGCCAGCGTCTCGCCCGCGGTCGGCAGCATCGGGTAGCAGAAGCGGAACATCCCGTAGCCGCCCATTTTCAGCAGGACGCCGGCGAGGATCATGCTGACCGGCGTGGGCGCTTCGACGTGCGCATCGGGCAGCCACGTATGGAACGGGAACACGGGAATCTTGATCGCGAACCCGACGTAGAGCAGCACGAACATGCTGACCGCGAACGGAAAGCCCAGAAACGTCGCGTCGCGGAAGGTCTGCTGAATTGTCGCGTTGCGGGCGAGCTCGAGGATGTCGAACGTGCGGACGCCCGCAGGCGGGTAGAAGTACATCGCCAGCATCGCCACCAGCATGAGCACGCTGCCCGCGAGCGTGTAGAGGAAAAACTTGATCGCGGCGTACTCGCGGCGCGGCCCGCCCCACACGCCGATCAGGAAGTACATCGGCAGCAGCATCACTTCCCAGAAGATGTAGAACAGGAAGAAATCGAGCGCGACGAACACCCCCAGCATGCCCGTTTCGAGCAGCAGCAGCAGCGCCAGGTAGCCGCGCAGGCCGCGGCGGGTCTTCCAGCTTTCGAAGTTCCAGCTCGCCAGGCAGGCCAGCAGCGTGATCAGCGTCGTGAGCACGACCAGCGGCATGCTCAGCCCGTCCACGCCGAGGTGATAGTGAACGGTGAATGCGCCCTCGGAAGTGGAGATCCAGACGAACTTCTGCTCGAAGAACACCTTGCCGTACTCGCCCGCGCCGCCGGCGGCCGGCGCGCGAACGAACGGAGCGATCAGCCCCAGGCTCAGCACGAAGCTCAGCAGTGTCGCGGCCAGGGCGATGCGCTTCATCATGAGCGCCTGCGGCGCGGCCAGCAGCGCGAGCGCCCCCAACGTCGGGATGAAGACGATCCAGCTCAGCAGAGCACTCTCGTTCACGGGCGACCCTCCCGGGCCGGTTCGCGCGAACCGCCGGGCAGCCGCGCGACCACGAGCAGGACACACAGAATACCGATCCAGGCCGCGGCCGTCGGGCTCCAGCGGCTGAGCAGGCCGGCGGCCAGCAGCGCCGCGGCCAGCAGCACGTAATGCCGCGCCCGGCCGGTCTGCGCCGCGCGCAGCAGATCGCCGCAGCGCCGCAGGAACGCCGCGAGCAGGTTCACCGCGCCATCGACGCCCAGCGCGTCGAGCACGACGCCGCTGAAGCGCGCCACGCGCTCCGCCAGCCGCGCGGCGAGATTCACGACGCCGTCGATCACGCCGTTGTCGAACAGGCGACTGACCCGCGCCAGCAGTCGCGTCCCGCCGACCAGCAGCGCGTTATGGACATCATCGAAGTACAGCCGCCGTTGCAGCGCGGCGTGCAGCGCGGCCAGCGGGGCGACGCCGCCGATCCGCCACTGCCGAAGCGACTCGGCCCGCGCGAGTCCGTCGCGATACAGCCACCATGCCGCGCCCAGCCCCACGACGAACGCAAAACCGACTACCAGCGGCAGGATCAGGTGCGTGGCGTGCAGCGCGTGGCTCTCGCCGTCGATGGGCGCGCCGAGCGGCGCGTGAACCGGCGCCGCGGCCGACACATAGAGCCGAAACAGGCCGATGCCGCTGACGAGCGTCAGCGCCGCGAGCACCATCAGCGGCCAGACCATGATCGGGCTTTCGTGCGCGTGCTGATGCACCCCCGCGTCTCGCGGGCGGCCCAGGAACGTCAACACATAGCACCGCCCCATGTAGAACGGCGTGACATATGCCACCACGATCGGCAGCAGCACGAGCAACCACGGCAGCGGCCGTGCGCCGGTCGGCGCTGGCGAATGCGGCGACGGCGCGTCGCTGGCCGGCTCCGCAGCCGCGTGCAGAATCAGGGCCGATGCGCCGCCGGGCGCGGCGGCGTGCTCCGCATCGGCGCCGCCGCCCCCAGCGCCGCGATACCACGCGACAGCCAGAATTTCGTCCTTGCTGTAGTAGCCGCCGATGCCGACGCCCAGCCAGGGCAGCCCCGCGCCGCTGATGGCCAGCACGGCGATCAGAAACGTCGTGGCGGTCTGAGGCATCTTTCTCCGCAGGCCGCCCATGCGCCGCATGTCCTGCTCATGGTGGCAGCCGGCGATAACCTGCCCGGCGCCGAGGAACAGCAGGGCCTTGAAGAACGCGTGCGTCAGCAGGTGAAACAGCGCGCCGATCCACGCGCCGACGCCCAGCCCGAAGATCATGTATCCGAGTTGCGAGAGCGTGGAGTACGCCAGAACGCGCTTGATGTCGGTCTGCACCACGGCCAGCAGCGCCGCCATCGTCAACGTAACGCAGCCGATCACCGCGATCGCAAACAGCGCATCCGGCGTCAGCAGCGGGAAAATTCGCGCGACCATGTAGACGCCCGCGGCGACCATCGTGGCGGCGTGAATCAGCGCGGAGACCGGCGTGGGACCTTCCATCGCATCGGGCAGCCAGACGTGCAGCGGAAACTGCGCGCTCTTGCCGATCGCGCCGCAGAACAGCGCCAGCCCCAGCAGCGTCGCCGCCGACATCCCGAACAACCCATGCTCGAACAGCCACGCGGCGCGGGTCGCCTGCTGCGGCGAGACGCGCTGCGCGTCGGTCGAGAGCGGCGCGCTCAGCACGCCGGCCTGCTGCGCCCCGGCCTCGAACGCGGCGGCGGCGCCGTCGTAGCTCAGCGCTCCGAGAAACGCGACGCACAGGCCCAGGCCGATCAGAAAGCCGAAGTCGCCGACGCGATTGACGACGAATGCCTTGATGGCGGCGTCGCTGGCGCTTTTCTTCTCGAACCAGAAGCCGATCAGCAGGTAGCTGCAAATGCCGACCAGCTCCCAGAACGCGAAGATCAGCAGCAGATTGTTGCTGACGACCAGGCCGAGCATCGAAAAGCAGAACAGCGAGAGATATGCGAAGAAACGGCTGAAGCGCGAGTCGCCCTTCATGTACCCGATGCTGAAGACGTGAATGCACCCGGCACACAACGTGACCATCAGGAACATGATGATCGTGAGCGAATCGAGCCGGGCGCCGATCGCCACCCGCAGCCCGCCCACCTCCAGCCAGGTAAACAGACCCTCTGCCGACTGCCGCAGCAGAGCTCGCTGCGTGTCGGCGTCCTTGCCCGCCCAGATCAGCAGCGCCAGCAGCGCCATGCCCAGCGAAAACACGATCGCCAGCGTCGCCACCCAGCCGGCCTGCGGCTCGCCCGGGGCATGTGCCGCAGCCCCGGCGTGCCCGCCCGTGTGCGCCGCAGCGTCCGGCCGCTGCCGCCGCGCGCGGGCGGCCGCGTGCCCGCGGTGCAGCCAATGCAGCAGCGGCAGATGCGACAGCCGCTCGGCGGAAGGCAGTTGTCGCCCACAAAAGGCCAGCAGCACGAAGCTGACCAGCGGGGCCAGAACGCCCAGCAGCAGGATGATTTGCAGCAGTTCGGCGGTGCTCATGCGATGCGGGCCGTCACCCTCGCAGCGCATCGCCGCGATCGGCGTCGATCGTGGCGTGCAGGTTGTAGTAGTTCAGGAAGATCGCCAGCGCCACCGCGGCTTCCGCCGCGGCCAGAGCGATCACGAAGAGCGCGCTGATCTGCCCATCGAGCCCGCCCACGCGATAGTGGCCGAAGGCCACGAAATTCAGATTCGCGGCATTCAGGATCAGCTCGACGCCGATCAGTATGCCTACGGCGTTGCGTTTCAGCGCCATCGCGGCGACTCCGGCGCAAAACAGCAGCGCCGAGAGCACGACGTAGTGCGCCAGTCCGATCTCGAACATCGATCACTCACTCTCGCGACGGCCGCGCCGCAGGCGCACTGCGCCGTCGCCGCGGTTACTTGCGAACCGGCCGGGCCAGATACGCCGCACCGATCATGGCGGCGAGCAGCAGCACCGACAGCACCTCGAACGGCAGCAAATAGTCGGTCAGCAGCGCCCGACCGATGGCGCGGGTCTCCGTCGCTTCGAACGGCGGCCGCGGCGCCGGAACCGGCGGCCAGGGAGCGCTCAGCAGCACGCTGATCATTCCGACGAACAAGGCCGACACCGCCAGCAGCGTCGCGCCGCGCTCGCGCAGCGACGGCGCGAAGCGCATCTGGGCGCTGCGGGCCGTCAGCAGAATGCCGAAAACGATCAGCACCAGAATGCCGCCCGCGTAGACGATCAACTGAATCACCGCCAGGAAATTCGCCGCCAGCAGGAAGTAGAGCCCGGCGCACGCGGCGAGCGCCGCCAGCAGCCAGGCCGCGGCGCGCACGATGCTCTCCGTCAGCACGATCGCGAGGGACGCCCCCACGGCCAGGCCGCCGAACAGGTAGAACGAAAACGCCTCCAGCGGCCGGCTGCTGGTGCTCGCGCCCAGCGCGACGAGCGCGAGCAGCACCATCGCCGCCGCGCCGCCGCCGACCAGCATCAGCATCTCGCGTTTCACTCAGCCTCCGGGCAGCGGCCGCTCGACCGCCATGGGTCCGACCAGCACGCGCCCGCGCCGGAACCCGAAATAGCCGATGTAGAGGATCGCCCCGGCGACGGCCAGTCCCACGAGGCCCAGCACCGCGCTCAGCAGCGAATTCAGCACGACCAGCCAGCGCCAGTGCTGCAGCGCCAGTTCCCACGCCGCCGACGCGACGAGCACGAACATCATCAGCGGCAGCATGACCTGGATGCACGAATAGAGCACCTGGTCGATCCGCGGCCGCGGCAGGGTCCAGCGCAGCCACATCTGCACATAGACGATGAACAGCGTCTTGAGCACGAACCAGATCGGTCCGCCGAACAGCACGCCGTAGAGAATCTGGATGGCGGGATTCGCGCTTGTGTCCCAGTCGCGCGGGGCCATGCCCGCCCACGGCGCGTCCCAGCCGCCCAGGAACAGAAGCACAACCAGCGCCCCGGCGACGAACATCGCCGCATACTCGGCGAAGAAGAACAGCGCCCAGCGAAACCCGCTGTACTCCGTGTGAAAACCGGCGACCAGCTCGCTCTCGGCCTCCGGCAGGTCGAACGGAGCCCGCTTGCACGCGGCCAGCGATGAGATGAAGAACAGGAACAGCGTCGCGAACGTCCACGGACTGTGAAATGCGAGCCAATTGAACCAGCCGCCGGCCTGCGCTTCGGCGATCGCGGTCAGCCGCATGGACTGGGCCACCATGACCGGGACCAGCAGCGCCATCATCATCGGGATTTCGTAGCCGACAACCTGCGCCGCTTCGCGAACGGCCCCGTACATGCTCCATTTATTGTTGCTGGCCCAGCCGGCCAGCAACACGCCCAGCACCTCCAGCCCGAGCAGCGCCACGACCAGCAGCAGCGACACGTCCAGCTCGCGCAGCACCCAGTACGCGCCGAACGGCAGCGCCAGGAACGCCAGCAGCGCCGGCACGAACGCCAGGTACGGCGCCAGCCGGAACAGCGGCCGATCCGCACCGGCGGGAATGAGGTCTTCCTTACTCAGCAGCTTGATCCCGTCCGCCAGCGATTGCGACCAGCCATGCCAGCCGCCCACCCGCATCGGACCGAGCCGCGATTGGATGTGGCCGGCGACCTTGCGCTCCCACCAGATCGCAAAGATCGCCAGCACGTTCACAAATCCGACCACGCCGACAATGCCGATCAGGTCGCGAACGATCGACGACTGCACCAGCCAGACGAGTTCCGGCGGCGCTGCGCTGCGAAGCCTCGCAGTCAGTGCGCGAATCTCCGCGAGGCTGAGCCACTCGCCCGGCCCGGCCACGCGGCTGAGCACCGCCAGGTCCTGCACAACCGCCGCGGCCGCCAGCAATTGGGCGATCGCCCAGCAGCCCAGGCACGCGACGACGATCGCCAGGGTCAGGATCAGCCCGGCGTGGCGTTGGAGAATCGGTGCGGCAAACCGCGCGATGCCGACGGCCGCCGAGGCCGCTCCGGCGCTCAGCCCGCGCCACGACCGAGCGGGGCGTTGCGGCCAGGGGACGTAGACGCGCGTCATGCGTGCGGTTCCTGTCGAATGGAGCGGCGATTATAGCCAAGCAATCGGCGTGCCAATAGCGGCCAGAGATCGCAGCACGAGTGGGGGTGCATCTCGCCAGCGGTTGCGCTTCGCAGGGTGGGGCGGACATCCTGCCCGCCGCACGGGGTTGCCTGGCCGGAGCGGGCAGAATGCCCGCGCCACCCGGTGCGCCGCAACGCGCGATGGGAGTGATCGTGTGCGTACCAAAACGCCGCACCGCGCGAGCAAGCTCCGCGCGGTGCGTGCGTGAGGGCCGATGCCGCGGGCCGCGCCGCCCTACGGGCACTGCGGGCAAACATCAAACAGGCAGCTCAGGAACGGATCGATGTCGAAGAAGTCCACCGCTCCGTTGCAATCCACGTCCGCTGTGCAGGCGTCGCCGCCGCAGTGGCTCGCCGCATAACCCGCGGGGTCGAAGAGCGCGGTCAGGAACGGATCGATGTCGAAGAAGTCCACCGCGTTGTCGCAGTTCGCGTCGCCGCGCGCCCCGAGGCAGGCCGCAGAGTCGACGCGCACTTCGAACGAATCGAACGCTTCGCCGCCGTCCTCGTCATAAACGCGCACGCTCACGTTTCGCACGCCGGCCGTCGCGTAGGACCATTGTCCGCCGGGTCCGGTCGCGTCGTCAAACTCGCCGTCGCCGTCCAGGTCCCAGGCGTAGGCGATCACGTCGAGCGGGCCGGGATCGTAGGCGACGACCGCAAAGTCGAACGCCTCATTCGTCTCGACCTGCACGTCGGGCGTGAGCGCCTCGATGATCGGATCGCGATTGGTCACGGTGACCAGCACGCTGCCGGCGGGCACGGTCGCTTCGTCGTCCAGCACGTCGGCGGCGAAGGCGTACTGGCCCTCGTCCTCCATCATCGTCCAGTGTTCGATCGTTCCGCTGCCGGTGGCGTAGCCCACGTCGACGCCGTTAACCCGAAAAACAAGCGGATCGAGCGGGTTCGGATCGGTCGCCGCCAGAGTCAGCCGCAGTTCCATGCCCTCGCTGATCGTGGGCGCAGCGGCGGTCAGCGGCGTAGTGATGGCCGGAGCGACGTTCTGCACGGCATACGAAAACTCGACATCCAGCGCCGGCCGCAGCGTGATGTTGCCGTCTTCCGAGGAGCGGATTTCGAGACCGTCGTCAAAGCCGCTGGAGCGCTGCGGAAGGAACGCCAGCCCGTGATTGGGCTGGCCCCCGGCCCAGGCCAGCACCGCGGGGAGGACGCTGACGGTGCGGTGATAGTCGGCGTCGGGATCGTTGTCCCCGGGGAACGTCGCCAATACCGCCGCGTCGCAGTCCTGGCCCGGCACGATGCCGCCGCTCAGCGAGTTCCAGGTAGAGGACTCGTTCCACGTGCGCGTCATGCGATGCACGTAGGTCGCCGGGTTCCACAGGTCGGTGTCGTCGAACAGGTTGATCGTCAGGTCGGCGCGGTGAATCGTCGCGCCGGCCGGGATGCGCGTCGGCGGCGGGTCGCCTTCGAGCACCGCACCCTGAAAAAGATTGTCGAATCGCACCAGCGACTGGCCGGCGTAGTCGTTGAAGAAGCTGTTCTCCGTGTCGTCATCGACCCACAACGTCGCCTCGCCGCCATGCGAGTTGCCGGGGAAGCGCTCCCCGATCCACGTGTCCTGCGTGCCGGCGTACCCGGCCGTGCCGTCCTGAAAGCGCAGCACGGGGTTGCCGGAGCGGTACGCATCGAGATCGACCGACAGCGTAAACGTGTCGTCCCCGCCGGGGTCGAAGCTGTTCCGCGTCGGCGAGTACGAGACGACGTCGATCAGATCCAGCGCCGGCCGAAACGTCATGATCCGCAGGAAGCCGTCGCCGCCGCTGGGCCAGGAATCCTGATAATCCACCAGGATTTCATGCACCGGCAGCCCGGCCTGGTTCGTGCTGATCTGGCGATACTGACCATCGTTGTGGCCGCAAATCACCATGTAGATCTGGCGGTTCGGGCGAACGAAATTGTTGAAGAAGTCCTCCGCGCGGATGCCGTCGTGCCGGTACGGCGGCTCGAAGACGTAGTTCCAATCCTGATAGCGTCCCTGGCCGAGAATGCGCCAGTCGAACAGGTAGCGGTGCGTGCTGACCAGCGTGGGCTTGTCGCGGTGCATGTTCAGCACGCACTGGGCCCAGGCCAGTTCGGCCGCGGGCGTCTCGACCAGCAGGTGCAGAAACAGCATTTCGCGGCCGTCGGCGGTGACAATCTGGTAGTTGCTCAGGCCGCTCGGCGACGCGCCCCGATACCACGGCCGGCCGACGTAAAGCTCCGGACGAAAGTTGTTCAGATAGTTGATCCCCAGCGGATCGTAATAGTCGCCGGGATAGTTGATGTCATGGTTGCCCACGCAGGTGCCGTAGGGCACGTCGGCCAGGTCCAGCCGCGCCATCGCCGCGCGGGCGTTGTCCCACTGATAGAGCGTCGCCGCCTCGTTGACGATGTCGCCCAGGTGGGTCACGAACTTGATGTTGCGGGCGGCGCGGTTACTCACCACCCAGTGCGTCTGGGCGTCGTAGATCGCGGGATAGTCCTGGCTGTAGAACTGCGTGTCGGGCAGTGCGACGACGGCGAAATCCTCCGCCCGCGCGGATGCGGAGAACGCGAGCGCGGCGCTGATGGCGCACGAAAGCCGGAGCATGGACACCTCGCTGCTCGAAGACGTGTGACAATCCGACCACTCGAGCGGGCAGGATACGCCCGCATTGTTGTCCAAGTGCTAAGAGCGCTTGGCGATCGTGTTGGCTTTTTCTTCAGATTCGATTGAATTGCACCGCAGGCTTGCCATCGGACGCGAATTCGATACAAACCAGTTTCGATGCTCTCAGCACCGCGGAAGGGGTCTCATGCGCTGCGCAGCCGCGCCCGTGCTCGCGTTACTGACTCTCGCCGGCGGCGCGAGCCGCGCGGCGGCCCACGAAGGCCACCTCGGCGGCGTTTTTCACGCCCACTCGCTGGCCGAAGCGCGGGCCGTGGCCGCGCGCGAGCACACACTGGTGTTTCACGTCGCCGCGGGGCCGAGTCACTCCCTCTCCACGCTGCTCCAGCGTCCGACCTCGCGCGAAGGACCACTGCTCGACCTGCTGGCCCTCGAAACGGTCATTGTCGAAACCGCCGCGGCCGACACCGGCGCTCGCGGGCCCGCCGCGGACGCCCATGCCGAAATCCGCCTGCTCGACTCCGGCGGCGCGACGCTGCGGCGCTGGCCGCTGGCGATCGACCCGCGCCGCCTGCAGCGCGAACTCGAGTTCGAGTTGATCACCGATTCTGCCGAACGCCGCATCGACCGCGCCCTGCACGAGCGCGGCGCCGATCACTATCTGACCCGCGAGCGCTCGGCGCGGCTGCGGCTGCGGCGCAATGAGCTCCAGGCCGCCGAGGCCGAATTCCGCTGGTGTCTGGAGCAGGCGCTGACGCAGACCGGCGGCATCGGCGTCGGCCGGCGGCGCACGCTGCTGCGCAGCGTTTTCGAATGGAGCCGCGGCAGTCCGGCGGCCGCCGAGGTGCTGGCGGAGTGGAATGCCCGCGGCGAAGCGCTTCTGGCGGAGTCGCGCGACGATACGCTGCTGGCCCGCGACTGGGCCGACCTGAACCACTGGCTCGGCGACCCGCAGCGAATCCTGCGTCTGTTCGATCGTTGCGCCCAGCGCCCGCTTGTTCGGCACGGCCTGTTCGATCGCGCCTTCGAACCGCTGGTCGCGGCGAAGCGCTACGAGACCGTGCTCGAATTCGTAAATCCGCGTGAGGCGTTCCGCGGCGAGGCCAGCGCCGCCACCGGCCGCGGCCTGCTATGGCGCGGCGCGGCCGGCGGCGTGGAGCGCGGTACGCGCGCGTTTGCGATCGCTCGCGGCGCCGCACTGGTGGAGGTTCTGCTCGGAGCCGGACGCGAAGAATCGGCTCGAGCGCTGATTGGCGACGTGCTGAGATTCGACGGCCGCACGGAAACGCGCGAGCGTCTGCGGGCGGCGATCCGCCGCGCCGCCGCCGCCGGCGCGCTTGCGGATCAGTTCGATCAGCTCTGGCCGGCCCCGCCCGCAACGCAGCCTGGGAAGCCCTAGACGCGGCTGAGGTGATCCGGATGCTCGCGGACATGCGCCGCGATGCCGTCCGCGTAACGCTGCATCAGCGCCTGAACCCGCTCGGCCGAATCGCCCCCGTCGCCGTCGCGACCGACGTGCAGCGGTGGCTGCACGATCAGGCGGAAGTAGAAGTTCGGCCGCGAGACGACGAACGCCTGGCAGATGGTGGCGCGGCAGCGCAGCGCGACCTGCAGCGTGCCGGTCAGAAACTCGCGCGTCTCGCCGAAGATCTGCACCGGCACCGTCTTCAGCGTCAGGCCGCGCACGCGACCGACGTCCAGCGCGCTGCCCACCACGCGATTCTCGCTGAAACAGCGATAAATGTCGCGCGGAAAGCTGTCGGCGTACAGCACGCGGATCGCCGCGTACTCCGGAAACGTGCGGGCGTATTTCTCCTGCACGAAGAGGCGGATGGCGCCCTCGTTGCGGTCGCGCACGCCGGCGCAGCGATAGCCCAGCAGCGCCATCAGCAAACCCGCGACGTGGTGCGAGCCGTTGTGGCTGAGCATCACATACACGCCCTGCCCGCCGGCCAGCGCCGCGTCGAGATGCTCGCGGCCGTGGAACTTGATGCGCCGCATGATCTTTTCGCGCGGCAGCCGGTCGAAGATCAGGTACAGCAGTTTGTCGGCCCGCGTACGCCGGAAGTAGCTGAGGATGATGCGCCGCACGCGCTGATCGCTGACGCCCTCCGGGAAAATCCGCAGCAGCTCGCGCCGATACCGCGCCCGACGCTTGAAATTGATTAGATACTCGATCGTGCCGAAGAACCGCGCGAACACATAAAGCCCGCGGACGCTGAACGTCCGCGCCCACGCCCACAGAAACCAGCGAACCAATTCGAACTTGAAGCGCGAGTACCACCCCAGACGCCGCTCCGCCGGCGGGCGCTCCGGACCGCCACGATCGTTGTCCTGGCGCGCGAGCGCATCGGCAACGGGGGTGGCGGTGGAGGACTGAGAGGCCGGCGGCATCATCGCGAGTCGCATTTTGGTCCCGAGCAACAGGACACGCAATAGCCGCGGGCGTTGGTCGCGCCTGCCCACCCGCGCCGCCGCGACCCCGGAGGGTGTCTGGCCAACCGACCGAAACGGCTAATCTCGCCCCGCCGCGGGCAGCCCGAGAAACTCGCGCGCCGTGCCCGCCAGCAGTCGCGCGCGCACCGCCTCGGTCAGATCGGGCATCGACTGAATCAGTCGCCCCGGCTCCGCTTCGCCCAGGGGAAATGGATAATCGCTGCCCAGCGCGACGCGCTCCGCGGCGAACAGACGAATCAGCCCGCGCAGCGCATCGGCGTCGTGCACGAGCGAATCGACGTAGAACCGCGCCGGCCGCCCATCGCCGCCGGCGAGGTACGCGCGCGGATTGACCGCATTGTCGACCGCGCACAGGTCCGGCCGCACGCGAAAGCCGTGCTCGATGCGCCCAATCGTCGCCGGAAACGCGCCGCCGCCGTGCGCGAAACACACCCGCAGCCGCGGCAACCGCTCAATGACGCCGCCGAAGATCATGCTGCAAATCGCCAGCGATGTTTCCGCCGGCATGCCCACCAGCCACGGCAGCCAGTAGCGCGGCATGCGCTCCTTGCCGAGCATGTCCCACGGATGCACGAACACCGCCGCACCGAGCTCGGCGGCGGCCGCGAACACCGGCAGCAACGCCGGCTCGTTCAGGTTCCACGGCTCGGCGCGATCCATGAAGCGATTGGCATCCACGTGCGAGCCGATCTGGACGCCGGCCAGTCCAAGTCCGCCGCGGCTCGGCGGCAAAACGCAGCGTTCAAGCTCGCGGATCGCGAGCTCCGGGGCTTGCAGCGGGATGGTGCCCAGGCCCGCGAAACGCCCCGGATGGTCCGCGATCACCGCCGCGAGGTGGTCGTTGAGCAGTCGCGACAAATCCAGCGCGTGCTCGGGCCGCGCCCAGTAGCTGAACATCACCGGAACCGTCGATAGCACCTGCACGCCCACGCCGGTGCGGTCGCAGTCTTCCAGCCGGCGCGGCGGGCTCCAGCAATTGTCCTCAATCTCGCGAAACAGCCGGTCGCCGATCATCATCCGCGCTCGGCAAATGCCCGCCGGCGTCGGGTCGCACGGATCGAGCCGCACGAAGCCGGGGTAGCCGTAGCGCTCGACCAGATCGGGCCAGCGCTCGGGGAGGATGTGCGTGTGCAGGTCGATCTTCATCCGCAAAGTGTATCAACCACGCCGGCCATCCGGCATGCCGCCGCCTCAGCCGCCGTCGGACGGCGGCCGCGAAATCGCCCGCGGGCGCGCCAGGCGCCAGGCGCACTCCATCACAATCGCCGCCATCACCGGAAGAAAAACGACGGCGGCGGCGCTGTCCGGCAAGCTCCACGAGCCGCCCCGCGCCGCTGCAACTTCGGCGTCGAACCAGATGGTCATCGTAATCGGCAGCACGAGCCACGCCGGATGACGCGCCACGCACAGGGCGGGCAGCAGCCACGTCAGGTACCACGGGTGCACCGTCGGCGCGACCAGCAGCCCGCCGCCCAGCGTCCAGACCGCCGTGGCGTGGGCGGAAAACCGCAGAAGCGGCAGGACCGCCGCCATACCGACGACCAATAGCATCGCGACCGTGCGCGCCGTCTCTGCGTCGCCGAGCCATGCGACCAGATGCTGCCGGCCGAAGTCGAGCATACGAAACTCGCGGCCAAAGTGCGCCAACGGGCCAAGCAGGGCCGCGCCCGCGTCGGCGTAAGGAAGCGCCGCCAGCACCAGCGGCAGGGTCGCGCCGACACTGACTGCAATCATCCCACGCCAGCGCCGCGGCGATCGCCCCGCGAGCAGCATTAACCACGGCGCCAAAACGACGGCGACCCACTTCAATCCAATCGCCACGCCCAGCAGCACGCCGGCGATCAACATCGCCCGCACGCTCGATTCGCCGCCGACGAGCGACAAGCGACCCTGCGCGTCCTCGCCATCCGGCCTGACGCGCGCGTCCACATACCGCAGCAACGCCGTCAGCGCCAGCAACATGCACGAATCCGCCTGTCCGCGAATGGCGAAGGCGTGCAGCGTCGCCGGACAAAGGGCGTAGATCGCGACCCACGCGGGCGGCTCCCCACGCCGCCGCAACCAGCCGACGATGACGCCGATCACCGTTACGTCCGCCAGCACCGCCGCCAGCTTGAACGCGTAAGCGTGCGGCGCGACGCCCGCGACCAGCACGCAGGCCACCTGCATCACCGGCGGATAGATCGCGGCATGATTGGGGTGATTGATGCGCTCCCAATCCGCGTCGCGTAAGTGCGCAACGCGCGGGTCGTCGGGCGCGGCCAGATACGGGTTGTGACCCGCCAGCCGCACGCGTCCTTCCCACAGGTATCGATACGCATCGTCCGCCGGCGGCAGCGGCAGCAGCAGCACGCGCACCACAATCGCCGCTGCGAGAATCCTGCGGACGGAGAGTGCAGGCGCGCCGCCGACGCCGGGCAGGCGAACCGCGCCGCGCGCCATCAGTGCCAGACACGTCAGCCACCCCAGCCCCGCCAGCAAGTACCCGACTTGTAGCGCCCGCGGACCGATCGCTCGCGGAAAGACCTGTGAAAGCCAGGCCCCGATCGGCAGCGCAGCCACCATGGCGAAGGCGATGCCGAATGCGAGCGAAGCACCGCGCGCCGCGCGCGGTCGGGCGTCGAGCGCCGGCCGCGACGACTCCGGCAGCGGAGTCTGCGCGCCGCGCCCGGCTGTCAGGCGTCTTCTCCACCGCTGGGCATCGGCGTCGTCTCGCGCTCCTGAACGCGCTCGATGTGCGAGGCGCGACCGCTCTCGGGATCGACGTCCACGATGACGCCGCACAGCCGCGCGTCGTGAATCGCCACGTCGTACGGATGCGGCATGCCCGTGACGAGGTGGCGAATGACCGCGTTCTTATCGCGTCCCAGCACCGAGTCATACGGCCCGGTCATGCCTAAATCGGTGATGTACGCCGCGCCGCCGGGCAGGACGCGCTCGTCCGCCGTCTGAACGTGCGTATGCGTGCCTACCACCACGGAGACCCGCCCGTCGAGATACCAGCCCATCGCCACCTTTTCCGCCGTCGCCTCGGCGTGCACGTCGACCACGCGCACGCGCACGTCCGGCGGCAACTCGTCCAGGATTCTGTCGACGGCGTGAAACGGACAATCGGCCTTCATGTTCATATACGTGCGGCCCAGCAGCGAAATCACGGCCACGCGCACGCCGTTGCGGCCCGCGACCACGGTATAGGGCCGGCCCGCGGCCTCCGGCGGCAGGTTCGCCGGCCGCACGATGTGTTCAGACTGGTTCAGCGCCGCGACGATTTCCAGCCGCTTGTAGATGTGGTCGCCCATCGTGCAGGCGTCGATCCCGTAGTGCCGCAGCTTCGTGAACATCGCCGGGGTCAGGCCGCTGCCCGCGGTGGTGTTCTCGGCGTTGGCGATGACCGCGTCGATGCCGCGGTCGCGAACCAGTCGGGGGACGAGCTGGGAACAGGCGTGTTTGCCGGGTCGGCCGACGATGTCGCCGATGATGAGCAGTCGCATGAAGCTTCACCTGCGGACCAGGTCTGCGGGGGCGTCGCGGACGGGCGTCGCCGCTACTATATGCCTGCGGTTTCGGTGCGTCACGCCGCGCGGTGCGGCCGATCGCACTTTTGGGAGTCAACATGCGGCGCTATGCGTTTTCGTTCGCTGCGGTTCTGGCGACGTTTGCGTTCTCACCGGCCGATGCACCCGGCGAGGCGGTGGTGCGACAGCTCGGACAGTTTGTGCTGGAAGACGTGCCCGAGTGGGATCCGGCCCTGCGCGAACGCATGCTGCAATATCTCGAAGTGCGCCGCGCCGGGTTCCTGGACCTCGCCGACGACGGCAAGTCCGTGCTCATGACCACGCGCTTCGGCAACGCGGCGCAGTTGCACGTGCTGGCCCAGCCAATGGGGGTCCGGCGGCAGATCACGTTCTTCGCCGAGCCGATCGACGCGGGTCTGTTCGTCCCCGGCACAAGCGGCCGCCATCTGATCTTCGCCCGGGATTCGGGCGGCGACGAGAAGGACAATTTCTACCGCCTGAATCTCGACGACGGCCGCTGGACGCTCCTGACCGACGGCAAGTCCCGCCACGCCGCCGGGAGCATTTCGCGCAGCGGCCGCTGGTTGTGCTTCAGCGGCACCGCGCGGAACGAGAAGGACTTCGACGTCTATCTGAAAGACCTGAACTCGAGCGAGCCGGCCCGCAGGATCTGGCAGGTCGAAGGCCAGTATTACGCCGGGCCGTTCAGTCCGGACGAGTCGCGCATCCTGATCCAGCAATACGTCTCCGAGCGCGAAACCAACTGGTTCGTTCACGACATCGCCGCCGGCGAGCAGGTGCGGCTCACGCCCGAGGGCGTTTCGGCCTACTACGGCGGCGGCGTCTGGACGCATGACAGCAACGGGGTCTACCTGGCCAGCGACCGCGACGGCGAGTTCCGCAAGCTCTACCGCTTCGGGTTCGACTACGGCGAGTGGAAGTGCCTGACGCCCGACCTGAAGTGGGACGTGGAGGAAATCGCGGTGCATCCGCAGGGGATGGGCGTCGCGTACGTGGTGAATGAGGACGGCGTCTCGCGGCTGCACCTGGCCGATGAGTGGGCCGGCAACGCGCGCGACGCCAGCGGCCTGCCCCGCGGCGTCGTCAGCGGATTGAAATTCTCCGCAGACGGCCGCACGCTCGGCATGACCGTAACCTCATCGCGTTCGCCCGCCGACGTCTACACCGTCGATTTCGAGTCGGCGGCGGCGACGCGCTGGACCGAGAGCGAAATCGGCGGCCTGAGCGCCGCCGGCTTCGTCGAGCCGGAGCTGATCCGCTTCCCCACGTTCGACGCCGTCGACGGCCAGCCGCGCACCATTCCGGCGTTCTACTACCGCGGCCGCGGCGAGGGTCCGCGACCGGTGGTCATCTCGTGCCACGGCGGGCCGGAGTCGCAGTATCTGCCGGTGTTCTACAGCGCCGTGCAGTTCTGGGCGAACGAACTGGGCATCAGCGTGATCGCCCCGAACGTGCGCGGCAGCACCGGCTACGGCCGCTCGTTCCATCAGCTTGATAACGGCGTACTTCGCGAAGACAGCGTCAAGGACATCGGCGCCCTGCTCGACTGGATCGCCAAACAGCCGGAGCTGGACGCCGGGCGCGTCGGCATCTTCGGCGGCTCATACGGCGGCTATATGGTGCTCGGCAGCCTGGCGAACTACCCCGGACGCATCAAGGCCGGCATCGACATCGTCGGCATCGCCAGTTTCGTCAGCTTCCTGGAGACCACGCCGGAGTTCCGCCGCGATCTCCGCCGCGCCGAGTATGGCGACGAGCGCGACCCCGAAGTGCGTGCGGTGCTCGAACGAATCTCGCCGCTGAACAACGCCGACAAGATCACCGCGGCGCTCTTCGTGCTGCACGGCCAGAACGACCCGCGCGTGCCCGTCAGCGAGGCGAAGCAAATCGTCGCAAAAATGCGCGAGCTCGGACGGACGGTGTGGTTCGCCAACGCGCTCAACGAGGGTCACGGCTTCGCCAAGCGCGAGAACAGCGACCTCGCCGCGGTTCTGTACGCCCATTTCTGGAAGGAACACCTGCTGAAGTAGCGTCGGCACGCGCGATCCGGGTTTGGGGCGACCGCGCGGCCGCGCGCGGCCGGCGCACAAGATGAACGAGAGTGAATGACAGACCGCGGCCACCTGATGACCGAGCAGCGCAACGCCCGCACGCGCGAGCTCGACGCGCTGCCCGTCGCCGCTGCGTTCGACCTCATGAACGACGAGGATCGCCGCATCCCGGAGGCCGTCGCCGCGGCCAAACCGCAGATCGTCGCGGCCATCGAGCGGGTCGCCGGGGCGCTGCGCGCGGGCGGGCGGCTCTTTTACGTCGGTGCGGGCACCAGCGGCCGGCTCGGCGTACTCGACGCGGCCGAGTGCCCGCCGACGTTCCTCAGCGATCCGGAGATGGTGCAGGGCGTCATCGCCGGGGGCGACGCAGCGCTCAAACGCGCGGTCGAACATGCCGAGGACGACCCCGCCGCAGGCGCTGCGGCGCTGGTCGAGCGCCATGTCGGACCGCGCGACGTGGTCTTCGGCATCGCCACGGGCGGCACCACGCCGTTCGTGCACGGCGCGATCGCCGAGGCCCGCCGCCGCGGCGCCGCGACCGTGTTTTTCGCATGCGTTCCGCTCGACCAGGCGCCCGACGCGGCGGACGTGTCGATCCGCGTGCTGGTGGGGCCGGAAGTGCTCACCGGCTCGACGCGGCTCAAAGCCGGCATCGCCACCAAGATCGTGCTCAACATGGTCAGCACCCTCGCGATGGTGCAGATCGGAAAGGTCTTTGGCAACCTGATGGTCGACGTCAACGCCCTGGGCTGCGCGAAGCTCACCGACCGCGCCACGCGCACCGTGGCCGGCGCGACCGGCCTGCCGCGCGGCGACGCGGCGGCGCTCCTGGAGCGGGCGAATTGGCACGTGAAGACCGCAATCGTGATGCACGCGCTGGGCGTCGACCAGGCCGCGGCGCAGCAGCGCTTGCAGGCCGCCGGCGGATTCGTGCGCCGCGTGCTGGAGTCCGCCGCGGGCGCGGCGCCGCGCCCCGCCGGCGGCGCGCCGCAGCGGCCGGAGAGCCTGTGAACTCATTGGCTTCACTTACTTTCGTGAGCGGCTGGCGAGCCCCGTGGGCGGCCAGAATGCCCGCCCCACCCCAAAAACTCGCAGGCTCGGAGTAGCGGCGCGTGCGCGTGGCGCTGCTCGTGACCGATCTGGAGCGCGGCGGCGCGCCGCTGCGGCTCGCGCGTCTGGCGCGCGGCCTGCGCGAAATCGGCGTCGACGTACACGTCGGCTGCCTCGCGCCGCTCGGACCGGTCGGCCGGCAACTACGCGGCGAGGGGTTTGCGACGTTCGCGTGCGACGCGCGCTCCGCGCGGGACTTCGACGCGCTGCGCCGCCTGATCCGCGCGCTGCGCCGCATCCGCCCGCACGTGCTGCACGCCACACTGACCCACGCCAACGTCGCCGCCCGCCTGGCCGGTCTGTATCTGCGAATTCCCGTGCTTACGTCCACCGCCACCATCGAGGTCGAGCGCGGCTGGCACGTCTGGGCCGAGCGGCTCACGGCCTGGGCCGACCGCGGGCACGTCGTGAACAGCGCTGCGCTGCGCGATCACGTCCGGCGGCAGTTCTGGCTGCCTGCCGCGCACGTCTTCCTGATCCCGCCGTTACCGGCGTTCCGCGCGGCCGCGCCGGCCCTGTCCGCGGATGCTGCGGCCGCGCCGCCGCGCGCCGCGGCCCGCGCCGCGTTCGGAATCGCGCCGCATGAGTTCGTCATCGCCTGGGCCGGGCGGCTGGACCCGGTCAAATGCGTGCCGCTGCTGATCGAATGCGCGGAGATTCTCAGCCGCGAACCGCTGCGGCTGCTGATCGCCGGCGACGGACCGGACCGCCCGGCGGTCGAGCGCGCCATCCGCACCAGCAGCACCGCGCGGAACGTCATGCTCCTCGGCTGGGTGGATGATCCGTCGCCCGTGTACGCGGCGGCGGACCTCTTCGTATTCCCCTCGCTGACCGAGGGCATGCCCAACGCCCTGCTCGAAGCGCTCGCCGCCGGCGTGCCGGCCGTGTGCGCCGACATTCCGGCGCTGCGCGAACTCGCAGACGGCGGAAGGCGGGCGGTACTGGTGGCGGACCACACGCCCCACGCCTTCGCCGCCGCCGTCGCCGCGCTCCGCGCCGATCCGCAGCGCCGCGCGGCGCTGGCCGAGGCCGGCGCGGCGTGGGCACGCGCGCAGTTCGACCCGGCTGCGGCAGTTCGGGCGACATACGCCGTCTATCGCCGCGCGGCACTCCGCGCTCGTTCCGCTGGCGCCGCGGCGCGAAGCTCGCACTAGCGACGAGGGCTAAGAGAACCGGATCGGGAGGAAGTGTGCCCGTTCGAGTGTTTCACGCAAGTGATTGCAGCGGGCGTTCTGCTCTGAGTCAGAATCGCGCTTACCGAGAGAGTCCTGCTACTGCGGCGCCTCCGCCGCGGCCGCATCCTCTGTCGGCGGCTCCATCGGCCCGGGGCTCAGCTCCCGGCACGCCTCCAGCAGCGTCTTGTGCGGCTCGCTGTAGCCGGCCACGCGCAGCGGCTTCAGCACCTTCGGGGCTTTCTCTCGCGCGGCAAGCAGAAAACGCCGTGCCTTCTCCGCCGCCTCCGAATCGAGCGCCGCCGACGCCACAACCAGTCGATCCGGCAGGTCGATCGTCTTGTCGAGCACCCGCAGACCGGCCTGGCTGGCCTCACCGGCTTTGCCGCTCGCCGGCAGGTCGCGCCACGCGGCCTCATCCACGAACCCCGCAGCCGCCGCGCCGCTCTGAACCGCCTGCACCACGCTCTTGCAATCCGGCAGGTGCCGCAGCGACCCGGGCAGCGGCAGCAGCTCCAGCGACAGATCCTCGCGCCGCACGCCATGCCGCGCCAGCAGTTGGAGTGCGGCGTAGTGCGTCCGCGAGTCCTCCGCCGGGCCGAACGCGACCATCTTGCCCTTCAGATCGGCGACCCGCGCCGCGCCGCCCGCGCTGGGCGCGATCAGGAGGCCCGGCCGCGCCAGCGTCCCGCCCGCGTCGGTCGCCACCGCCAGCACCGGCGGCAGCTTGTCCCCCGCGAAGCGCGCATACTGCGCCGGCGAAATGATCGCCAGGTCGTACATGCCGGTCCGCAGGCTCGGCTCAAGCTGCAGCGGGAAGCACAACTCGAGCGCCACGGGCCGCCCGATTTCCTTCGCCAGCGCTTGCTGCAGCGGCTCATACGGCGCGTACGGGTTGATCACTTCCAGCAGATTCGGCGCGCCCGGTGCACGACTCTCCGCCACTAGCGCCAGCACCACCGGCTCGCGCTCCAGGCCCAGAAAGTTCAGCACGCGCAAGCCGGTGCTCTGATAGCACCCCGCCGACAGCGGCAGCAACAGGCAAACCACCCCCGCCGACAACGTCGTGGCGTTCCTTCGCACGGCCGACTCCTTCGCTCGCCGGCGCGGCCGCCGGCGGAATCGCGCTGCCTGCACGCAGCGCCCAGCGCCAAACTTCTACGAGCCTGTGAATCTTCGGGGTGGGGCGGGCATTCTGCCCGCCCACGGGCGTGCGAACCGCTCACGAATAGTGACGGAAGCCCAAACGTTCACAAGCTCTCCGTTGCCCGCGTTTCGCGCCAACGCCCAGCGCATTATGAGCGCTGCGCCGGCGAATCGTCCATCAGAACGTCGCGATCGAAGCACGGTCCCTCGCTGCACGACAGCGCCCAGCGCCAGCCTGCCGGCCGCGCGGCGTCGCGCACGCGCACCACGCACGACAGACACGTGCCCATGCCGCAGCCCATCAGTTTCTCGATGCACAACTGGCAATCCCACTCGCGGCGGCGCGTCTGCTCCGCCACCGCCCGCAGCATCGCCTCGGGGCCGCATGCAAACACCATCGGCCGCCCGCCGCCGCGCGGCGACCAGCGCTCGATCGCGTCCGTGACCCGTCCGCGCAGCCCGGCGGTGCCGTCATCGGTCGTGATGATCGTCTCGAACGGCGCGCCGCCGGGCAGCGCGACGCACGCCCGCGGTGCGCCCGCGCGATCGGGCTCGGCCGTCAACGCGGCGGGTACGAAGGCGCGGGTTGTCGCGCCCAGCACGACCGTCACGTCGCGCCGCCCGAGTTCGCACAGCCGCCGGGCGAGGTACAGAAGCGGCGGAATCCCGACGCCGCCGCCGACGAGCGCCAACGGCCGCGCTTCATCCGGAATCGCGAACCCGCGGCCGAGCGGCCCGCTGAAGTTCAGCGTGTCGCCGGGCTTCAGAGCGTCGAGCCAGCGCGTGCCCACCCCCACCGCCCGCGAAATGACCGCAACGATCGTTCGCCCGTCCGCATCCGTCCACCGATCGGCGATGCTGAACGGGCGACGCAGGAACGGCTGCGTGCCCATCCACAAATCCGCGTCGATTCGGGGAAACTCCCCCTCGCGCCATTCAAGCGCCACGTCGTGCAGCTCGACCTCGCGGCCGCACCGCAACTCAAGAAACTGCCCGGGGTCTGACGGCGGCAGCCCGGGTGCGAGGAACTCGATCTGCACGTGCTCCGCGCAGATCGCCCTCGAAGCGATAACCGTGCCGTCGATCGCGCAAACCCGAGGTGATCCTGTGGCAAGCATGCGACTATCGTACTCGCGCGCGGCGGCGACGCCCGCGCGGCGGCGAAACGCGTGAGCCCGCGATCGCATCTCGCGACACACGCTGCGAACAAAAAACTTCCGGGACTGAGCCCAAGGGTCAGTCCCGGAAGTGCGCCACGGCTAGAACAGCCGCGAATGTCGATTGTTCGTCACCGGTGTCTAGTGCTCGGCGACGCCCGCACTATATCACAATCGAATCGCGCCTGTCCACGCTTGCGGGGGCTTTTTTCGACATTGGAATATTGAACATAAGCATTTTTAAATAAACAACTTACGTCATACCGAACCCGCTCGTAATCTGCGCGACTTCAACCGCGAAAAAGGGTGCCTCTCTGTGGCCGTTTCGGACGTTTTCGGTGCGCGACGGTACCGTTCACCACCCAACCGGCCCCGGCGTAAACCGCGTTGATCCAGATGGTTAGACGCCGCCGTCCTTGGGCCCGCAACCGCGCACGAAATCCCGGCGGATTCGCTTCAGAGTTCGACGCATCAGGGCGCGAACAGCACCTCCAGGAACGGGTCGATGTCGAAAAAATCCACCCCGCCGCTGCCA
This sequence comes from uncultured Planctomycetales bacterium, assembly GCA_964631045.1. Classification (GTDB taxonomy): domain Bacteria; phylum Planctomycetota; class Phycisphaerae; order UBA1845; family Fen-1342; genus CAZVWB01. Next base: position 99,243 of record CAZVWB010000012.1, read on the forward strand.
TCCACGTCGGCAGAGAGGATGTCGCAATCCGGGAAATCGATCGCGTACTGCGCGGGGTCAAACAGCGCCAGCAGGAACGGATCGATGTCGAAGAAATCGACATTGCCGTCGCAGTTGGTGTCGCCCGGCAACGCCAGCGGCAGGACCAGGCGGAACCCGCCCTCCACGTCGTCGGTGGTCGTCGGAGTCCCGTTGATGTCCACGTCGCCGGTGAAGTACGCCGCGACACTGCCGCCGATGCGCGGTCCGAGCGTGAGCGCGACGATTCCGGTGAAGTCGGTCAGGATTGAGTTGGCCTCGACCGTGCCGTCGTTGTCGAGATCGACGGTCTCCTGCTCCTTCAGAACAAGCTGGCCGTTGATGAAGAGGCCCTCGCGTGCGATGCCGTCGACCAGCACGGGCCAGATGAACGCCAGGTCGCCGTCTTCGTTCATGTACGCCGCCTCGATAGACCCGGTCAACGCGAAGCCGTCGAGCGTGTCGCCCTCGCGATAGATGATCACGCCGTTGTAGACGAACACCTCGTCCTGCGTCGTCGCCGCATTCGTATCTGCGGTGAAGAAGTACGCGCCGCTCTCGCTGATGCCGCAGTAGTCGAAGGTCGTCCAGGTCTCGCCCGGCAGACCACCGATCGACGCGGGTACGGCCTCGCCGGCGCGAGCCAGCACGCCATCCAGCAGCAACCCGGCGCCGTCAATCACCAGCGCCGCGGTAGGCGCGCTCGACAGCACCACGGGGGCGATGTAGTGGTTGCCCAGCGCCGACACGCGATAGTCAAAATCAACGGTCGTCCCGGTTCCGAGCGGCGTCGGGATGTTCGGCACGCTCTGGCCGCCCAGCAGCAGAATCTGAGCGTCCACGCCAAAGAACAGACCGCGATTCTGCGTTGATCCGCCCGCGGTGTCCGTAATCCCGCCGACCCAGTACGGCTTGCCGTCGCGCGTGACGCCCGGCCGGCTCGCGAAGCGCCAGAACTGCCCGCCGCCGGGGAAGTTCTGCACCGGCTCGCCCTCGACCGCGACCGGGGCGTCGTCGATCCAAACCGAGTCGCCGCTGGCGACCACGCCGCCGGTGACCGTGGGCGAGTATGCGCATTCGGCCGCGTCGCCAAAGCCGAAGAACGATTCATAGGCCGTCTGCGTCAGCGACCCGAATGTGCCTTCGGTTCGCACCACGCTGCCGGGCGCGTTCGCGGCGTTGCCCCAGACATGGCTCAGGGTCGTCACGCCGTCGCTGGTGTTGACCGTGAAGGCATAGCCGCCGAGTTGGTTCACGCCTGAGTTGCTGATTGCGTTGATCGTGTGCCCGCCCGGCCCGCCGGGGAGCGCCGTGCCCTCGCGCAGCAGCGCGGACGCCACCTGGGCGGCGGCCGGCGCAACCGCCACACTCAGCAGCGCGCCCGCCGCGGCCCGCTGCAACCATGCTGTTGCTGAAGCTTTCGATTTCATTCTGACACCTCCATCTGGGCGGCGGACGATCAGGCCGGCCGACGATGAGTCGCCGTTTGACGCCCGCCGCAGTTGCCCTGCGAGAAGTGGCTTCCATTCCCTGACTACCGATGCGCTGTATCCTACCGCGCCGGCCCTCTCATACGCAGCGCAGCTCGTGATTTCTCGGGGAGATCGCCGCCGCACCGTCGCCTCGCGCGCCCGCCGCCCGGCGGCTGCGGCGGCGGTCGCGGGTTTTCCTGCGCGGCGCGGATCGATCATGATTCGCGGGCATGCATCCGCTCGACGCCATGGTGCTGCTGCTCTACTTCGTCGCCGTCTTCGCGCTTGCGTGGCGGCTGCGGCGCCGCGCCGCGCGCGGCGTGGACAGCTATTTCCTGGGCGATCGCGGCATGCGCTGGTGGCTGCTGGGCGCGTCCGGTATGGCCTCGAACGTCGATATGACCGGCACAATGGTCATCGCGGCGATGCTGATGGTCTTCGGGTTCGGCGGGTTCTGGATCGAGCTGCGCGGCGGCGTTGTGCTGGTCATGGCTTTCTACCTGGCATTCATGGGGAAGTGGACGCGCCGCTCCGGCCGCATGACCGTCGCGGAGTGGATGGAGTTCCGCTTCGGCCCCGGCTGGGCCGGCCGAGCGCCGCGTCTGATCCTGGCGCTGTTCAACGTCGCCTTCACCACCTGGGCGATCAGCTACTTCGCCGTCGGAACCAACAAGTTTGTGGCCGCGCTCATGCCCACCGAGGCGCTGGCCGGTGTGAACCTGGCCGGGATGCAGATTCCCGGCGAGTATCTGCCGTCGCTGATCTCCGCCGGGCTGATCATCGTCACAATGCTTTACACATCCTTCGCCGGGCTTTACGGCGTGGTCTGGACCGATGTGTTTCAGGGCGGGCTGATCCTCTTCATGTCGCTCTACTTCTCGGTCCGCGCGTTCCTGGCGTTCGATCCTGCGCTGATCGGCGGCTGGTCGGCGGTGGGCGGCCTGGAGTTGCTCCCGGCGTGGAAGATCGCCCCGCCCGCGGGCTACGCCGAGTTTGAGATGCTGGGCGTGGTGGTGCTCTTCTACCTGATGAAAACGACGATCGATGGACTGTCCGGCGCGGGCGGCTACATGGCGCAGCGCTACTTCGCCGCGGCCGGCGAGCGCGAGTGCGGCTACGTCTCGCTCCTGTGGATCATTCTCATGGCCTTCCGCTGGCCGCTGATGATGTCGATCGCGATCCTGGCGCTCAGCCTGAAGCGCCAATTCGACGATCCGGAGCTCGCGCTGCCGGTCGTGCTCGATGTCCTCACCGGACCCGGCCTGCGCGGCGTGCTGCTCGCGGCGCTGCTGGCGGCGGCCATGAGCACTTATAGCTCGATGCTCAACGCCGGGGCCTCATATGTCGTGCAGGACATCTATCGCCCGTTCTTCCGGCCGCGCGCCGGGCAGCGCGAGCTGGTGGCGATCGGGGCCGCGTCCGGGGCGGTGTTCGTCATTGCCGGCTTGCTGCTGGCGTATCGCATGGAAAGCATCAATCGCATCTGGGACTGGCTGTGCATGGGGCTCGGCGCGGGCGTGCTGCTGCCGAACCTGCTGCGCTGGTACTGGTGGCGCTTGAACGGCTGGGGTTACGCCGCCGGCGCCGCAGGCGGGATGGCCGGCGCGTTTGTCCTGCGCGGGGCCGCGCCCGAACTGGGTGCGGCGCTGACGTTTGCCTGCATTTGTACGTGCGGCCTGGTCGCCCTGCTGCTGGGGACGTACCTGACGCGGCCAACGCCGCTGGTCGTGCTCCAGGCTTTCTACCGGCAGACGCGGCCGTGGGGCGCGTGGGGGCCGGCGGCCGTAGTGCTGTCCGCCGGCGAACGGGCGGCGACCCGCGCGGAACATCGCGCTGATTTTCTGTCCCTCCTCTGCGCCGTGCCGTGGCAATGCGCGCTGTTCATGCTGCCGATGGCGGTGATCGTGCATCAGTGGTCCACGGCCTGCGTGCTGGCGATCGCGCTCGGCCTGCTCAGCGTCGGGCTTTACCGGGTCTGGTTCCGACGGCTCGGCGCGTCAGAGACCACGGTTCTACCGGGCAATGATGGCTGAGCGTGTGCCGCGGCGATCATGCGTGTGGCGCCGGTCTGAAGACCGGAGGGCACTTGTGGCACCGGTCTGAAGACCCGCGCCGCAAGCCCATCACCGGTCCTCAGATCGGTGCCCGCATCACCGGGCCTTGCACCGGTGCCACGAGGGCCGAAAGGTTATATAATGATCGCCGTGATGCCCAGGAACTACGAATTTCCGTTCGACGCCGCGGCGCATCAGGCCGGCGGGCCACGCGCCACCGTGTCCGTCTACCAGGACAGCGCCGCCGCCAGTCACGCGGTCGCCGTGCAGATCGCCGATCTGATCCACGAGCGCACCCGCCAGGGCCGCCGGGCGGTCCTCGGCCTCGCCACCGGATCGACCCCGCAGGGCGTGTACGAAGCGTTGATCGCGATGCACGAGCGCGGCGACTTGTCGTTCGCGAACGTGGTCACGTTTAATCTCGACGAATACTGGCCGATGACGCCCGAGTCGCTGCAAAGCTACCGGCGCTTCATGGCGGAGTATCTGTTCGACCACGTCGACATCGACCCGGCCAACGTGAACATCCCGGACGGGACGATTCCGATCGAAGAGGTACCGGCGTTCTGCGCCGACTACGAGCGCCGCATCCGCGACGCCGGCGGCATCGATCTGCAATTGCTCGGCATCGGCCGCACCGGGCACATCGGCTTCAACGAGCCCGGCTCCGGCCGCGGCAGCCGCACGCGGCTCATTACGCTCGATCGCGTCACGCGGCTCGACGCCGCCAGCGACTTCTTCGGCGAGCAGCACGTTCCGCGCCGCGCGATCACGATGGGCGTCGGCACGATCCTCGACGCTCGCCGCGTGATTCTGGTTGCATTCGGCGAGGGCAAGGCGCAGATCATCAAGCGGGCCGTCGAGGGGCCGATCACGAGCGCCGTCGCAGCCAGTTTCCTGCAGGAACATCCCAGTGCTGCGTTCGTCGCCGACCAGGCCGCGGCCGGCGCACTCACGCCGGTGCGCACGCCGTGGCTGCTCGGCCCGCTCGCGCAATTCGGCCTGAAGTGGGACGAGCCGTTGACCCGGCGTGCCGTGATCTGGCTCTCGCAGAAGGTCGAGAAGCCAATTCTCAAACTCGTCGGCGAGGACTACAACGAGCACGGCCTCAGCGAACTGCTCTCGGCCCGCGGCGCCGCATACAGCGTGAACATCGAGGTGTTCAAGGCCCTGCAGAACACCATCACCGGCTGGCCCGGCGGCAAACCCGGCCGCCCGCGCTCCGACGGCCGCCAGGATGTTTTCCCGAAGCGCATCGTCGTCTTCAGCCCGCACCCGGACGACGATGTCATTTCGATGGGCGGCACGCTGATCCGGCTCTGCGAGCAGGGTCACGACGTGCACGTCGCCTACCAAACTTCCGGCAATATCGCCGTGTGGGACGACGAAGCCCTGCGACACGCCGACTTTGTCACCGATTTCTGCCGCGAATTCGCGCTGTTCAGCCGCGATGAGGCCGACCGCATCGAAGAGGCGGTGCAGCGCTTCATCACCGCCAAGAAACCCGGGCAGGTGGACAGCGCCGAACTGCAGCGTATCAAGACTTTGATCCGCCGCACCGAGGCCCGGTCCGCCGCGCGCTACTCCGGCGTCAAGCCCGACAACATTCACTTCCTCGACATGCCGTTCTACGAGACCGGCCGCGTGCGCAAGAAACCGCTGGTCGAGGAAGACATTCAGATCATCATCCGCCTGCTGGAGCGCGTGCAGCCGCATCAGATTTATGTCGCGGGCGATCTGTCGGACCCTCACGGCACGCACCGCGTCTGCCTCGCCGCGATCGAACGGGCGATCGAGCGGCTCGCCGGTGCGGATTGGCTGCGCGCGACCGAACTCTGGCACTACCGTGGGGCATGGCAGGAGTGGGAGCCGCACGAAATCGACCTGGCGGTGCCGCTTAGCCCCGACGAAGTGGAGCGCAAGCGAACCGCGATCTTCAAGCACGAATCGCAGAAGGACAAAGCGCTTTTCCCCGGTCCGTGGGACACGCGCGAGTTCTGGAAACGGGCCGAGGACCGCAACGCCCGCACGGCCCGCATCTACGACGAACTCGGCCTGCCCGAATATGAAGCGATCGAAGCCTTCGTCCGCCGCCCGTTGCCGGCGCGCACCCCAAGGGCGGATTGAACGATTTTGGCCAGAGAATAGTTCAATGAAACGTGAAAAACGTACGACCATTGAACGATAAATCGACCAAATCGCTCACACCGGATATCGTTCCCTGAATCTGCTGCGCGTGGAATTGCGAATTCGCTCTCGTTGACGCACGACGCCGGCCGCTACCGCGAGTCGGGCCGTCGCGAACCGACGATGGCGATCGCCAATTGTCTGAAAGGACCAGAGCTTTGACGTTCTCCATCGCCCGGCGAGCGCTCCGCACGATCGGAAGCTGGTTCGACGCCGGTCTGGTGCAGGCCGACCCGACCGATCCGCGGAACTACCGCAGCCACCCATTGCACTGGATTCCGTTTGTAATCCTGCACGCCGGGTGCCTCGGCGTGATCTGGGTGGGCTGGAGCCTCACCGCCGCGCTCGTCGCCGTCGCGATGTATCTCGTGCGGATGTTTGCCATCACGGCGTTCTACCACCGCTACTTCTCCCACCGCACGTTCCGCACGCATCGCGCGTGGCAGTTCGTCTTCGCGGTGCTGGGCGCCTCCGCCGTGCAGCGCGGACCGTTGTGGTGGGCGGCCCAGCACCGCCGGCACCACGCCCACTCGGATCGCCCGGAAGATCCGCACTCGCCCGACGAGCACGGCGTGTACTGGGCGCACATGGGCTGGCTGACGGCGCGAATCAACCTGGTGACGGATCTGAAGCGCGTTCGCGATCTCGCCCGGTTTCCGGAGTTGGTCTTTCTGAATCGATTCGAGCTGCTCGTCCCGGTTTTGACCGCGGCGGCGATGTACGCCTTGGGCGCCGTGCTTGCGACGGTGGCGCCGGGCCTGGGAACCAGCGGCCCGCAGATGCTCGTCTGGGGGTTCTTCATCTCGACCGTGGCGCTGTTTCACGGCACCTGCCTGATCAACTCGGCGGCGCACCGACTCGGCCGCCGGCGCTACGCCACGGGGGACTCCAGCCGCAACAGCCTGCTCCTGGCGCTGCTGACGCTCGGGGAGGGCTGGCACAACAACCACCATCACTATCCATCGTCCGTGCGGCAGGGCTTTTACTGGTGGGAGATCGATCCGACCTATTACGGGCTGCGCTTGCTCGCCGCGCTCGGAGTCATCCGCGATCTGCGCCCGGTGCCGGAGGCGGTGCGCAGCGCGCACGCCGACCGCCGCAGCCTCTCGCCGGACAAGAGAGCGGCTTAGATGCGCAAACGGATCGCGATCATCGGCAGCGGCATTTCCGGCCTGACCGCCGCGCGCCGGCTGCACGCCGCGCACGACCTGACCGTGTTCGAGGCCGGCGCGCACGTCGGCGGGCACACCAACACGGTGCGCGTGGCCGAGGGCGACCGCGAGCTGGCGATCGACACCGGCTTCATCGTCTATAACGAACGGACGTATCCGCGTTTCTGCGCGCTGCTCGAAGAGCTGCAAGTCGCCACGCAGCCGAGCGTGATGAGCTTCAGCGTGCGCGACGAGCGCTGCGGCCTGGAGTACAAGGGCGACAGCGTCAATACGCTCTTCGCACAACGCCGCAACCTGCTGCGGCCCGCGTTCTATCGCATGCTGATCGAAATCGTTCGCTTCTATCGCGAATCGCGGCGCCTGCTCGCGACGCCCGATGGCGGCGTCACGCTGGGCAGCTACCTGGCCGAGAACCGCTACTCTTCCGAGTTCGTCGAGCAGCACCTGATCCCGATGGGCGCGGCGATCTGGTCCGCCGATCCGCAGCAGTTTTACGACTTCCCCGCGGCGTACTTCGTCCGCTTCTGCCACAACCACGGCATGCTCAATCTGTTCCGCCGGCCGCAGTGGCGCGTCATTCGCGGCGGCTCGGCCGAGTACGTTCGCGCGCTGATCGCACCGTTTGTCGATCGGATCCGGCTGAACACGCCGGTCGAGTGGGTCAAGCGCGAGCCGGCGCACGTCGAAGTCGCGGCCGAGGGCTGCGTGCAGCGGTTCGACGAGGTGATCTTCGCGACGCACAGCGATCAGGCGCTGCGGCTGCTTCGCGACCCCGCGCCGCAGGAGCGGAGCGTGCTCGGCGCGATCCGCTATCAGCGCAACCAGACCGTGCTGCACACCGATGAGCGGCTTCTGCCGCGTTCCCGCCGGGCGTGGGCGAGTTGGAACTATCACGTCCCGGAGCGGTCGCGCGGCGGCGTCACCATGACCTACAACATGAACATGCTGCAGACGCTCGGCGCCGGCCGCACGTATTGCGTCTCGCTCAACTGCGGCGACCGGATCGACGAGCGTCAGGTGATCCGCTCCTTCGAATATCACCACCCGGTGTACACGCCGGCTGCGGTCGCCGCGCAGCAGCGGCACGCCGAAATCAGCGGCGTGAACCGCACGCACTACTGCGGCGCCTATTGGGGCTACGGGTTTCACGAAGACGGGGTCAACAGCGGTCTGCGCGTCGCGGCCGCTGTCGACGGGCGCTCGTAGATCGGCGGGGCGGCACGTGAGCACTCACTGGCAAAGCTGCATCTACGAGGGGCGCGTGCGACATCGCCGCTACGCACCGGTCGAGCACGCCTTCGAATACAGCCTGTTCATGATGCACCTGGACCTCGACGAGTTGCCGCGCCTTTTCGAACGTCGTTGGCTCTGGAGCGTCGAGGGCCGCGGCCTGGCGCGCTTCCGCCGCGCCGATCACCTCAGGGGTCTCGCTTCGGCAAATGCGAATCTGGCCGACGCCGCCCGCGACGCCGTCGCCGCCCGCTGCGGACATCGCCCCGCCGGCCCGGTGCGGTTGCTCACGCACCTGGAGTACTTCGGCTATCGGTTCAACCCGGTCAGCTTCTACTTCTGCTATCAGACCGACGGCGCGCCCGCCGCGCTGATTGCGGAGATCAACAACACCCCATGGGGCCAGCAGCATTGCTACGTGCTGCCGATCGACGCGGGCGCGGCGGAACAGCGCCGCTTCCGCTTCCGGTTTTCCAAGGAGTTCCACATCTCGCCGTTCATGCCGATGGACGTGGAGTACGACTGGACGTTTACGCCGCCGGGCGCTGCGCTGGCGATTCACATGGAGAATCACCGCGAGGGGCGGCGCGTATTCGACGCCACGATGACGCTGCGCCGCAAGGAGATCACCTCCGCTGCGCTGGCCGCGGCGCTGCTGCGCTACCCGCTGATGACGACGCAGGTGGTCGCGGCGATTCACTGGCAGGCGCTGCGGCTATGGTTGAAACGCTGTCCCTACATTCCGCACCCGCGCAGTCCCTGGGTGCGGCCGGCCGCGGTCGCCGACGGAGCGCAGCGCCATGACGCATGATTCCATCATCCCCCGCGTTCGAGCGCGCAGCGTCGCGCGCGGCGGCTGGCTGGACGGGCTGGCGCGCCGCGCCGTGCACGCCGCGCTCCGCCGCATCCGTCGCGGACGCCTCACGCTGCACGACTCCCGCGGCACGCACCGGTTCGCCGGCGGCGAAGACGGCACCGGTGCGACCCTCACGCTGCACGCCCCGGGCGCATACCGCGCCGTGGCCCTCGGCGGCAGCGTCGGCGCGGGCGAAGCCTACATGCGTGGAGACTGGTCGACGCCGGACCTGACGGCGGCCCTGCGCTTCTTCCTGGCGAATTCCGAGAGTCTCGCCGCGCTCGATCGCGGCCTGAGCCGGCTGAGCGCCCCGCTGCGGCGCCTGTTTCATTGGCGCCGTGCGAACACGCTCGCGGGCAGCCGCCGGAACATCGCAGCGCACTATGATCTCGGCAACGACTTCTACCGCCTGATTCTCGACGAGAGCATGACGTACTCCGCCGGAATCTTCGAGCGGGCCGACAGCACGCTGCACGACGCATCGCTCGCCAAGCTCGACCGCATCTGCCGCAAGTTGCACCTGGGTCCGGGCGATCACGTGCTCGAGATCGGAACGGGCTGGGGCAGCTTCGCGCTGCACGCCGCCGGGCGCTACGGCTGCCGCGTCACGACGACCACCATCTCGAAGCACCAGTACGAGTATGCGACACAGCGCGTACGCGACGCCGGTCTGTCCGCGCGGGTGACGGTGCTCGGCGACGACTACCGCCGCCTGCGCGGCCAGTTCGACAAGCTGGTGTCGATCGAGATGATCGAAGCGATCGGCTGGCGGCAGTATCCGACTTTCTTCTCGCAGTGCGCGCGACTGCTCGCACCCGCGGGCCAGGCGTGCATCCAGGCGATCACGATGGCCGATCGCTACTACGCCCGCGCCCGCCACGAAGTCGACTTCATCAAGCGCTACATCTTCCCCGGCAGCTGCATTCCGTCCGTCGCGGCGCTGTCCGCCGCGATCGCCCGCAGCTCCGACCTGACGATCACGCACCTCGAAGACTTGGGGCCGCACTACGCCCGCACGCTGCGCTGCTGGCACGAGAACACCCGCGCGAGCGCCGCGGCGATTCACGCCCTCGACCTGCCGCCAGAGTTCCTGCGCATGTGGGAGTTCTACCTCTGCTACTGCGAGGCGGGCTTTCTCGAGCGCACCATCGGCGTCGCACAGATCGTGCTGAACAAGCCCGGCTGCGCTGCGCTCTGGGATCCGGCTCTGCCGCCGGGGGAATCATGACCTCCGCCGCCCCGATCGACGCCGTCCACCCGCACACCGCCCCGCGCGGTGCGTCGCTGGCGGCGAACATCCTGCTCTTTCAAGTCGCGTGGGTTGCCGGCGTGGGCGGCGCGGCGGCGGGCTACGCGTGGCCGGGTCCGCTCGCGGCGGCGATTGCAGCGCTTCTGGCGCTCGCCTCATCCGCGCACCGCGCGCGGCTGGCGTGGTTCTTGCCCGCCGTGGCCGCGGTCGGATACGCGGCGGACTCGGGAATCGCTCGGCTCGGCATACTCGAATTCGCGGCCCCGTTCCCGGAGTCGCTCCCGTGCCCGCTGTGGATGGCCGGGCTGTGGCTGGCGTTCGCGACGACGCTGCACGCAGCGCTGCGCTTCCTTCAGACGCGGCCGGTGCTGGCCGCACTGTTCGGACTGATCGGCGGCCCGCTGGCGTTGCGGGCGGCCGTGGGCCTCGGCGCGATCCGCATCACCGGCGATCCGCGCCTCGCGTACGCGATCTTCGCCGTCGAGTACGCCCTGCTCACGCCGCTGCTGCTGCTGGCCGCACGCCGCGCCCTGAGTACAAGCGCCGGATCGCCGACGGAGACCCTCGCGCGTTCCGCGGGGAGGGCGAGCACATGAGCGCATGGGTTCTGCTGCTGATCGGCCTGGGCGTGATGAGCCTCGCCATGCTCGCCCTGTGGGCCGTGCAACTGCGGACGCGAAACGCCGGTACGGTGGACATCGCCTGGTCCGCAGGGATCGGCCTGCTCGCGGTGCTGTTCGCGTCGCTGGCGGATGGCTACGGGCCGCGGCAGTGGCTTGTCGCGGCGATGACCGGATTGTGGTCGCTGCGGCTGGCGTTCTACCTCGTCCGCCGCGTCGGCGGCGAGGCCGAGGACGGCCGCTATCAGCAGCTTCGCGCGGCCTACGGCGCCGGCGCCAATCACTTCTTTTTCTGGTTCTTCCAGTTCCAGGCGCTGCTGGTCGCGCTTTTCGCGCTGCCCCCGCTGATCATCATGCTGCACCCGCAGCCGTCGCTGCGCGCCGCGGACTACGCCGGCGTAGCGATCTGGCTGATCGCGGTGATCGGCGAATCCATCGCCGACCGGCAACTGGCCGCGTTCCGCCGCGACCCGGCCAACCGCGGCAAGACCTGCCGCGCCGGCCTGTGGCGCTACTCGCGGCACCCGAACTACTTTTTCGAGTGGGTTCACTGGTGGGCGTACTGCGCCATGGCGCTGGGCGTCGCGGGCGGCTGGCTCACGCTGCTCGGCCCGGCGCTGATGCTCTTCTTCCTGTTCAAGGTCACCGGCATTCCGCCGACCGAGGCCCGCGCGCTGGCCAGCCGCGGTGAGGACTATCGCGCCTACCAGCGCACCACGAGCGTGTTCTTCCCGTGGTTTCCCAAGGAGCCGCAGACATGAGCAGCGCCCGCTCGCTTGCCGTCCCGACCGCACCCGCGGCGCCGCGCCGCGTCGAGACTCGCCCCGTCGTCGCGGGCCGCGGCATGCTGGCCGCGGCGCTGGAGTGGGTCGAGCGCGGCCGCGTTCCTGACTTTCTGGTTCGCTGGGGCATTCGCCGCCTGTCCGCGCAGGGCATCGCCGCGCGCGGCCGCGACGGTCTGGAGGCACAGCAGGACGCCTATCGCGCGCTGCTGGCCGATCTGCGCCGCAGCCCGCTGGCCGTCGAAACCGCCGCCGCAAACGAGCAGCACTACGAACTGCCGCCGGCGTTCTTCGGCCACGTGCTCGGCCCGCGCCGCAAGTACAGCGGCTGTTATTGGCCGGCCGGCGTCAGCACCCTGGCGGAGGCGGAGGCCGCGTCGCTCCGCAGCACCTGCGCGCATGCCGATCTGCACGACGGGCAGCACATTCTCGAACTGGGATGCGGTTGGGGCGCGCTGACGCTCTGGATGGCGGCGCGTTACCAGCGCGCCCAGATCACGGCCGTCTCGAACTCCGCCCCGCAACGGCAATACATCGAGTCGCAGTGCGCCGTATCGGGGCTCGGAAACGTCCGCGTGATTACGGCGGACATGAACGACTTCGACCCGCAGGCGCGCTTCGACCGCGTCGTCTCGGTCGAGATGTTCGAGCACATGCGCAACTACCAGCAGTTGCTGCGCCGCATCGCGACCTGGCTGACCCCCGCCGGCCGCCTGTTCGTGCACATCTTCGTTCACGGCCGGACCGCGTATCTCTTCGAGGATCGCGGTCCGTCGGACTGGATGTCGCGACACTTCTTCACCGGCGGCATCATGCCCGCCGACGACCTGCTGCTGCACTTTCAGGACGACCTGCGCCTTGCCGCCCGCTGGCGGCAGGACGGAACGCACTACGCCCGCACCGCCGACGCCTGGCTCCGGAACATGGACCGCAACCGGGGCGCGATCGAGTCCATCTTCCGCGAGGTGTACGGTGCGGCGCACGTAACGCGCTGGGTAAATCGCTGGCGCGTGTTCTTCATGGCCTGCGCCGAGCTCTTCGGATACGCACGCGGCCGGGAGTGGTGGGTGGCGCACTATCTGTTCGAACCACGCGGCTAGCAGGCGACCGGCAGAGCATTACAGGCGACGCGGACCGTCGCAGGACGAGAGTCGTCGCGCGAAGCGGCATGCTTGCGACTACGGATCGCGCAGCGTGCGCATCGCCGCATCGAACAAATGTCCGTTTGTCGCCACCGCCTCGGGCGCGGTGTGCGTCGCGACGCCGCTCCAGTCCGTAAACGTCCCGCCGGCCTCGACGATGCACGGCGCGACCGCGGCCGAATCCCAGATGTTCATGATCGGGTCGATGGCCAGCTCGGCCCGGCCGGTGGCGATCAGCGCGTAGGCGTATGCATCGCACCAGCCGCGGTCGATGCCGCAGGCGCTGCGCAGCCGTTGATACGCCGCCTCGCGTCCGTACTGGGCCAGCATCTTTGTGCCCGTGGTCATCAGCCGCGCCTGCGAAAGCTCGCGGACGTCGGACACGCGCGCCCGCCGCCCGTTCCACCAGCAGCCCAGGCCGCGGGCCGCGTAGATCGTCTCGTGCAGCGCCGGCAGGTGAATCACGCCCAGCGACATCTCGCCCGCCCACTCGAGACCGACGAGCACCGCATAGAGCGGGACGCCGCTGATGAATGACTGCGTGCCGTCGATCGGGTCGAGAATCCAGCGGGCCGGGGCGCGGGTCGCATCGGCGGCCGGCTTCTCGCCGAACTCTTCTCCCAGAATGCCGTGCGTCGGGTAATAGCGCTCGATCCGCTCGCGCAACTTCTGCTCAGCGCTGCGATCGGCGACCGTCACCGGCGAGCGATCCGCTTTCAACTCGTGCGGCGTTCCGGCGTTGAAGTACCCCAGCGTGAGCGCCCCGGCGAGCTGCGCGGACTCGACGGCGAATTCCAGGAGTTGCCGGTGGGTGGGCTCGTTCATTCGCGCCTCGTGCTTCGCGACGCGGGCTGCGCAGACGTTGCGCGAGCGCCGCGGTCCGATCATACGCGATCGGCCGCCGGGACGGCGCGCAGACGCGCACGATGACCGTCACCTGGCCGCAGACGCGAGTGGACGCGCAAATTGGTCGAAACATGGAAGTAGCGCCGTTCACTTGGGCCTGAACGGGGACCACTGTCCGGGCTTGAACGACATTTCTGAGACAGAAGACATGAGGCGACTCACCACCAGTGCTCCGGACCGCGAGTCAGCCGCGCCTGCTGCCGGCGACGCTGCGCCGTCGGGGCGGCGGCGCTGGATACTCGCGAGTGCGATGGCCGGCGGTGTGTTCCTCACCGCCGCGGTCGCTTACGTGAGCTGGCAGTCGACGATCAGCGAGGCTCGGCACCGATTCGCGCGGAAGGTGGATCGGGTCGAGGCCGCGGTCGCGGCCCGCATGGCGCTGTTGCGGCACGGTCTGTTCGGTGTGCGGGGGTTGTTCGCCGCGAGCAACCGCGTGACGCGCGACGAGTTCCGCCTCTACGTCGAATCGCGGCGAATCGGCGTCGAGTTTCCCGGGGTGCTCGGCGTCGGCTTCGTCCTGCGAACGCCGGCAGGCCCGCGCGCCGCGTTCGATGCGGCCGCCTGGGACGGCGAGCCGTTGGAGCCCTCGAGAGCCCCGTGGCCCAAGTCCGGCGAGTCCTTCATCGTCAGCTACCTCGAGCCGGGAACGCACTCGTCCGTCAAGATCTCATCTGACATCGCCGCGCAGGCTGAATATCGTGAAGCGGCCGAGCGCGCCATGCGCACCGGACAGGCGGCCCTTACTCCGCTAGTCAACGCAGCCCAAGCCGACGCCGCCCATCGAGAAGTGCTCTACCTTCTCGCCGTCTATCGCAACGGCGCCGACCACTCGACGCCCGCCGCCCGCGACGCATCGTGCCTCGGCTGGGTGTTCATGAGCGTCGCCATCGACGTCGCACTCGCCAGTGTGATCGACGACAGCGAGGGCGTCGTGGACGTCGAAGTGTTTGATGGTCCGAGTCCGAGCCGCTCGGCGATGTTGTTCGACCTCGACTCGCATCTGCGCCAAGTCGACAGCAACCAGCTCGAAGCGCGCCACTACGCCGGACGCATGTTTCACGCGTGTAGCGCTCTGGTCGTCGGCGATCGCCGCTGGACAGTAAGCACGAGCACGACGCCGCTGTTTGACGACACCGCCGGTCTGGAGCGGCCCGTCTACGCCGGCGGCGCCGCCGCTGCGGTCAGCGCCGCGCTGGTCGCGCTGATCTGGAGCCTCTCCAGCGCCCGGCGACGTGCGGTTCAGCTCGCCGCGGCCATGAGTGCGGAGTCGCGCGCGGCGACCGCCCGCGCCAATGCGGCGCTGCGCGAGGTGAACGTGATCCGCGCGGCGCTCGACCAGTTCTCGATCGTCTCCGTTGCGGATGGCAGCGGGCGAATCACCGACGTGAATGCGGGCTTCTGCTGGATCAGCGGCTACACCCCGGAGGAGCTGATCGGGCAGGATCACCGCATGCTCAATTCCGGGGTGCATCCGAAGGCGTTCTGGATCGACGTCTGGCGCGAAATCGCCGCGGGACGGCCGTGGCACGGCGAGGTCTGCAACCGCACAAAGGAAGGTCAGCTCTACTGGGTGGACAGCACCATCTATCCCTCGCTGGACGAGCAGGGCCGCGTCGAGAAGTACGTCTCGATCCGCTTCGACATCACCGCCCGCAAGCTGGCCGAAGAGAATCTGCAAGCCGCGCGTCTCGCCGCTGACGAAGCTAACCGCGTCAAGAGCGAGTTTCTCGCGAACATGAGCCACGAAATCCGCACGCCGATGACCGCCATCCTCGGCTACGCCGACCTGCTGCTCGCGCCGGAGACCGACGCGGCCGCGCAGCGCGAGCAAGTCCAGACGATCAAGCGCAATGGCGAGCATCTGCTGACGCTCATCAACGACATCCTGGACATCAGCAAAATCGAAGCCGGACGCATGAGCGTCGAGTGCGTCCCGACCGATCCGGTCGCTGCGGTCGCCGACGCCGTCGCCTTGCTGCGCGTTCGCGCCGATGAGAAAAAGCTCGAGCTGCGCGTCACGTACGACACCCCCGTGCCGCGGTCGTTTGGTTGCGACGCAGTTCGCCTCAAACAGATTCTGGTCAACCTGATCGGGAACGCGATCAAGTTCACCTCCGCCGGCGGAATTTGTATACGCGTGCGATACGACGCCTCAACCGCCGGCGATCCGCTACTGTCCTTCGCCGTCGCAGACACCGGCGTGGGCATGACGCCCGAGCAGGTGGGTCGCCTGTTTCGCGCCTTCGAACAGGCCGACGCCAGCACCACGCGGCGCTTCGGCGGCACCGGGCTGGGACTCTACATTTCACAACGGCTCGCACAGATGCTGGGCGGCGGCCTGCGCGTCGAGAGCACGCCCGGGCGCGGAAGTACGTTCGTCGCCACCGTGCGCGTGCCGGCGGATGAACGGATGGAGTTTGTTACGCCCGCAGAGGATTGCGCCCCGCAGAAGCCGGCGGATGTACTCCCTACGACGGCGGCGGTGGGGACTGCCGGCGACGCGCCCGTGCTACGCGGCGTGCGCGTGCTGCTGGCCGAAGATGGGCCGGACAATCGGCGGCTGATCGCCCATCACCTCCGCAAGGCCGGGGCGGCGCTGACGATCGTCGAGAACGGAAAACAGGCGGTGGCGGCGATGACCATCGCCGGCGACGCAGATTCGCCGCTTCGCATGCCCGCGCCGTACGACCTGATCCTGATGGACATGCAGATGACGGAAATGGACGGCTACTCGGCGACGCGTCTTCTTCGCCGTGGCGGCTGTCGCGTGCCGATTGTCGCGCTCACGGCCCACGCGATGAGTGGCGACCGCGACCGCTGCATCGCGGCCGGCTGCGACGACTACGCTACCAAACCGATCGATCGCCGGGCTTTGCTCGAAATCTGCGCTCGCGCCGTCGCAAGTGAACCGGCGCTCACCGTTCCCTCGCCCGGCGACCCGCAGTAGGAGCGCCGTCGCGGGCGAGCGCGACAGATATCGCCAGAAATGAAAAGACGCGGCCCGACCACGAGAGCCGGGACCGCGTCTACCAACAGAACCTGTCAAGTTTGTTCGGGCGTCCGCGCCGCGCTTGATCGCGACGCTTGATCGCACCGGGCTAGATCGCCCGGCGGCGGAGCATCACCGCGGCCGAGAGCAGCAGCGCCGACAGCGTGCCCGGCTCGGGAGTCGGGAGTTCCTTCAGCGAGAACGTCACCGGGTTCGAGTTGGCCAGCGACACGTCAATCACCAGCTCGCCATCCGGCAGACCCGGCGTCCAAACGCCGCCGTTGGGCACGACGCCGCCCGCAAACGTCACTTCGGTGCTCGCGCCGTTGTACGACCGCGTCGTGTAGGGGGCGATGCTGAAGCCCGCGGACAGCGGCTGGTTGAACGCCACCTGCCCGCCGTCGATCAGCGTGTTGCGGAAGCTCGGCCAGGCCACGCCGGTGTTGTTCGTGATGTTCTCATCGACAATGGCGATCCGCGTGGCCGAATTCGGATCGGCGGCGATCTGCGTGAAGATGATCGAGATCGGGACCGGCAACTCGGTAAACTCGTCGATCGCGTCGAAGACCGCGGTCTTGCGAACGCTCAATACGCGGTCTTCGGAGTCATAGCCCACTCCGACGAGGTCGCTGACTTCCGGATTCAGAATCGTCGCCTGCCAGCCGCCGCCGAGATTCCGAATGATCGGATCCGCCGCTACCGGGCCGACGACAGTGACCGCCACGCCAAGTGCGAGAACAGCGGCGCTGCCCCGCCCCAACAAGCTCCCACGCATAGATGCTCCTCTCTCCTGCTGAATCCCATTCCGGCGCTTCGCAGATCGTGAGCGGCGCTGGCTAAGTCTGGCGCGAGCCCTTTCGCCAGCCGCAACTCGATCCTGGCCCGCCACGCGCACCCGACCGCGGGCGACGTGACCTTGGGCCGCGCGAATCACACCCCGCTTCGCTTGCCCCGTTCCCGGACTCCCGCCGGGCGGCAAGGCCGTATGTGCAGCGAGCCGGGAGCACGTCGCGAGGACGTTCCCGGCTCGTATTGCTCCAGTTTTTCGTGCTACGCCCAGCGACGACGGATCATCGCCAGCGCGCCGCCCAGCACCAGCAACGCGCTGGTCGGTTCGGGAACCGGCAGTTCCTTCAGCGTGAAGCTGACCGGCGTCGGCGCGTCGAGATCGATGTCGATCACCAGCCCGCCCGAATCGAGACCCGGCGTCCACACTCCGCCCGCCGGCACAACGCCGCCCGCGAACTCCACCTCGGTGCTGTCGCCGTTGTAGGTGCGCGTGGTGAAGGGCGCGATGCTGAAGGTGGCCGAAGCCGCCTGATTGAACATGACCTGACCCGAATCGATCAGGATGTTCCGGAAAGAAGTCCAGTTCTGCCCGGTCGAATTCAGGATGATTTCGTCGGTCAGGATGATGCGCGTCACCGTCTGCGCATCCGGCGCGATCTGCGTGAACAGCAGATTGATCGGCTCGGGCTGCTCGGTGTCCGGGTCGATGTCGATGAACTCGGCGGCCTTCTCGACCACGAGGATGTCGTCGTTGACGAAATCCGTGACTACGTCGGCGGTGTCAGGGTCAAAAATGGTCACCTGCCAGCCGCCGCCGAGGTTCTTGACGATTTCCCCGGCTGAGGCGATCGAGCCGCCCGCTGTGACGAGTCCGAGCGCTGCCGCCGCGGTGCAAAGACCCGTCTTTGTGAACCGTTTCATACTTGCTTCCCTCTGGGCCATTAACATGACCCTTCCCGAAATTCCTTCGGGATTCGCTGCGCGCGGAATCTCCGGGCCCGCAGAACGCGGGGAATCGAAACGAAGTCCACGTCAGCGAAACCTCTCCGTGAGTCGCTCCGGCGCGCCACCCAGAGTGCGCCGGTTGAGCTCAGAGCGCCCGACAGCTTCCCAAACCCGATCCAAGCGAACGCAGCCCGCGCTAAAGGCTCGCGCCTCGCAGCGTGCGCACGTTCACCGCAGTGAATCGGGATCGGGGTGCAGCCTCGTTCGGCTGAGCCCTGAACTCATTGGAGTGTTAGGCACCGTCAGTGCGGCGGGTCAAATTCAACTTGGAATTCGGGAGCAATTTCGCGATATCGGGCCGTGATTCGGCCGCAATCGCGGGGGTATCCAAGCGCGGCCCCCCTGCTCACTGCGACTAGTCGGTTGCGCCTAGCCGCACCCACGGTTTGCGATCATTGAAGTCGGTTGCGAGTAACCCAAGGCCGCCGGGAGCTTGCGTTTGCGATGGCCGGCGCAGCGACGCTCAGCCGCGCTGCTTCACACGATACGCCGCCCGGACGATTTCGTTGGGCTCTGCCAGAGTTGGATCTTCCTCGACCGCGATGGCGACCCACTGCTGGGCCTCCGCCCGGCGGTCGCCCCACTGCACGATGATGTCCAGCGCCAGCCGCTGCGCGTCCGACAGCGTCGGTACGCTCGCGGCGGGCCCGGATTGCCCGGCGGCAACCGCGGCAAACAGTTGAACCTCGCCGCGCAAATCGGTGATGATCTGCGCCGCGGTCTTCTTGCCGATCTCGGGAAGGCTCGTCAGGAACTTCTCGTCGCCGCGTTCGATGGCCGCCGCGATCAGGTGGGTCGGCGCCTGCATGGCCCGCAGCGCTCGGCGCATGCTGACGCCCTTGACGCGCGTGAACAACTCGAAGAAGGCCCGATCGGACTCGTTGACGAATCCCAGCAGACGCGGCGTCAGGTTGCCGCCCGCTGGACTGCCCTCCAGGTAAAACACGGTGAACAGCTCGACTTCGCCGGCGCCGCCGACCAGGGCCGGCAGGCTGTAAGCGGGCACGAACACTTCGAGCACCAAACCGTCGCGTTCGACTTCCACGCTGTGCTCATGGCCCGCCAGGACGCGCCCGCGCAAACGCGAGATCATGGCCGCACGCGTGCGGCGGCGCGACGCCGCGTGGGCCGCACCCGCGTGCCGGCGTCTTGCAGACGCAACCCGGCCAGGGCGATGGCGATCGCGTCCGCAACGTCGCTTGGTTCCGGCAGTTGCGCGAGCCGCAGCGTGCTCGCCACGGCCCGTTGCATCTGCGCCTTCCCGGCGTGTCCGGCGCCGGTGAGCATCTTCTTGATCTGCGTGGCGTTAATGTGCAGCACCTCCAAACCGCGCCGGGCCGCGGCGACCAGCACGACGCCGCGGGCGTGCGCCATTCGAATCGCCGTCCGCGGATGGCGATAGTGAGCGAACAACTCCTCGCAGGCGACGCAATCGGGGCGATGCTGGTCCAGCAGCGCCGCAACGCCCGATTCCAGTTCCAGCAACCGCCGCTCGAGCTTCCCGACGCGCGCGATCCGCACCAGGCCGGCCTCGATCAGACTGGGGGCCGCGTCGCCGGCGCGAACGGCCGCCAGCACGGCGTAGCCGGTGCGTTGCAGCCCGATGTCGATCCCCAGCACGCGCAGACCCTGCCGGTTGGCGGCGGGATCGGCCGGCGCGACTGACGCTACGGAGTTCATTGCGCCCATCATGCCCGGTTTTCGGAGCTTGGCAACGTGTGCGAAGCGGCGCCGACCGGCGGCGCTGCGGCCGAATCGTGCACCGCTGTCAGAAATTGCACAACGGGCGGCTATGGCGGTCGATGAAGCAAGCAGACACGCTCCGCCGGTCTTAGCCGCCGTATAATCCACGTGGCCGGTGTTCAGTCCGGCCGCGTTTGTTTCGCCGCGCCTCCGGGTGGAGGCGGAAGGAAAGGATGCTTCGCATGCGCTTCTGGTGCACTCGGACGCTGCTGATTGCCGGCCTCTGCCTCGGCGCACTGCCGGCCGCACGGGCCGACGACGCGCTCGCCGCCGCCTACTCCGCGATTCTCAAGGGCGACTATGACGCCGGCCGCTCCGCCGTCAATCGCGTGCTGGACACCGATCCGGCCAGCGACGAGGCGAAGGCGCTAAGCGGCTGGCTGGATTCGCTCCGCAACATCCGTTCGTCGCGGGCGGATTTGCTCAAGCGCACCTTCGAGTGGAATCTGGACGAAGCCCGCAAGGCCCGCACCGCCGGCAATCTGCGCCTGGCGCTGAGCTTCGCCGCGCAGGCCGCGCCGTACGCAGCGACCCCGGGGGCGTTCCGCCAGGATCCGTGGATTCAGGACCTGACCGCCAAGGCGCTCGAAGCGGCCCAGGCCGAGGAAGCGGCCCACAAGTGGACCCGCGCGCTGTGGTGGTACATGCAGCTCGAGCGCATCCACGAGGGCGACGAGAACCTCAAGAACTACCGCGAGCGGGCGGCGCGGCACGCGCGGCTCGATGCGCTGTACTCCGACAAGGAGTCGGTCGATCGACGCATCAAGGGCGCCGACCCGGCGCTGCTCGCGGCGGCCGTGCGGCAGATCGAGTCGCTCTATTACGAGTCGCCGGACTTCCGCGCGATGGCGGAAGGCGCGCTCGACAATCTGATCTCGCTGACCGAGTCGGACAAGCTCAAGAACGTGTTCGACGGCTTGGGCAACCCCGCGGCGCGACAGCTCTTCCTCGACGCCGTCGCGCAGGAGATGAAGGACCTGCGGGCCGCGCAGCGCTTCGACCATCGCGACCTGCAGCGGCTCTTCCGCCGGTTGCTGACGAAGAGCGATCAGAGCATCTCGCTGCCGCACGGCGTCCTGGTGATCGAGTTCGTCGAAGGCGCGCTGCACCGGCTGGATGAGTTTACGTCGATGGTCTGGCCGGCGGACTCGACCGAGTTCGACAAGCTGATGATGGGCGAGTTCCGCGGCGTGGGCATCCAGCTCGGCGTGGACGAAGGCACCGGCCGGCTGAAAGTGGTGACGCCGCTCGAGGATTCGCCGGCGCTGGAAGCGGGCATTCAGCCCGACGACCTGATTATCGAAGTGGACGGCAAGTCGACCGAGGGCTGGAGCACCGAGGACGCGGTGCGCACGATCACCGGCGAGGCCGGCACCGAAGTGAAGCTGACGATCTTTCGCCCCAGCACGGCCGAGCACAACATCTATCCGCTGGTGCGGCGCGAGATTCACCTGCGATCCGTGAGAGGTCTGACGCGCGACCCGGCTCGCGGCGCGGATGCGTGGAACTACATGCTCGATGCGGCCCGCGGCATCGCCTATGTCAAAATCTCCGGCTTCAACTCGAACACGGTCGAAGAGCTGGCGCGGGCGCTGGACGACGCCAAGCGACAGGGCATGCGCGGCCTGATCCTGGACCTGCGTTTCAACCCCGGCGGCCTGCTGGAGGTGGTCATCGAGGAAGTCAGCGCGTTCCTGCAGCGCGGCGAGGTCGTATCCACCCGCGGCCGGCGCGAAAGCGGGCAGGTACATGAGGTGAGCGGATCGGCGAGTTTCGCGGACCTGCCGATGGTCATCCTGGTGAACGAAGGCAGCGCCAGCGCTTCCGAGATTCTGTCGGGCGCGCTGCAGGATCACAATCGCGCGCTGGTGCTCGGCGAGCGGACGTTCGGCAAGGGCAGCGTGCAGCGCGTGCTGCAGATCGGCGTCGATGCGCGGTTGAAGCTGACGACGGCGCTGTATTACCTGCCCAGCGGGCGCACGCCGCACAAGCGCAAGGACAGCGACACGTGGGGCGTCGAACCCGACTATGAACTTGTGCTGACGCCCAAGGAAGTCCGCCGCATCATCGAGCGCGAGCGCGACAGCGCGATCATCCAGAACCGCAGCGTGACGCCGGCCCGCCAGCCGACCGACGAGGAGCGCGCGGCGAAGCTGGCCGAGTTGAAGAAGCACGAGGACCGCGAAAAGGCCGACGAAGACGCTCCGTTGCTGTCGGACGCGGATCTCACGGCACTGGATGCCGACCCGCACAAGGCGCCGGACGTGGACCCGCAACTGGAAGAGGCGTTGATGAAGCTGCGGGCAAAGCTGGCGACCAATCAGCCCTGGCCGCGAACCGTGGCAGCCCGGGCGAGCGGCGCGGAGAAAAGCGACAAGCCCTGAGCCGTGGCGGGTTG
Source organism: uncultured Planctomycetales bacterium (assembly GCA_964631045.1). Lineage (GTDB taxonomy): Bacteria > Planctomycetota > Phycisphaerae > UBA1845 > Fen-1342 > CAZVWB01. The sequence continues at coordinate 121,855 of CAZVWB010000012.1, forward strand.
TTGCCAGTGAGGAGTTGCCGGGCCGGCCGTGACGCCGGTCTATGGACCGGTGGCAGCTGTGGCACCGAGCCATTGACCGGTGTCACCGCCTGCGGCACCGGTCTCTGGACCTTGCTGTTACCCACATTTTTCGGAGCGCGTCCGGCTTCCTGCGTTCAGTCCCGAAGGGACGCGGGAGTGTAGCCACGGGTGAAGCGCAGGCCGCAGGCCGAAGCGCAACCCGTGGATCGAGCGTCATGTGCGGTCTCCGCCCCGGCAGGGGCGGCGGGAGCGGGGCTGCTCTGCGAGCACGAATCGTACGCTCTCCTTCGCCCCTGCCGGGGCGAAGACGCCTCGCGTCGCCGACCACGGGTTCCGTCGCCGCGGCGCGGCGACTCCACCCGTGGCTACAACCCGCGACCCCTTCGGGGTCGAAGATCACGCAATTGAATTGTGGGTAACAGCAGGGTCTGAAGACCG
>CAZVWB010000013.1:0-121163 GCA_964631045.1 uncultured Planctomycetales bacterium
CGGGTTATGAGCCCGACGAGCTACCAACTGCTCTACCCCGCAATCGTTATACGCATTATCGCGATCCCGCCGCCGTTGTCAAATCGCTGCGGAGAAACTCGCAGTTCGGCCGGGCCGCCGGGTCGGGCTACGTGGGCGTCGCAGCGTCTGGCGTCTTGGGCGTCGTCGCGTCTCGCGTCTTTGGCGTCGCCGCGTCCCGCTTCTGGGGCGCCGTAGCGTCTCGCGTCTTCGGCGTGGCAGCGTCTCGCTTCTTGGGCGTCGTCGCGTCTCGCGTCTTTGGCGTCGCAGCGTCTCGCGTCTTGGGCGTGGCAGCGTCTCGCGTCTTGGGCGTGACCGCGTCTCGCGTCTTGGGCGTGGCAGCGTCTCGCGTCTTGGGCGTCGCCGCGTCTGGCGTCTTGGGCGTCGCGGGGCACGCGATGTGAGCGTCGCCGGATCGCGCTACGTTTGAAGTGTTCTGCCATAATCGATTTCGCGCGCGGTCCGCGAGCCCGGCGGGCGGGCGGAATGCCCACCCCGCCCGGAAAATTCGCAGCTTCCGGGGCCCGTGCTCCCCGGGCAGACGCCGCGCGATTCGCAGGTTCGGGCGCCCATCAGCCCGATCCGGTTGGGGGATAGGCTCAAAGGCTCAGAGGCTGTTTGGCTCTAAGGGCAACCCTGAAACAGGCAGCTCAGGAACGGGTCGATATCGAAAAAGTCGACTGCGCCATCGCCGTTCACGTCCGCGTTGCCGAGGTCGCACGTGGGCTGCGCCGCGACGTACCCCGCCGGGTCAAACAGCGCCAGCAGGAATGGATCGATGTCGAAGAAGTCGATCGCACCGTTGCAGTCCGCATCGGCCGCGCGACGCGCGATCACCGCGACGTGCTCAAACTGCGATGTGTTCACGGTGCTTCCGTTCGCAGAGACGGCCAGGCCCATGAAGCGCGTGCCGCCGCCGACGTTCACAACCTGCGGCGCCAGCTCCGTCCACGCGACGGCGTCGGTGGAATACGCGCCGACCACGCTGTTGGCGTTTAGCCGCCGGAGACGCAGCCACACCGGCGGCGTCACGCCCGTAGCCACGACGGCGACATCGGTGCCGCCGAACGCGCCGGATCGCGCCTGGTAAAGCAGCCGCCCGTCCGGGGTGATCGCCAGCAGCGCGTTGGCGGTCGAGTTGTTGGTCACGTCCTGGCGAAACATCACGCCGGCGCGGGCGTCGATCCCGGTGTTCTCGACGGCCAGCACGCGGCCCTTGACCTGGATGTGGTCGAACGCTTCGATCGCCTGGTAAACGAAGTGGAATGAATCTCCGCCGGTAAACGGGTTGCCGGAGATCGTGAAGCCGGACCCGTTCACCTCGAATGCCGCCGGCGGCGAGAAGACGGCCCAGCCGTCGGCGTCGACTTCGCCGATGTCGACGTTGACCCACGGCAGAGGCAACGGGTCGAACACATTCGCCGTCAACTCGTCGAAGACGCTGGCAACGCCGTCGCTGGCCGTGAGCCGCAGGACGTATGTCCCGGCCAGCGGAAAGGTCGCTGTCGTCGCCGGGTCGCTCGGGTCGGCGAAACTGACGACGCCCGGGCCGCTCTGCGTCGTTCATTGCACGGTGAACGTGCCCAGCGGCTGGCCGTCGTCCACCGCCTGCCCCTCGAGGACGCGCGTGTACGCCGCGTTCTGAACGGTCAGGTCGGTCCCGGCGCTCACCGCAGGCGGGTAGTTCGCGAAACCGATCGTCGCGTTGTAGCGCTCCAGCACCTCCCAGTGCTCGAGCGGACGGTTGTAGAGCCGCACGTCGTCGAGCAATCCGAATAATCGGCGGCCGGCGGCGTTGGGGCGGCCCCACCAGGTGCGCGCCGAAAGGCCGAAGAGGTTGCCGTCGGCGCTGTTTGCGGCGACTCGCTGCCCGTCGAGATACAAGTCGTTGAAGCCGGTGCGATCCCATGAAGCGACCAGGAAGCGCCATTGCCCGTTGTTGATCGGGCCGGAGGTTCCCAGGTTCACGTCGGCGCCGCCGCCTTCGATGAAGAACGACACGCCGTCATCCGCGCGGAAGTTCAGGTGCAGCTCGTTCTGCGCGCCGCCGCCATTCGCGAAGCCGTCAGTAGTGTCCGTGCCATAGAAAATGTGCCCCGTGTCGGTGTAGTCGTGAGACGTGCGCACCCAGAGCGCGATGGCGCCGGCGCTGGTCGTGACCATGTTCTCCGGCAGGTCGGCGAAGTCGGCGCCGTCGAAATTCAGCGCGTTTCCGGCGATACCCGCCGTCCAGTCGGCGCCGCTGACCACGCCGTCAAAGCCGTTGCCGCTGACATCCGCGGCGACGGTCCCACTGCTCGCATCCAGCGGCCAGTGCGCCACCGGCCCGACGACCGGCGGCGGCGACGGGTCGATGTATCCGGCATAGGCGGTAAGCGCCGCGCCGAAACCGAAGCCCACGCGGCGCGGAATCTCGCCGAACCACAGGCGGCGGAGTTCGCCGCCGCGGGTCTCCTCGACGATCACGCGATGGAACGCCTCACCGCCGTAGGCCGACTCGCCGATGACCGCCGAGAAGCTGCTCTCGTCATTGATGAACATCGGCTCTTCGATCGGGAGCGTGTTGACCGGGTAGATCAGCCCGCCAAGCAGCTCCGTGCGACCCGCACCGCGGGTGACGATCGGCGTTCCGGGTTTTTCGGTCTTCAGACCCAGTATCCAAACCGTGCCGCCGTCGTTGGTGATTTTCACCCCGGGGTTTTCCGGGTTTACCTGCCGCAACCAGGCGCGTTGCCCTGCGGAAAACAACCACGGTCCGCCGACCACGTCTTCCTGAAACAGCTTGCCGCCGCCGCTGCCGCGATAGTTGTCCATGCCGGCGTTGCGCAGCACGAGCGTGCGGGTGCTGTTGTGCTCGACCCCCGTCGCGGTCGCGCCGGCGTTCATCGAGAAGCGTTCGAACGTGACAACCGGCGCTGCTGCGGCGTCGTCGACCGCGAAGAGTGCGGCGGTCGTGCCACTCAGCGGCGCGGCCGCCTCGACGCTCGACTCGACTCCGGTGAGGCGTCGCACCGCGCCGCGAACGCGGACGGTCTGGCCGATGAAGTAGCGCCCGGCGGGCAGATAGACCGTAGTCGCGCCCGAGTCGATCGCGGCCTGAATCGCGGCGGAGTCATCCGCCGTGTCGAAACCGTTCGCGCCGAACGCCTCGACATTCGCCCACCAGCCGAGGGGGTTTCCCGGCAGGTTGGCCGGATCGTCCCAGGGAACCTCGGGCGTGTCCTCGATCGCCAGATTCAGCGACGCTCTTGGACTTTGGAAAACGCTGTAGAAGCGCGGATTGGCATATTCGGCGATGGTCAGGCTCGGCAGCAGCGCACCGTTCTCGCTGAGCACGCTGCTGTAGCCGCTCGCGGTGATGTTCCGCAAGTAGAGCCGCGCCTGGTTGAAGATCGCCGGCTGCGCGGGGCTGCCGCCGGTCAGGGTCGCATCGATCAGCAGGATCATGCCCCATTCGAAGAAGTTGGCGCCGTCGACGACGTTACGAATGACCGGCACGCTGTTTTCGCTGACGAGATTGCGAATCGAGAGGATGTTCCAGAGATTGAAGATTCCGACGATCCGTTGGTGCCGCAGCGTCAATCCGTCGAAGACCATCGAGTATTCGGTTCCGGCGACGAAAACGCCTTCATCGAAGCCCTCGATCGTCACGTTGCGGATCATGCCCGGGCCGCGGTCCGAACCGGCCAGGTCCAGGCCGCGCAGACCGACGCGGGCCGGGTCGCTGCTGCGGATCGTCACGTTTCGCATGCCGCCCTGATTGTTCTGGTGCAGGCGCACGCCGATCGCGCCAGGGTTGCCCACGCCTGTATCGACGGTCAGGTCGAAGATCGAGCTGCGAAACTCGTTGGCGCTGAAGCCGCCGGCCTCGCGTGTCGAGACGACATTTTTCGGGGTCGCGGGGTTCGCGAACGCCGGCAGGTTGTCGTTCAGCCGCAGCACCGTGCCGGCCTGGCTCTGGCCCTGCAGCACGATGCGCGAGTCGGGCCAGAGGATCGTGTTGCTGATGTTGTAGACGCCATCGGCCAGATAGACCGTCTTGGCATTCGAGCCGCTCGGTCGCGGGGCGTTGAGCGCCGCGTTGATCGCCGCCGTGTCGTCGATCCCGTCGTTGGGCGCCGCGCCGAACGTCGCCGCGTCGATCACGCGCGCGTCAGCCGGGAATCGGACGGCCTGGCCCGGCGCGGCCGCCGAGAGCCAACCGCCCGCGACGCAGGCCGCCGCAACTCGCACGCAAAGGACCGCCGAAAACCGCCGCGCTGAACGCACGCCTACCATCCCTGATCGCATGCTGACGCACTCCTGCGCCCCGGAGTTGCAGAAGAGAGGCGCGGCGCCACTTCGCCGCGCGTCCGCGACGACCACGGGAAGCATCGCTGCCGCGCGGTCGTGAACATGTTTGAGACTACGCCGCGACATCCGCCAATGGAACGGCAGTTTTGGACGTTGGAAGGTCGGCCGGGCGGAGCGAAATCGCGCATGGCGCGTATCGGTTCACAAGAGCAACCGTGGTTCCGCGCGGCCGGCGAGGCGCGGCGGCGGCGGCGGCCGGACTCGCGCTGGCCGCGGTACAATTCGCCGGTAGTCCGGACCGAATCCAGCAAATGGAGACTGGGTTGGAACCCGCTGATCCGCGGCCGCCGACGCCGCCACGTCCGCACGAGTGGCGCGCCCTGCTGGCGATCTCCGCCTGTGCCGCCCTGATCGGCGCCGCCGGCCTGGCTGTCGCCGAGTTTGCCGGCGTGTACGCACTCACCGCACGGTACTTCCGGCATGATCCGATCGCGCTCACGGTCGCGGCGGCGATTCTCGGGAAGTTTGCGGTCTCGCATCTGGTCGTCTGGTTGCCCGTGGCGCTCGCGGTCGCCGCGGGCTATGGCCTGCTCGGCGGCCGTCGCCCGCGGCGGCGACCCGAGGCGGTGCTGCCCGCGCTACTCGTGCTGCTGAGTGGACTGGTAGTGGCGCCCGCCGATCTCGACCTTGCGAATCTCGCGCGGCCGCGGCTGGTCGCGATCGCGTGTGCGGCCGTGGTGCTTGCGGCGCTGGCCGTGTACGGAGCGCTGCGCCTGGCGATTCGCATCGCCGGCGTCCGAATCGTCCGCCGCGGCGGCGCGACGCTTGCGGGGCTGGCGGCGCTGTTCATCGCTGCCACCGGCGCCACGTTCTTTCGCTCGCCGCTCGCGTTCCCGGCCGCGTTCCGCCTCGCGGAGACGCGCGCGGCGTTTCCGGTCGTCGGCGATCGCCCGCACGTGCTCTGGATCGTGATGGACACGGTGCGGGCCGACCGCATGGGGTGCTACGGCTTCGACCATCCGACGACGCCGAATGTCGATGCGCTGGCCGCCGGGGGCCTGCTCTATGAGACGGCGCTTTCCAGCGGCAACTGGACCGCGCCGGCGCACGCCTCGATGTTCACGGGGTTGCCGATCCGCCAGCATCACTTCGACCATCACAGCGGTTTGTACCTGCCCGACGATGCGCGCACGGTCGCCGACGTGCTGCGAGAGAACGGATACGCGACCGGGCTGTTCACCAACAACCCGCTCGTGACGCGCGACACAAACCTGGCGCAGGGCTTCCAGCGCTGCGACGCGGTCTATCATCTGCGGCGGCTGTCGAGTTTCTCCCTCGAAGCGCTCTACGAGCGCAGCGGGCTGTGCCTGCCGATTTCGTGGCTGGACGGCGACTACGGCGGGGCGCTGACCAACCAGATCGTCGCCGACTGGCTTGGGCAGCGCGACGACGAGGGCAAACCGACGTTCGTGTTCATCAACTACATGGAGGCCCACCTGCCATACCGCGTGCCGCGGGCGTATCGCCGCATGTTCATGGATGATTCCCAGGTGGGTCGGTCCTACGCGCTGCGCTGGAATGTGTACGGCAATCTGAATCACGCCTTCGACCTGCGCTTCAGCATCGAGGGCGGCGACTTTTCTTCGATCGCGGATCGCGAGGTCGTCCGGCGACAGTACGACGCGTGCATCCGCTACGTGGACACGCGCATCGGAGAAATCCTCGATCTGTATCGTGCGCGCGGAATGCTCGATCGCACGCTCGTCATCGTCACCACCGACCACGGCGAGCACCTGGACACGCACGGGATGTGGGGGCATCGCCTGGCGCTCTATCAGGACTTGTGTCGCGTCGCGATGATCCTGCGCGAGCCCGGGCGCAGCGCCGGCGAGCGCCGCACCATGCCCGCGCAGCTTTCGGATCTCTATCAGACGGTGTTGAACTTCGCGCTGGGGGTCCGCGAGCCGGGGCCGGCGTTCGGCGCGCGCGACCTTCTCGCGGCGGAGGACGCCGACGGCGCAGCGCGCATCGCCATCAGCGAATACAACGGGCCGGAGCGTTCCGTGCTGGCGATGATCGACAAGCGCGGCACGGCCGCGGCCCGCCGGCTGATTCCGCCGCGCAAGGCGGCGGTCGATGGGCGCTGGAAGTACATCGCGTGGACCGACGGCACGCGCGAGTTGTTCGACTTGTTAAGCGACCCCGGCGAGTTGACTAATCTGGCGGAACAGCAGCCCGCGGAGGTCGAGCGCCTGAGCCGCTTCCTGACCGCGTGGCGCGCCGCCGTCCCCACTTCCGCACCGTGGGGCACGACCAGCGGCGCTTCAACGCCCGAGGGCGAGCGGATCATGCGCAGCCTGGGCTACATCGGCGGGGAGTAGTCGCGCTGCGCGTTTCCGCGCGGCGCACCACCCACGCGGACGTCGGGCGTAAACAGTCCCTCTCGCGCCGTCGCGCGCTGTTCCGGTCGTGCGAACGAATGAGCAAATGCGCGGCCTACGGATGCGTCGCGCCGTGCGTCAGCTCCCACTCGGCTTGCAGCCAATCCTGCTCAGGGGATCCCGGCTGACAGCCGCGTTCCATGAAAATCTGGTACGCGCGCAGCCGAATCGCCTCCTCGGGCGGCAGAACCGCTTCAGCCTGCTTCACGATCGGAGTCGGGTTGCCGCTCGCCTTCACCGGCGGCGCTGGCGCAACCGCGGTACCGCCGTTCGTTTGAGTCCCTTTCTTCTTCGACATCGCTAGCACCTCCACGAGCTGCCGATTCACCGGCCTCGCACCCCCGTGACACCGCCCCGGCTTCCCGGGGTGATAATCATCCCTTCGGCAATTCTAATTCCATCGGCGGAGATTCGTAGGGAAAAACGCGATACGCCCGCGATCCCGCCGGGGTTTGGATGCGTCGCCGCAACGGGCGTTTCTCAAATGCGGCGGCGGCCTAATCATCCGCGTCCTCCACGTTCATTGCCGGATCGGTAGCCCAGGAGTGCCCGCAGTGAATGCAGACGCCGTCCTGAACGTAGTGCGCCGGGCGTCCACACCGCACGCAGCGCCGCGCCGTGCCGCATTCTGGACAGCGGCCGCTGAGGTTGCCGCGCAGGTCGTAGGCACAACCCTCGCAGACGGAGTAGTCATTCGCGGCGATCACCCGGCGGTGTGCGGCCAGTAGCGGCTCCGCCACGCGAACAGTCGCCCAGCTTAGTCCATAGGCCGTGATGGTAGCGCCGACCAGCACCGTGAGGATGTCCACCGCGCCCAGGACGAATATCCCGCTGAAGACCCAGAACGCGGTCGCTGCGACGCCGGTCGTCACGGAGATCGGCGTGGTCGTCTCCGGCCGCATCGGATCGTCGTCATCCTGCCGGTAGTACACGCAGCCGACGGAAGTGGGCACGATCAGCAGCAGCGCGGACGCGGCCACGATCATCGACGGGACCATCGGCAGCGACATCGCCAGCAGGAAGCTCACGCACAGCAGCAACCCATACAGCAGCAGGATTGTGACCACGCTGGCGTGGCTCTCGCGAACAACCCGCACGAAGATTCTCCGCGTAGCGCCCGCGGCCATGCTAAGGGGTCAACCGCACGCGGACGTCCGCCGCCGCCGCGACAGAGCCAATCACGGCCGCACATGGCGTCTGCTCGTCTCGAAGGGCCGCGATCAGCGCCTCGACGCGATCGGCGGCCACGCTCAGCAGCAAGCCGCCGGAGGTCTGCGCGTCGAGCAGGACTCCGGCCAGCGGCGCTTCGACCTGCTCATCGATCGCGAGCCGTGCGCCCAGGTACTCGCGCGTGCTGCGGTGGGCGCGCGTCAGCACGCCATTGCGAGCGTGCTCGAGCGTGCCCGCCAGCAGCGGAATCCGGGCGGCATGCAGCGTGATGGACGCTTCGCTGCCCTCGGCGATCTCGAAGGCGTGCCCAATCAGACCAAACCCGGTTACGTCCGTGCAGGCATGCACGCCGATGCGTTCCGCGGCCCGTGCGGCGCCGCGGTTCAACGTGGTCATGACCTCGATGGCCTCGCGCAGCGACTCGGGCGGGGCCTTCCCGGCCTTGACCGCGCTGGTGAGCACCCCGCTGCCGATGGGTTTGGTGAGCACCAGCACGTCACCCGGTCGCGCTCCGGCGTTGGTCCACACCCGCCGCGGATGCACGCGCCCCGTGACGGCCAGCCCGTACTTGACCTCCGCGTCGCGCACGCTGTGGCCGCCGACGATCACCGCGCCGGCCGCGTTCACCACGTCGGCGCCGCCGCTGAGGATCGCTACCAGCACCTCGGGCCCCAGTTCCTTGTCCGGAAAGCCGACGATGTTGAGCGCGGTGAGCGGCGTTCCGCCCATCGCGTACACGTCGCTGAGCGCATTGGCGGCGGCGATGCGGCCGAAGTCATACGGGTCGTCCACCAGCGGCGGAAAAAAGTCGCAGGTCTGGACCAGCGCGAGCTCGTCGTTAATGCGAAAGACCCCCGCATCGTCGAACGTCTCCGTTCCGACGATCAGGTCGGGATGCTCCTGTTTGCGAAGCTGACGCAGCACCTGCGCCATGCCGGCTTGCGGCAACTTGCCCGCTCACCCGGCGCAGGACGCGTAGTCCGTCAGCCGCTTCTTCCGAGATTCGTTCACCGGACGATCCTCAACGCGCTGCCCCGAAATCGGGTCGGCCCGCCTGCCCTTCCGGCGGCGGCGGCGACTGGTTACGCTCGCGGCTCGATGCCCGGTCAAACGCTCGCCGAGATTCGCTCGCTGTTGGCCGGCGCAGGCCTGGCCCCGCGACACCGCTTCGGTCAGAACTTCCTGATCGACCTCAATCTTATGCGAAAACTACCGGCCGCAGCAGAGTTGCGCGCGGCCGACGTGGTTCTGGAAGTCGGGCCGGGCACGGGCTCGCTTACGGGTCTGCTGCTCGAGAGTGGCGCGCGTGTCGTCGCGGTCGAGATCGACGTCGGATTGCAGGCGCTCCTGCGCCAACAGTTCGCCGACCATCCGCGGTTCACGTTGATCGCGGACGACGTGCTCGCCGACAAGCACACGATTCAGCCGCGCGTGCTCGCGGCGCTAACGGCCGAGCCGCCGACGCCGCCCGGCGGCTACAAGCTGGTCGCGAATCTGCCATATCAGGTGGCGACTCCGCTGCTGATCGACCTGCTCTGCGGTCAGCCGTTGTTCAGTTGCATGGTCTGCACCGTTCAGAAGGAGGTCGCGCAGCGCCTCGCCGCGACCGCGGGCGAAGAGGCGTACGGCCCGATCTCCGTCGTCGCCCAGACGCTGGCGACCGTCGAACTGCTCGCCACGCTGCCGCCCGCGGTGTTCTGGCCGCGGCCGAAAGTCGATTCGACGCTGATCCGCGTGCGTCCGCTGGCCGTCGCGGAGGTCGCGAGTGCGGACGCGGCGGCGTTCGCGCGCTTCGTGCAGCGCGGATTTCAAACGCGGCGAAAGATGCTGCGGCGCTGCGTGCGCGACTGGGAGGATGTCGCGGATGGGGAGGCGCTGCTTACTGCGGCGTCGCTCGCACCGGACGCCCGGCCGGAGACCGTTGCGCCGGCTGCGTGGCGGCGACTTTTCCATCTGTCGCGCCGTCCGGGCGCGTGATGACGTGTTTGCTGAGCACCGCCTTGACGAACGGACTGCTGGTCGAGTCGGTGTGGCCGCCGTTGTAGCCGTAGCGGCTGAACTCGCTGCGCCAGGGGATGTTCACGATCCGGTCGCGGCCGCGCGGCGACCGCAGCCCCACGGCCCCGGCGCCATCCTCTCCGAACGCTCCGTCGATCGTGCCGAAGACCTTCATCGGGATGGCGAGCACCGCGTCGCTCGTCGAGTAGTAGTTGTAAATCTTCCCGTTGACGCGCTTCAGGGCTTCGGTCACGTCATAGGACGAGGACAGGCTGGAACCCAGCAGAATGACGTTGTCGACCTTGGCGTCCAGCGGCGTGTTCTCCAGCGCCCAGATGGCGACGCCCGTCCCGGCCGAAAGCCCGATGATGTTCACCGGCTTGTCGGGGAACTTGCGCTTGTATTGACGAATCGCGTCGGCCAGGCTCGCCGCCCCCAGCCGCGCGTTCACGCGCACGGCCTGGTCGATCGCCGGGTTCACGGAGACGGTCCACGTCACCGAGGCCACCTGGCCGGTGTAGCCCGCCGCTTCCAGGCCCTGGCGAATGCCCACGTCGCCAAAATCGACGTTGCCCGCCCCCGGGCAGTAGAAAGTGATGCCGTTGCGGGCCTGCTCCGTGAAGCCGGAGACGCAGCCCGAAAGCGGCGTGAGAATCGTGAGTGCGGCTGCCAGAAGGGCCGAACGCATCATGCGTCTCTCCCCGGTTTTCGCTCGCCGCGATCCGGCCGGCGCCAGCATCGCGCCTGCTCGGATGCTCCCCGCTTCCGGCGTGTTACACCCGCACGCGGAGCGCGGCTAGTCGCGGTTGGCGTCCCCGGCGCGGAATCCCGGAATCCGCAGCGTCTCCTGCGGTTTGTCGTCCGGATGAACCGCGAACACTTCCACCCGGGCGATGTCCTCGAACGGCACGACAATCACGTACGATCCGACCTGGTAGTTCTCGTCGACGGGCACGCACTCGAACGCCATCGCGCTGGCCGTGCCGATGTCGGCGATCTCCTTCATCTCATACGTCAAACCGTCCTTCATGTACAGCACGATGCGCGTGTGGAGCGCGTCGCAATACGCGTCGAAGTCCGCCCCCGGCGCCTTCGCGCCGCGCGCCTCGGGGAACTTCTTGTAGCCGCAGCGCCGCCGGGCTTCCACGATCTGCCGCTGGAGTCCGCCGCTGTGAAACCAGTCATAATTGAACATTCGGCCGCTCCACGGGGACGGTCGCTGCGACCCTCAGCCCGGCTGGGAACTGGTTGGGAACCCCGGTACCATCGACCGGATGTCACCGCGCGCTAAGTCCAGTCTGGTCCACACGCTAGCGCAGGAGACCGGCTTCGACCGCGTGGGGATAACCCGTCCCGGTCCGTCCGCGCGAGCCGAATATTATAGGCACTGGGTGGCCGACGGCCAGATGGGGTCGATGAGCTACCTGGCACGCCGCGCCGACCTCCGCGCCGACTCCTCGCGATTGATGCCCACCGCGCGATCGGTAATCTGCGTCGCGCTGGGCTACGCGCGGGCGGCGGAAGCGCAGGAGTCGCGCGGCGAGCAAGATCGCGCGGCTACCGGACGCATCGCGGCGTACGCGCGCGGCGCGGATTATCACCGCGTATTGCGCGACATGCTCGCGACGCTCGTCTGCAAGCTGCGCGAAGCCTTGCCCGAGACGTTCGAGTCGCGAATCTGCGTCGATACGGCGCCCGTGATGGAGCGCGAGCTGGCGGCGGCGGCGGGACTGGGCTGGATCGGCAAGAACACGCTCCTGCTGCACGAACGGCAGGGGTCGTACGCTTTTCTGGGCGAGCTGTTCACCACCATCGAGTTGGAACCGGACGCGCCGGCGACCGACCACTGCGGCGCATGCACGCGCTGTATCGATGCGTGCCCGACGCAGGCGTTCCTGGCGCCGTATCAGATGGACGCGCGGCGCTGTATTTCGTATCTGACGATCGAGAATCGCGCCGATCCGCCGGCGGAATTGCGCGCGGGCATCGGCGACTGGGTGTTTGGCTGCGACGTTTGTCAGGACGTTTGTCCGTACAACAGCCGCGCGCCGCAGGGACGGCAAGCGGAGATCATGGCGTCGCGGCTGCCCGCCCGCGTGCCGTTGGCGACGCTGACGGAGCTGCGGCACTCGGCGTGGAAGCGCATGACGGACGACTCGGCAACGCGCCGCGCGACGGCCCGCATGTGGCGGCGGAATGCGAACATCGCGCTTCAGAATGCGGCAGCCGGCGCGGCGTGCGACACGTAGAGCACTGCGCCCGGCGGCCGGATCGGAGAGCCGCAAAGACAAACACCGGTCAATAGACCGGCGCCATAAGACGTGCAGCCTGCCCCGCTACCCCCACGCTGCGCGATAAACCTCCAACAACTGCTCCGCCCCCACGGGATGCGGGTTAAATCCCGCGGTCCATTGAGAAGCCGCGAGGCCCGCAAGCTCGGGCAGCGCTTCGGCCGGCACGCCCAGCTCGCGAATGCGCCGCGGCAGTCCCGCGGCGCTCAGCAGCGCCTCGATAGTCTCCGCCAGCTCCGCGCCCGCCGCGAGCAGATCGGAATATGGATTCGCGCCGCGGCTCGCGTTGTAGCGCACGACCGCCGGCAGCATTACGCCGACCGCGACGCCGTGCGTCGTGTCGAACCGGGCCGTCAGCGGATTCGCGCAGGCGTGCGCCGCCCCCAGCATGGCCTGCTCGATGGCCGCGCCGGCCAGATGCGCACCCAGCAGCATCTCCGCGCGGGCCGCCGCATCGCCAGGATCACGGAGCGATCGCTCAAGGTTCTGCGAGAGCTTCTCCCACGCCAGTCGGGAGAGTCGACGCGACTCCGGAGTCCGCACTCGACAGCCGGCCGTCTCGACGGCGTGCGAAAGCGCGTCGATTCCGGTCGCCGCCGCCACGGATCGCGGCATCGTGCGGGTCAGGTCCGGGTCGAGGATCGCCCAGCGCGGCCGCAAACCTCCGGCGGTCGGCAGGCGCCGATCGCCGCAAGCCATCTTCATGTGCGTGTCGGCATCGCTAATCAGCGCGAATGACTGCGCTTCGCTACCGGTGCCGGCGGTGGTGGGCGCCAGGATCATGGGCAGCAGCGGCTTGCGGGCGGCCAGCACCGCCGCGGGCGGATCGCCGCGGTAGTCGCTCATCGCGCCGCCGCCGGTCAGCAGGAGGTTGATTGCCTTGGCGCAGTCCATGGCGCTGCCGCCGCCGAGTCCGACAATAAGGTCGATGCCCCGTCCCGCGGCGCAAGCGAGGCCGCGGTCCACGGTGTGCGTCGTCGGGTTGGGTTCCGCACCGACAAACGGGGTGACGTGCAGCCCCGCCGCCCGCAGGCTGCCGGCCGCAGCTTCGACGTATCCCAGGGCTGCAATCGCCGCGTCGCTGACGAGGAGCGCGTGCGTCGCCTTCTCGCTCCGCGCGAGTTCGCCCAGGCGCCGCACCGCACCGCCGCCGGCGAGCACCCGAACCGGTGAGCCGGGTACCAGCTCCGTCGCTTCTGGCGAGGTCATGCCGCGCTTTCCGCCTGAAACGCCCGTTGCCGATACAAGTGCTCGAACAGGTTGCCCTCGTGCGGCTGGTCCCACGACAGTCGCCACGTCGGGATCGACCCGACGTTCAGCCGGTCGACGTTCGACGCCGCCATAAGCGACGCGATGAACGCCTCATCGCGCGAAATCGCGGAGACGACCAGGCTCGGCCCGATCGCCGCGGGAATCTCGGCCGCCGGGCATTCCACCACCGCGGCGAAGGGGAACAGGAATTCGCGATTGGCCAGCGGGTGTTCGCGCGCGTCGCAGCGCACGATCGTCGGGAGCAGATACGCGATCTTTCGCCCGCCCGCACTCGATTCCGCGTAAACGAGCCGCCCGCCGCCGCGGACCGACTGCGTGACGTCCTCCGCGCCGGGCTCGCGCAACCCCGCGTCGATCGCGGCGCTGATGCTCTCGGCCATGCGGGCATTCGCGAAGGCCGCGATCTCCGCCCGCGGATCATCGACCGGCAGCGCCCGCACCGCCGCGAGCTTCGCGGCCAGCGCCGCGGCGATCGCGCGACCGTTTCGCGGGGTCCAGACGCCCGACGCGTTGATACACGACCGGCCGCCGTTCGCGGCGATCGACGACGCGATCACGTCGATGTGTCGCGCCCAGTCGTCCGCCGCGTCGTCGCCCAGGACGACTTTGCTGAACCCCGGACCGTGAATCTCGACGCGCGGGTCGCCGGCCCAGGGTCGGGTCGTCGCCGTGTCGCCGAAGAGCATCGCGCGGCTCACGCTCCGCAACAACTCGCCGGCGCCGGCGTGATCGGTCGGATAGAAACCGAGCGCCGCGCGCGGCACGCCGGCCGCCGCGAACGCCTCGATGACGCGCAGCGGCGTCCACGGCTCCTCGCGGCCGGGCTTGAGCACGATCGGCGCTTTCAACGCGATCGCGGGGATCCACAACGAATGCACACCGGGCGAATTGCTCGGCAGCACCGCCCCGAAGATTCGCCCGGCGCGATAGAAGCTCAGCGTGCGACCGCCGTCGCTGCCCCAGCCGCTATCCAGGATTTCCAGCGGAAATCCGCGCGTCAGCCCGGCGATGACCACGTCAATCTCCGCCATGACCTTGTATATCTTCGCCGCATTGCCGCGGCCGTAACTCAGCGGCATGCCGGTCGTGGCGGAGAGCTGCCGGAGGTAGTCCTCGAAGCTCTGGCGCGGTCCGGCGGGATCGCCCAGCGGGAGCTCGGCGTTCATGAAGAGCTCGCCGGCGCGGCGGGTCATCTCGATCAGTTCGCGGATGCGAAAACGCTCCAGCACCGTGTCGTCCCAGCGATGGATGTCGCGCACCAGCAGGCCGCTGTTGGCCTGGCTGACCGCGGCGACCGGCTCGCCGGTGGCATGGTGCACGATGATCGACTGGTCCACGCTGGCGTAGGGTTCGCCGCGCCGCAGGACGGGAATGTGCAGCATCGCAGGCTCCGATTCACGCGTCGCGCCGCGGGCGCTGGGGCCCTGCGGCCGCGGGTCGACGCGCCCGGAAATCTACTCGGCTACACCCCGTCGCGGAAATCGGCCCCGACGGTTTTGCACAGCAGTTTTAGCGCCGCTGTGCGACTGTCGCGACTTAGGATTCGAACGATGACGAAGCATCCACGAGTCGAGCGCAATCTGGTGATCGTTCTGGGCGACCAGCTTGACGCGGGGTCGGCGGCGCTGGACGGGTTTGACCGGCAGCGCGACGCCGTCTGGATGGCGGAAGCGGCGGCGGAGGCGACTCACGTCTGGGCGAGCAAGCCGCGCATCGCCGTGTTTCTCGCGGCCATGCGGCACTTCCGCGATCGGCTCCAGTCGGCGGGGATCACCGTGCTCTACCGAGAGCTTGACGCAATGCCGGGCGAGACGACGCTGGCCGCCGCGCTGGGCGCTGTGCTGCGTTCCTGTCGACCCCAAACGACGATCGTCGTGAAACCCGGGGACTACCGCGTCGAACAGTCGCTGCGTGCGGCGGCACGCGCGGCCGAAGTGGACCTCGACATCCGCGCGGATCGCCACTTTCTCTCAACACCGGAGGAGTTCGCCGAGCACGCGGAGGGCCGCAAACAGCTCCGCATGGAGTTCTTCTATCGCACCCTGCGCCGCCGCACCGGCGTCCTGATGGACGGCGATCAGCCGGTCGGCGGGCGGTGGAACTACGACGTGGAGAACCGTGGCGCGTTCGGACGCCAGGGGCCGGGATTGCTGGCGGCTCCGCCGGCTTTCGCGCCGGACGCGACGACGCGCGGCGTTCTGGAGCTTGTGCAGCGTCGCTTCGCCGCTCACCCCGGGCGGTTGGATCGTTTCGCGTGGCCGGTGACCGCCGAGCAGGCGGCGGCGGCGTTGCGTGACTTCGTGCAGCACCGCCTGCCGCAGTTCGGTCAGTACCAGGACGCGATGTGGGTCGATCAGCCGTTCCTGTATCACTCGCTGCTCTCCGCGAGCATGAATCTCAAGCTGCTCGATCCGCGCGAGGTGCTCGCCGCCGCCGAGGACGCGTATCGCCGCGGCCGCGCTCCGCTGAACGCGGTCGAGGGATTCATCCGGCAGATTTTGGGGTGGCGCGAGTACGTCCGCGGCGTGTACTGGCGGTTCATGCCGGAGTACCTGGCACGCAACGCGCTGGGGGCGCACCTCCCGCTGCCGGCGTTCTACTGGACCGGACAGACCGAAATGAACTGTCTGCGACAGGCGATCAGGCAAACGCTCGACTACGGCTATGCCCACCACATTCAGCGGCTGATGGTGACGGGGCTGTTCGCGCTGCTGCTGGGGGTGCGACCGCAGGCGGTGCACGAGTGGTACCTGGCCGTTTACGTCGATGCGGTCGAATGGGTCGAGCTGCCCAACACACTCGGCATGTCGCAGTATGCGGACGGCGGCGTCATGGCGTCCAAGCCTTACGTGGCCAGCGGCAAGTACATTCAGCGGATGAGCAACTACTGCCGCGACTGTCGCTTTCGTCCCGATCGCGCCAGCGGCGAAGCTGCCTGCCCGTTTACGACGCTTTACTGGGACTTCCTGCAGCGCCACAGGGCGGCGCTTGCGGGCAACCCGCGCATGCAGATGCAGGTTCGCAACCTCGATCGACTCGGGAAAACCGAGCTGCGGGTGATACAACAAGCGGCAGACGGCCTGCGCCGCTCGATTTGCGCCTGACCCGCCCGTTTGGTGCTCGCCGGTCAGACCCAGGTGCGTGTGCCGGCCCCAGCGCTGCGGCCGGGGGTGTTCGACGCATCGGGTATGATCGCCGGCGACCGGACGGCCGTCGCATCGGGAATTTGCGCTTCGCCCGGTCGCGGATTGTGGAGCCGGGTGCGTGACGCCGGAACAGTTCCAGCGGGTCGACCAGATTTTCCACGCTGCGCTGGCCATCGATCCGGCGGCGCGACCGCAGTTTCTGGCTGAGGCGTGCAACGGCGACGCGGAGATGCGGCGCGAAGTGGACGCCCTGCTGGCGTTCGACGATCAGCCCCAGGCCATTTTTCGCACGCCGGCAATCGCGGCGGGCATGCAATTCACCACCAATGGGCTGCGCGGAACCACCACTCAGCCGCCGCCGATTCCGGAGCGCATCGGTTCCTATCGCATCCAGCGCGTTCTGGGAGAGGGCGGATTCGGGGTGGTGTATCTCGCCGAGCAGGAGAACCCGCGCCGCACGGTGGCGCTGAAGGTGCTCAAGCCGCGGGCCGCCTCGCCCTCGGCGCTCAAACGCTTCGAATACGAAGCCCAGATTCTGGGCCGCCTGCAGCATCCCGGCATCGCCCAGGTCTACGAGGCCGGGACATCGCTGGTGGGCGAATGCGTACAGGCCTGGTTCGCAATGGAGTACGTGGCGGGCCGGCCGCTGGACGCCTACGCGCTGGGACGCCGCAGCAACCTGCGGGAGCGGCTTGAGCTGCTTGCGCAGGTCTGCGACGCGGTGCAGTACGCTCATCAGAAAGGCATCATCCATCGCGATCTCAAGCCGGCCAACATCCTGGTCGATGAGCACGGCCGGCCCAAGGTGTTGGATTTCGGCGTGGCCCGCACCACCGACCCGGATCGCGATCTCACCACGCTCCAAACCGGCATCGGGCAAATCGTCGGCACGCTGGCGTACATGAGCCCGGAACAGGTCGTCGGCGACCCGGCCGAGATCGACACGCG
Organism: uncultured Planctomycetales bacterium; assembly: GCA_964631045.1. GTDB lineage: Bacteria > Planctomycetota > Phycisphaerae > UBA1845 > Fen-1342 > CAZVWB01. The sequence continues at coordinate 17,578 of CAZVWB010000013.1, forward strand.
CTCGGACGTGTACACGCTCGGCGTGATCCTCTACCAGCTCCTGAGCGGCGTGCTGCCGCATGACTTCAGCAGTTGCTCGATCGTCGAGGCCACGCGCCGCATTCGCGAAGCGGACCCGCCGCGCCTGGGCGTCGTCAACCGCGCGTGCCGCGGCGAAATCGAGACGATCGTGGCCAAGGCGCTGGAGAAGCCGCGGGCGCGGCGCTATCAGAGCGCCGCGGACCTGGCCGCCGACATCCGCCGATACCTTGCGGGCGGTGTGATCGAGGCCAAGCGCGACTCGGCGCTGTATGTCCTTCGCAAGACGCTGCGGCGCTATCGCGGCCTGGCGGCCTTCGCAGCCCTGTTCGTCGCCACGTTGTCGACGTTCAGCGTGCTGTCGTTTCTGCAGGCGCAGCGGAACCGCGTGCTCGCCGACGAGCAGAGCGATCTGCGCGTCGCTTCGGACAGCGCCCGCGACCTCGCGGAGCGCGAGCGCCGCCGCGCGGACGCGATCGCCGCGCAGCGCGCGGCGGCGCTGCGTATCAGCAACATCGAGCGCGGCCGGCTCCTGGGACGGACCGGGAATTTCCGCGCCGCAGAGCAAGTCCTCTGGTACGAGCATCTCGCCGATCCGGACTCCGCGCACACCTTCTGGGCCCTCTGGGAGCTCTATGCACACACGCCCAGCCGCGCCACCGTCCAGGCGCACGCCGGAAACGTATGGGCCATCGCCCATGCCGCGCGCGGCAAGTGGGTGGCTACCGCCGGAGCCGATGGGCAGATCAAGCTCTGGGACACGCAGACCTGGACGCTGATGGCCGTGCTGCGCGCCCATCGCGGCAACGTGCTGTCCGTCGCGTGCAGCCCCGATGGACGACAACTCGCCAGCGGCGGCGAGGACCGCCGCATCGTCATCTGGAACGCGCAGGTCCGGCAGGTCGAACACGTAATCGAAAACGCACATCCATCCGGCGTTCGCGCGCTGCGCTACTTCCCCGGCGGCGACTTGCTCCTGGCCGTGGACGACGCCGGAGCGATCGTCTGGAACGCGCGCAGCGGCGCGTGCGCTGCAAGTCTGGAGCTCGGCGGCCTGCGCCCGAGCGGCGTCGCCATCGCCGCCGGGGGGACGCCGCTGGCGATCGGTACGATGTTCGGCCAGATTCTGATATGGGACCAGTTACAGGACGCGCCGACGCGCGTGCTCGACGGCCACTCGGGCAACGTGACCGGACTGGCGTTCTCCCCGGATGGACTCACCCTCTACTCCGGCAGCGGCGACCGCGGCATTCGCCAGTGGGATCTGGCCAGCGGACAGTGCCTCGCGGAGTTGCAGGCCAACAACGGCACGGTGCGGGCGCTGTTCATTACGCCCGACGGCCGCTGGCTCGCTTCGATGGGCTGGTGGAGGCTGGACCTGTGGGATTTGCGCACGCTGTCGCGGGCGCGCTCCCTTCCGCTGCATGACGGCGTCGCGGGCGCCAGCCTGAGCCCGGACGGAGCGACGCTGGTCTGGGGCGTCGGCAGCGGCGAGGTGCGGGCGTATGACCTGGGGGCGGACATTGCCGCCCAGCGCGCGCTCGGCCCGCACGACAGCCGTGTTTCCGCCGGAATCAGTCCCGACGCGGGCCGCGTGGTCACTGGAGACGTCGCGGGCGACCTGCGAATCTGGGACGCCGCCGATGGGCGGCTGCTGGATCGGTTCGCCGCACACCGCAGCCGCATTCGGTCCGTGCACTTCACGCCGGATGGCCGCCGCGTAGTCACGGGGGCCAACGACCTGATGCTGCGCGTCTGGGACGCCGCCACGTGGCGCTGCCTGCTGGAGCTTGATCGGCATTCCAGCGCCAACAGCGCTTCGATCGCCATCAGCCCGGATGGCCGGCTGATCGCGCACAGCCTCGCGGACCGGTCGGTCGAGGTGCTCGATATCGATAGCGGCGCCGTCGTGCTGCGGCTGCCGCCATTCGCGAACCAGGTGCTGGGGATCGCGTTTCGCCCGGACGCCGCGGAACTGGCGGTCTCCACACGCGACGTCGCCGTCAGCGTCTGGCGGCTGGACGGCGCGTGGGTGACCAGCCTGGCCGGCGGCGCGTCGGTGTGGACGCCCGCGTACTCGCCGGACGGCGCCTTGCTGGCCGCGGGCGATTGGAGTCACGAGATCCGCGTCTGGGACGCGGATTCGTTCGCACCGCTCCACACGCTGGAAGGACACGCCGCCGCGGTGTTCGACGTTGCGTTCCGCCCGGGCGATGCGGCCCTGCTGGCGTCGGCATCCGCGGACGGCACGGTGAAGCTGTGGGACGCGCGCGCCGGGCGCTGCCTGGTTACGTTGGATGCGCTTGACGACTGGGACGTTCTGGCCGTGGGGTTCGACGCATCGGGCCGCTACCTGGTCGCATCGGGGGCCAGCGGCCTGGCGCACGTCTGGGATCTCGGCGGGTTCGACCGCCACATCGCCGGCAACGCCGAGTACCAACTGGGCCGCGCCGGCCCGAACCTGGACAGTGCGGCGGCGGCCCGGCTGCGAGCGTGGCTTCGAAGGGTGGATCAGGACCAGTGGCCGCGGCAACCGCCGGCCGGCGGAGACGGCGAAGAGCGAGTTGGAGTAGCGAATAGCGAGTAGCGAGTGCAGAGAGGCAACCAACGAGACGGTCTGGCGAGGAGCAGCGGCACGCTGCACCCGGCCGCGCCATCTGCCACACCCGCTTCAAAGCCGGCCCCGTCTGACTCGCTCTTCGCCCTTCGCACTTTCCCCCACTACACTGCCCACATGGCTCTTCGGCGACGCGGGGTTCGGGTGCTTAAGTGGCTGGGGACGGGGATGTGCGTGCTGATCGTGGGTGTTTCCGTCCTCAACATCTGGTGGACGTTCGGCTACTGTCACAAGACCTGGCCGCTCTGGACGTTCGAAGTTGCCACAAGCGCTTGTTGGATCGCAACGGTGCCGATGAGCGAAGCGGAGTACGCGCGGAGCCGTCCCTACCTCGAACGAGACCCGACGTAGCGCGTTACGCGCTGGGACTTTGGGTTCGCTACGGCATACCTCTGGCCGCCAGTCTTCTACGAGCACAGCGGCTCCACCGGTGCGATCACGCTTCGTATCCCGCTTTGGACACTCTTCGTCGCAAGTCTGCTCCCCACGCTCCTGCTGTGGTTCCTCGACCGCCGCCGGCGGCCCGGCCACTGCCGCTGCGGCTACAACCTCACCGGCGTGACCAGCGGCCGCTGCCCGGAGTGCGGCTCGGCCACCCCCGCGCCACCGGTCGCGTGAGTCAGCTTCACCATTCGCACTTTCCCGCGAGACGGTGTCGCAAGGCGGAACGCCACGCCGCGGCGAGTCGTGCCACCCGCCGCCGTTGAAGTGCGAGACGGCAAAGTCAAGCGCCGTCGTAAAGAGGCTGTTTGCGACCGTCGCAGTCCGTTTCTTTGCTTCGAGCAGGTTCCCGAGCGTGGCGGCGTCATAGAGCCGGAGGGTCATGCTGTAGTGTGTGTGGCCGGGAGTGATCGCCCCGTTATCCTTGAGCTCACCCTGGTACGAGGTCGAACGATTCTGGGCGCGGGCGGTCGTGACCGAACTCAGCGCTCCCAGTGCGGCAATGCAGGAAACGAGCGGAATCCGGCTAATCACTCTGTTCTCCGTGCGCACTCGGCGGACATTGGAGCGGATCGGCTCCGCTCGCCGTGGGCGCCGTTTCAACGTGGGGCGGCCAAGAGTCAGCGCGCTCGATACCGACCGCGCTCAACCCGTCCTAGAACCGCGGCGCGCCAAATGGGCGAATCTCGCTTCAGAATCTGCACGCGACGCGCAGGGCCCCGCGTTACGATAAAAGAACACCTCGACCGCTTCGGGCGGCAAGCGTGTTTATGGGTCGTGCGCTCGTTGAGCATTCGACCGGCGCAGGACGCGCCGACGGCAGACATGCGGCAGGCGCCGCCGGGACATCGTGCATACAACACCACCTTCACTACTGATGCGTGTTCGCGACCCTGCCGACCAGGCGGCGTGGGCCGAATTCGACGCGCGCTACCGCGAGTGGCTGATCCGCTTCTTTCGCCGGCGCGGGGTGAAGATCGTGGATGCCGAAGATTTGGCGCAGAGCGTGCTCGCCGCGCTCGTTCGGAACTTGCCGAACTTCGCGTATGACCCCGAACGCGGTCGTTTTCGTGGCTATCTGTTTCGTTGCGCCCAGAATGCGATTTCGGCGTGGTCCGCTTGTTCAGACCGCGTTGCACGGCCGCTAGATCTAAGTCGAGTACCCGCGCGGGTCACGAACGGTGAGGACGACCCTGCCGCCGCGCAGGTCTGGGAGGAAGAGTGGGTCGCGCATCACTATCGGCGCGCGATCGAAACGCTGCGTCAGTCGGCTTCCGAGCGTGACCTGGCGATACTGGATCGCAGTCTCGGCGGGGCCGAAGTCGCCGCACTGGCTCGCGAGCTGCAGATGGATGAACAGGCCGTGTACAAGGCCCGCCAGCGAATTCGAGATCGCATGGAAATGCTCATCGCGCAGCAAGTGGCGGAAGAGGATCGCACCGCGTGACGGCGCCCGACCGCAATCGGTCCGCGGCGCGCGAGCCCGCGCCGCCGCTCGACGCCGCGTTGCGGGGAAAGTTCGGCTTCGATGCGGAAGCCGCGGTGTGGTTTGAATCGATGGCGGCGCGCATGCGGCGTCCCGTTCTGGGTCGCCTGGGCGAGTTCGAACTACTGGCCGAAGCGGGCCGCGGCGGCCAGGGGCTGGTGTACCGCGCGCGGCAGGATCGACCGGCGCGGGAAGTCGCGCTCAAGCGCCTGGCCGCCGGCGTGTTTGCGACGTCGGCGATGCGCGCCCGCTTCGAGCGCGAGATCGAGGCTGCGGCGGCGCTGGCCCACCCGAACATCGTCTCGGTCTATGGGGCCCACGAGATTGACGGCCAACTGGTCGTTGCGTTGCAGTGGATCGACGGCGAGCCCCTGGATGTCTGGGCCAGGTCCGCCGGCGACCGGCCGCGGGCGCTGAGCGAAGTGCTACACGTCTTCACGCGAGTCTGCGATGCGGTGCAGCATGCCCACCAGCGCGGGGTGCTCCACCGCGACCTGAAGCCGTCGAACATCCTAGTGGACGCCAGGGGCGAACCGCACGTGCTCGATTTCGGGCTGGCACGGCGATTCGACGACTCGTCGGACGTCGCGAGACTCACGCAGACCGGCGCGATGCTGGGCACGCCCGCGTTCGCACCCCCCGAACAGCTTCGGGGCGAAAGCGCAGTCGGCGACGTGCGCAGCGACGTTTTTTCGCTCGGCGCCATGCTGTATCAGTACCTCACCGGCGCCACCCCGATCGAGCCGACCCTGTCCCCGTCCGAAGCGCTTCGGCGAATTGTGGAACGCGGGCCGCGCCCCCCGGCCGCGCTCAACCCGGCGGCCGATGGCGAATTGAGCGCGATCGCGATGAAGGCGCTGCAGGCCGATCCCGACCAGCGGTACGCATCGGTCGACGCGCTCCGCGCCGATCTTCAGAGGCGACAGCGCGGCGAGCCGGTGCTGGCGCACCCGCCCAGCGCCGCCTACCAGTTCCGCAAGTTCGTCCGCCGCAATCGGGCGGCCGTGGTGGTGACCAGCGGCTTTCTGCTGCTTACCACGACCGCGGCGACCGTCAGCACGGCGTTGTACATTCGCGCGGATCGCGAGCGGATCCGTGCGGACGAGAAAAGCGACCAGGCCACCAGGGCGCTAGCGGAGGCCGGGCGCGAGGCGTACACAACCCGCCTCATCAAGGACTTCTTTCAGGAAATGTTGCTGTCTGCCGGGCGCAGCGGCGGCGCGCGCGGCGCGACGCTGACGCTCCGCGAAATGCTGGATCGGGCCGCCGAGAAGCTCGAGATCGGCCAGGACACGATCGAACCCGCCGCCGACGCCGCCCTGCGAATGACCATCGCGAACACGTATCGCGAGCTGGGAATGGACGCGGCTGCGGAGCCGCACTATCGCAAAGCGCTCGCGCTGCGGCGCGGCATCCACGGCCCCGATTCGCTGCCGGTCGCCGAGGCGCTCGACGCGCTGGCCCGCACCTATCGCGTGCTTGGCCGGCTGGAGGACGCGGAGCGGACGGTCGAGGCGGCCTGGACCGCCTATGAGCACTCCGTGAACCCGGGCGATCCGTACCTGGCGCGGGCGGCGAACAGCGTGGCGCTGGTCAAGAAGTCGCTGGGCAAATTCGACGATGCCGAGCGCTGGTACCAGGAAGCGATTCGCCGCTACGTCGCTTCGTTCGGCCCCAAGAGCGAATACCTGCCCTACGCACTCAACAACCTCGGCACCCTGTATGTCGCCGCTGGCCGCCTGGGCGATGCGGAGCCGCGATTTCGCGAAGCGCTGGCGCTGGCGCGCGCGCTGCACGGCGACAACCCGCACCTCGACACGATGCTCGCGGCGTCCAGCCTCGCCGACGTGCTCGCGCAGCGCGAGGAACTCGGGCCGGCGACTCAGGGATTGTTCGAAGAATCGTATCGCGGCATGGTCGCCATCTACGGAACGCGGCACCATCGCGTCGCGCTGTTGCTTCAGCGGTACGGCCGCTACCTGGCCGCGAGCGCGCGCTTCGACGAGGCGTCGGACGCGCTGCTTCAAGCGCGACGCGCGCTCGGCGAGCTTGAGCGCTGGTCCGCAGCGCTCGAGGCGGCGGTCGAGTGCGCTGCAGTGCTGCACGCCGCCGGCCGCGCGCCGGAAGCGCTGCTGCTGCTGCGCAATGCGCTGGATGAGGCGGACGGGCGCGTCGCACCGGACGATGTATCACTGGCGGCGGTGCACCTGGAGCTCGGCGCACTCCTCGCGGAAGCGCAGCAACCGGCGGAGGCCTGCGCCCATCTGCGCTGTGCGCAGTCGATCTATGAAAGTACGGGCGAGGATGCGGCGGGTTCACTGGCGCGGACTCGCACGCTCCTCGCGCGGATCGGTCGGGGCTGAGATCGGGTCTGGCTGAGCGGGCGGTGGCGCGCGGCGTGTTCCACGTCAGGTTCGAGCATCCCGACCGGCGAGGGGCGTCGAACCCGAGGAGCGAGGCCGGAGCCCGCGTGCGCGTCGCCTGGGTGGTGTGCGGTGCGCCACTGTTCTTGGGCTTGCTTTTACCCACAATTCCGTTGCATGAGCTTCGACTCTGAAGGAGTCGCGGATTGTAGCCACGGGGGGAGTCGACGCGCAGCGGCGACGGAACCCGTGGCAGTCGTTTCGAGGCGTCTTCGCCCCGGCGGGGCAAAAGATACTGCGCGACCGGTCCTTCCACCGCACCAACGCTCCCACCGCCCCTGCGGGGGCGGCGACCGCACGTCATGATCGATCCTCCACGGGTTGCGCTCCGGGCTGCGGCCTCCGCTTCACCCGTGGCTGCACTCCCGCGTCCCTTCGGGACTGAACGCAAGAAACCGGACGCGCTTCGAATGATGTGGGTAGCAGCGAGGTTGGACACGGGTGCTACACAGGTTCACGGGTTAAAAACCCGCGCCACCGAGAAGCTCGAGAAGTTACGCATGCGTGCCTAACCAACCTCGTCGCGGGCCGCGTTTGTGCGGCGCAGATCGCGAGCGGTCGGCTTCAGCCGACCGGCGTTTGCCACCCGCTTTAGCCGGTGGAGTGCGGTCCGCACCAGACCAAGTCCTCGTGCCTTTTCGTTCATAGCCGGCTTCAGCCGGGCTTGATGCAGCTTCAGCCGCCGTTCCGCAAGCCTCAAGCCGGGCCTGAACATGGAGGTTGGCATGGTGCTCGCGTGGTCGCCGCACATAGTCGAGCGCGCAGTCGAGATTGCGATTTCCAGAGCCGACCACGCCACCCTCCGCCGCCTTCCACCGATTGAAACCGGTGGCAAACACCGGCCGGCTGAAGCCCGGCCTCAAGCAGGCTCAAGTCCGACCTGAGGTAGGCGCGAGCCCGCCCTGACTTAAGCTCAAGTCCGACCTGAGCTAGGCGCGAGCCCGCCGCAACGCGAAGGCGTTGGTCGCCGGTTGCCGCACGGATACACTTCCCACCTCTTGCCCGATCGGCGGCGACGTGGGATTGCGGCGTGTCGAATCTCGAATTGTCCGTCCAGTTCTTCCTGCAGCTTGCGGCCATCCTGGCGGCGTGCCGGGTGGTGGGCTGGCTGGCGCGGTTCGCCGGTCAGCCGCAGGTCGTCGGCGAGATGATCGCGGGGGTGGCGCTCGGGCCGTCGCTGCTGGGGTTGATCGCGCCGGACCTTCAAACGGCGCTGTTTCCGCCGACCCAGCCGGCCACCAGCATTCTCTACGCGGTGGCGCAGCTCGGGCTGGCGCTGTACATGTTCCTGGTCGGAGCGGAGTTTCGCGTCGAGATCCTGCGAGCGCGGTGGCGGGCGGCGGCGGCGGTTTCCACCGCGGGAATGCTGGCGCCGTTCGTCCTGGGCGCGGGGCTGGCGTGGTGCATTGCAAACGACTCGACGTTCTTCCGCACAGGCGTCGCCACCTACGAGGCGATGCTGTTCCTGGGCGCGGCGATGGCCATCACCGCGTTTCCGATGCTGGCGCGGATCATCTACGAGCGCGGCATCACTGGAACGCCGCTCGGCACGCTGGCGCTGGCGGCGGGTTCGATCGACGACGCCGCGGCCTGGTGCGTGCTGGCGGTCGTGCTGGCGATGTTCAAGGACAACATGACCATCGCCGCGACCGCGATCGGCGGCGGCGTGGCCTACGTACTGTTTGTGGGCCTGATCGTCGGGCCGCTATTGCGGCCGCTGGGCCGCGCGGTCGCGACGCGCGGCGGGGTCTCGGGCGCTGAGTTCACCGTCATCCTGACGCTGCTGATGCTGGCGGCGTGGTTTACTGACATCATCGGGCTTTACGCCGTGTTCGGTGCGTTCGTGCTCGGCGCGGCGATGCCGCGCGGAACGCTGTGCGCCGACCTTCAACAACGCCTGGCGCCGCTGACGACGCACCTGCTGCTGCCGCTGTTTTTTGTCTATTCGGGGTTGAACACCCGCATCGACCTGGTGGACAGCGCGTACCTGTGGCTGATCGCCGGGGTCGCGCTGGCGGCGGCCTGCGCCGGGAAATTGATCGCCTGCTGGGCTGCGGCGCTGGCCAGCGGCGAGACGCCCCGCGATGCGTTCGCGGTCGGCGCGCTGATGAACGCCCGCGGGCTGATGGAGCTGATTATCCTGAACATCGGCCTGGAGCGCGGCATCATCACGCCGCAGCTCTTCAGCATCATGGTCATCATGGCGATCGTCACGACGCTCATGGCCACGCCGCTGTTTCGCCTGGCGTACGCGGGCGGACCCGGGCCACACAGTCGAATTCCGGCGAGCAGCGCCGGCGCCGGCGATGATCGCCGCGCCCGCGACGTGGAGGCAGTGCGATGAGCGGTGGCGAGCGCGAGTATGTGCTGGGCACGAACGATGCGGAGCTGGTTCGCCTCGGATTGCAGCACCGGCTGTGGAGCGCGCAGGCGTTCGCCGCGTGGGAGCGCGGCGGCTTTCAGCCGGGACAGACGTTGCTGGACGTGGGATGTGGTCCGGGGTTCGCCACTTTCGACCTGGCCCACCTGGTCGGAACTAGCGGACGGGTCATCGCGGTCGACGTTTCGGAGCGGTTTGTCGCATATCTGCGGCGGCAGGCCGAGGCGCGCGGCGCGGGCAATATCGACGTGCGCATCGGCGACGTGCAATCGTTGAATCTGACCGCGGGCAGCATCGACGGAGCATACAACCGCTGGGTGATCTGTTTCGTGAGCGACCCCGAGTCCGTGGTGGCCGCCGTGGCTCGGGCGCTGCGGCCGGGCGGGGTGTTCGTCATTCAGGATTACTACAACTACGGCGCGATCCGGCTCTGCCCGCACAGCGATGCGTTCGCGGGCGCGATCGTGGCGACCGAGCGTTCGTGGCGCGATAGCGGGGGCGACCCGGAGATCGGTTGCCGGTTGCCGGCGATGTTGGCCCGCTGCGGGTTCGAGATTCGCTCGACCCAGCCGCTGGTGCGCATCGCGCGACCCGGCGAGCCGCTCTGGCAGTGGCCGAATACGTTCTTTGGAAACTTCGTTCCGGCGCTGGTGGCCAAGGGGTATCTGACCCCCGGCGATCAGGAGGCGTTCGCCCGCGACTGGGCGGCCCGCAGCGGCGACCCGAGCGCGTGCTTGTACACGCCCGCGATGGTCGAGATCATCGCCGTGAAGCGATAACGCGGCGGAGGCGGCAGGCCGGGGGCGCGCGCAGGATCGCCACCCGCGATGCCGAACCCGACCCGGCCAGGAGGCTTCGGCCCGGCGGCGCTGGCGACCTTGAGCGGACCGGCTATACTGGCTTGGCCGACGCGGCCCGCCGGCGTGAGGGTACGGCGCGCCGCCGCGGCACGACGCGCGCAGCGCCTCGTCGCCCTCCACGGTGCGGCGGTGCTGTGCCTTCGACCTGAACGGGCGTCGCCTTCCTGCTGGAGATCGCATGCCGCTGCTCGCCTCGCTTGATTTGCTCGCCCAGGTCTCCGACGCGGCGCTGTATTTCAGCCCGCTCAAGCTTGCGGCGGTCGTGCTGCTGTTCTCCGCCTGGGCGCTTTTCGCGCAATGGGTCGACAAGGACGCCGTGGCGGTCAACACCTACCGCATCATCTGGAATCTCATCGTCGTGTTCAGCGGCCTGATCGGGACGGTCGTGCTGCTGCTCGTGCCGGAGTTCCTGATCGGCCTGGCGATCTACGTGGTCGGCGTCGGCTCGCTGATGACGGCGTACGTGATCCACCGCAACGGCCTGGTCGATCCCGCGGACCGCGTGTGCACGCCGGAGCACCTGAGCCGCGTGATGCGCGAAGGCTTCAGCGGCAAGGGCAAGAAGAAGGTGAAGGAGGTCAAGGAGCGCGTCCGCCTGACCTCGCCCGACAAGAAGGTCGTCGTCATTCCCGACGACGAGGCGCAGCGCGAGAACTACGGACTGACGCAAGACTTGTTTTTCGACGCGCTCTGGCGCCGCGCCAGCGTCGTCGAGGTCACCCCGGCGGGCGAGGCGGCGAAGGTCGCCTATCAGATCGACGGCGTTTCCGCCGAGCGCGAACCGCTGACGCGGGCCGAGGCCGAGGGCCTGATCGGGTTCGTCAAGAACATCGCACGGCTGAATCTGGAAGAGCGCCGCAAGCCGCAGTCGGGCAAGCTGATGGCCGCGATCGGCGAGAACAAGCTCGACATTCAGGTGCGGACGACCGGCTCGACCGCCGGCGAAAAGCTCTGGCTGCGCGTGCTGGGCGAGGAGCGGCGCTTCAAGGTCAAGGACCTCGGATTCACCGAGAAACAGGCGGCGCAGGTCCAGGAAATCATGCAGGCGCCGCACGGCACGGTGCTGCTGAGCGGGCCGCCGGGCAGCGGCATCACGACCACGCTGTACACGTTCGCCCGCAGCCACGACGCGTTTCTGCAGAACATCCAGACGCTCGAGTATGGCCAGAAAGAGCTGGATGTCGACAACATCACGCAGAACGTCTTCGCACCGTCGGAGAACAAGACCTTCGTCGCCGAGTTGCAGCGGATCGTGCGCACCGGCCCCGACATCGTGCTGGTGCCCGACATCCGCGACAAGGCCGCCGCGGTCGTCGCGGCGCAGGCGGCGGCGGAAAAGCAGAAGTTCTACATCCTGATGCCGGCGACCGACATCTTCGACGCCATGAAGAAGTGGATCAAGCTGCTGGGCGACAACGCGCTGCTGAGCAAGAGCCTGCTGGCGATCGTCAATCAGCGGCTGGTGCGCAAGCTGTGCGGCGAGTGCAAGCAGCCCTACAAGCCCGACCCGCAGATGCTGCGGAAGATCAACGCCCCCGCCGACAAGATCCTGCACCGGCAGCCCGAGCCGCAGTTCGACAAGCACGGCAACCCGATCATCTGCCAGCACTGCCAGGGCAGCGGCTACGTCGGCCGCGTCGGCGTGTTCGACATTCTGATCGTCGATGACGGGCTGCGCGACGCGCTGCGCAAGGGCGGCTCGTTCAGCGACGTGCAGGCCTATGCGATGAAAAAAGGCGGGCTGGGAATCCAGCAGCACGCCCTCGCAAAGGTCTTCGACGGCGTCACCAGCATCCAGGAAGTCGCGCGAGCCACCCGCGATCCGGCGCCGGCCGCCGCCGCGACCCCCGCGGCGACGCCCAAGCCCAATCCGCAACCCGGCGGCGGCGCCGCCGCCCCGACGGCCGGGAAGTAAGGAGCCCGCACCATGGTTCTGAACATCATCGCGCTGGTCATGATCCTGGCGATCACGTTCATCAACTCGATCTACGGGTTGTTCAGCGGCATCATCAACGCGGTGTGCGCGATCGTCGCGGCGGTGGTGGCGCTGGGCGCGTTCGAAGTCGTCGATCGGCTGGCGACCGGCCAGCTCGGCGTTTCGCCCTCGTTCAGCACGCCGATCGTCATCGTCGTGCTCTTCGTAGTGACCCTGATCATCCTGCGGTCGCTGGCCGACAACCTGATGCGCGGAAACGTGCGGCTGCCGATGCAGGTCGATTTCGCCGGCGGCGCGGTGTGCGGCTTCATCGTCGCGCAGATCTGCACCGGCGTGCTGATGATCGCGCTGCAGATGCTGCCGCTGGGCGGGCGCGTACTGATGTTCCAGCGGCTGGAGCGCTCGGACGTGGACGACGACCGCGGCCACCCGCAGTTCGACCGCAATAGCATCTGGCTGAGCCCGGATGGGTTCACGATCGGGCTGGTGAAGATGCTCAGCGGCGGCAGCGTCAGCAGCGGAACGACGATCGCCAGCGTCTATCCGGATTTCCTGCGCTGGGTGTTCTGGACCAGCAACACCGTGCAGGCCGAGTCGCTGACCGCGCCGATCCGCGAACTGAGCAAGAACCGCGACGGCGTCAAGAACGGCATCAGCGTCATCACGTGGTGGACCGAATCGGCGCCGTTCGACGTGCGCTATCGCAAGGAACTCCCGACGAAGGATACGCCTGAGCCGAATTTCACCCGCAACGAGAAGTACAAAGCCGCGGCGGGCATGAAGATCATCGGCGTGCGCGCGACCCTCAACGAGACCTCCGCCGACCGCGACAAGCACGAGCCGCATCATCGCTTCCGGCCGTCGCAGATTCGGCTGGTGGGCGTCACCACGGGCAAGAAACCGCGCGACTACGCCTGCTCGATCCTGCGCAATGCGGACGACAAGCTGGGCAAGGACGTGCGGCGACTGGTGGACATCGACAACAACTTCGCCAAGCCCGGCATGGGCGACATTCAGATCGACTTTTTCTTCGAGGTCGACGAAGACTTCGATCCGCACTTCATCGAGTATCGCCGCTTCGCGCGGGCCGCGCTCGACGAATCGCAGATCGCCAAGGCGCCGCCGGCCGGCGGACCGGACGCGGCGGTTGCCTCCACGCAGGAGCCGAGTTCGGGCGGCGGCAACACCGGCACGGGCGTCGGGCGGTTCAATCTGGCCAGCGCGCTGACCCAAAGCGGCGAGATCAACGACCTGCCGTTCCACGTCGATCCGGCCAAGGCCCGCAGCAGCGGCGACGTGGAGTTTGCGGGCGAGTTTCTGGTCAAGGGCCGCTACTGGGGCGAGCGCAAGCGGCTGGAGCCGGACGGCCCGAATGCGGCGCGGGTCAACAAGATTCGCGTGCCCGAGGGCAAGCGCATGTGCCTGGTGCGCTTCCGCGTGAAGGAAGCACAGACGCTGGCGGGCGAAGTTTTCAACTTCGTCGCGGCGCGGACGAACCAGTACAAGGCGGTCGACCGGAACGGCGAGGAATACTTCCTAAATGGGTTTTTCGTGACAGTGAAGCGCAACAACGAGGAGTATGTCGAGTTCTTCCTCGAGCCGGAGGCCGAGGGAGGATCCCGCCATATGCTCGAGTTGCAGCACGTCGAGTTCGGCGAGTTGACCCGCGAGGGGTCCGACGCTGAGGTCGGACTGGTCTTTGTCGTGCCCCCGGGTGTAACGATCGTTAAGATCGTCAACCAGACGAACAACCAGGGCGTCGAAGGGCTCGAACTGAAGATGAGCCCGTAGCGCGACGGCGGCGCGGACGCGGTGGTGGAGTCGTCGGATTGATCTCGCGAACTGTCGAGTATGCGCTGCGGGCAGTGGTCTGGCTGGCTACGCGGCCGCAGTCGCCGCACACCACCCGCGCGATCGCCGAGGTGATGCAGGTTCCGCCGCCGTACCTGTCCAAGGTGCTTCAGACGCTGGCCGAGGCGGGCGTGGTGACTTCGCAACGCGGCCTGGGCGGCGGGTTCGAACTCGCGCGGCGCAGCGACCAGATCAGCGTGCTCGACGTGGTGAACGCCGTCGATCCGTTTCAGCGAATCCGCGCCTGCCCGCTGCACCTGGCGGCGCATGAGACCCGGCTGTGCGCGCTGCATCAGCGGCTGGATGACGCGATGGCGACGGTCGAGGCGGCGTTCGCGGGGACGACCATCGCCGAGCTGGCGGATTCCGGCGACTTCTCGGACGAGGCGTGTCCGCGGCGCGCGGCGACGGGCGGCGCGGCGTCGCGGCCACAACCGATTCGCGTCATGGGCAGACCGGTGGCCCCGCCTGGCAACCGAGAAGGCCAGCCCCCCCGCCAACCGCAGACCGCCGCGCCCCGCGCAGCGGGCGGGGGTCGGCGGCGGAAGCGCTCGCGCTAAGCGCATCTCAGAGGTGCATCTCGTTCTCGGTTGTGGCGCAGCGGGCGGCGCGCCCAGCGACTCAGACCAGAAACGCCAGCGGAAACACGACCAGCCAGAACGCCGCAAGCCCGCAACAGGCGGCCACGCCCAGCGCCAACGGCGCACGCTGCGCGGGCGTGATCTGGCCGCGCAGCACCAGGACGATCAAGACGATGAACGCCAGCGCGACCGCGCCGGCGTGTCCGACCCCGAACTGCGCAGTCAGGAAGTAGGCGCTGGCAAACGCGGCGCCGTCGGCCGGCGCTTTCCATTGCGGCCGCGTAATCTCGGCAACCGCGGACGGCGTTACCTGGGCCGCCGTGGGTGGCGGCGGCGAAACCACCCAGCGATGCACGAAAAACGGTTCGGCCGCGCGGGTCGTGGCCCCGCCTGGCGCCGGGGTCGCACCGGGGTTTGCGGCAGCGCTGCCGTGTGCGGCGGCGCTTTCGGGAATGGCGGCCGCCCCCTCGCTCGGGGACGCGGCCGGCGCGGCCGCCGGGGTCGCCGAGCTCGTCGCGCCGCCGGGTGGGTCTTCCGCGTGCAGGGTGCGCAGGTAGGCGGCCACGTCGCGCAGGTCGGCGTCCGTCAGCATCGGATTTCCGCCGCGGGGCGGCATCTGCACCTTTGTCGTGTTCTCCGGCTCCCACGGTTGGCGACCGACCTGCAGGAACTTCAGCAGTTTGGCGTCGTCGCAGGAGCTCACAAATTCGTTGTCGATCAGGCTCTTGCCCTGGCCGGGCAGGCCCTCGCCATGCGGTCCGTGGCAGGTGACGCAGGTGCCGACGAAAATCTCGCGGCCGTGCGCCGCGCTGACGAGCCGCTGCGCCGGAACGGCGGCGGCGACCGGGACAGCGGGCGCGTTGTTCGCGGCGCGCTTGGGCAGCCGCACTCCATAGGCCCGCGCCATCGCGCGATCCTTGGGCTTGAACGCCTCGCCGGGCCGCACACCGTTATGGGCGTTGTTGTCCAGGTCAATCAGAATCGTCGCGCCAAAGCCCAGACACGCCCCCGCCGCGACGATCAGCGCGGCGACAGTCGCACCGCGACGACTCGCGGCGGCGAAGCGCAGCGCGAGCGCGCCGGCGGCGCACGCGAGCAGCAGCAAGCCGCAGCCCGCGGCGATCAGCGGTACGTCGACGATGCGCATGCCCCAGGCCCAGGCGGCGCTGTGCCCCGCGCGCGAAGCGAGCGCCAGACCGGTCATCAGCAGCAGTATCAGGGCGTAGATCGACACGAAGACGATGATGTCCGTTCGCGTCGCGCCGTGGCGTTTCAGCAGGTCGGCAATCTGCGTGCTCAGCGGCGGGCAGCATGCGGCGCCGGGCGCCTCGCGCGGGTCGGCCGGCGGCGCGAACAGGGATGCGGACGGCGCGGGCGACTTGACGGTCGCCTGGACCTCGGGCGAAGCGCCGATCAGGGTGCTCATGGTTTGCTCCTCTTGCTGGCGGCGGCCTCGGCCTGCAGTGCCGCGAAGCTCGTCGTCTTTCCCGGGTAGCGCGTCAGCAGCGCATCGGCAGCGGCCGGCGACTCGCAGGCCGCGAGGTTCCACGCCATCGGCGTCCGCAGCGTCTCGCTGAACACGAAGACCGCCTGCGCCGCGTCGAGCCACTTGCGCGACTCGTAGTCGTGCACGTAGGCGACAATGCGGGTGTCCGGCGGCACTTCCTGCAGGTAGCGGATCAGGCAGCCGATGTCGTCGAATCCAGGCTTGCGGACGCCCTCGGCCGTGACGATGGCGGCCGCGGCGGCGTGCGGCTCTTCGCTGATGATCATGCGACAGAGTTCGCACTCGGTCTGCCCGTAAATGAGCTGCGGCGGGTTCAGGTCGTCATCGCGCCCGCACCCGGCGAGCAGGGTCAGCGCGAACGCGGCGGCAACGTGCATTGCAATTCTCATCGCACACCTCGCCGGGCGAAGATCACGCCCGAAGCCGCCAGCGGCAGGACGATCCACAGCGCCAGCACGCCGCTCAGCAACAGCGGCAGCGCCGCGCCGAAGGTCTGCGACGCATACAGGCCGGCGGGGCCGAGCAGGTCGAGCGAACGGTGCATGCCGCTGACCGCGAAGATCTTGAAAACCTGCAGCGGGTTCGCCAGCGCACACGCCAGCAGTTCCCCGGCGGTCAGCTTGAGCGTGAGCGCGCCGCCCATCAGCCCGAGATCGGCCAGAAACACGAATGCGAGCCACGTGAAGATCGCCGCACCGAGCGCCAGCGTGGTGCGCCGCGCGATCGACGAGATCAGCACGCCGATGCTGAGCATCGACCAGCCCAGCAGCACGCTCAGGCCGAAGATGCCGACGAACTGCGTGATGTTGGCGGATGCGCCGCGCTGCGCGAGCACCCCGCAGGTGACGCCGAAGCCGCACGCCAGCGCGCCCAGCAGCGCCACGGCGAGGCCGACGAACTTCCCGAGCAGCACCTCGGTGCGGCAGATGGGCTGCGCGAGCAGCGTTTCGAGCGTGCCGCGCTCGCGCTCGCCGGCCAGCGCGGCGGCCCCGAGCGTCAGCCCCATCAGCGGGACGATCAGCAGCACGAGGTTCACAAGACTGGCGGCCGTGCGGCCGAAGCCGGCCATGCCGAATCGGCCCGTGCCGGCCAGCGCGATCGACGCGAGACCGAGCGAGAGCGCCGCAAAGCACACCGCGTAGAGCAGAAACCAGCGGTTGCGCAGCGCGTCGCGCACTTCCTTGCGGGCCAGGATCAGCACCGTCCGCGGCGAGACGGCCGACTCGCGCGTCGGGTGGCGCGGCTCCGCGATCGGTGCGGCGGCCGGAATGGGCAATGCGGAGGTCATGGCTGCGCGCTCCCCACCGCCGCCGCGGCGACGGCCGGCGGCTGCGAGCCGAACGCGCGGCGCTGCAGCGAATCGGCCAGGGCGATGTAGTGTTCGTGTTTCCCGACGTTGGCCGGGATGGCTTCAGTACGTTCGAATCCGGCCTGCAGCGCGCTGCGATCGACCGCACCCAGCACCTGGTCGGCCATCGCGAACAGCACGTTGTCCTCTTTCCAGATGTGCTTGCGGAGCAGGTCGACGTAGTCCGCGACGCTGCGGCGGAAGTCGCCGAGGCTCTGCGGCGCGCCCGCCGCCGCTCCGTCGAGCGACGCGCTCATCGCGCGGATCAGCGCCCGGCCGCGGACGTGCTCGTCGAGCATGCAGCCGATCGGTCCGCCGTCGCGCGGGATGCCCTGAACTTCCAGTCGCGGGAAGAGCTCGTTCTCCTCCTTGGCGTGGTGGCAGCCGTCGGCGAAGTTGCGGAGGAAGTCGATCGCGTCGCGGAATGCGGCCGCGTCGATAGGCGTGTTCGCCGCCAGTTGCTGCATCGCGTCGAGCACGCGCTCGATGACGCGGTGTTCGCTCCTCAGAACGTCGGTCGGTTTAGCCTGGGTGCTGTTGCAACCGCACCCGGAATGCGTAGTCATGTCTGATCTCCGTTTTCGATCTCGAAACTCTGAACCGCGACGCCGGCGCGAAGCAGCAGCGCGATCGGCGCGGCGTTGGACTCCATCGGAACGCTGACGCAGACCGCCGGCTCGTGATTCGCGGCGTCGAAGCCCGCGCGGCGCAGCAGCTCGACCGCCGCGGCAGCCGTCGGCTCGGGCAGTGGGATGCGGATTCGGCAGGCCGCCGAGAAAGTGCTCGGCGGGCCGTCTCGCAGAACGCGGCCGCGCTGCAGCACGACGACGCGATCGGCCAGGCCGCTGACCTCCTCGGCGCGGTGCGTCGTGAAGACGATCGTCTTTCCTGCGGCCTTCAGACCGCGAAGCAACTGCAGGAACGCACGCCGCGCTGCGGAGTCGAGGTTCGACGTCGGCTCATCGAGCAGCAGCACGGGCGGATCGTCCAGCAGCGCGACGGCCAGCGCCAGCCGCTGCTTCATCCCGCCCGACAGTTGCGCGACGCGCTTCTGAGCGTGCTCCGCCAGCTCCACACGCTGCAGCACCTCGGCGGCGCGGGTCGACGGTACGCGCTTCAGCGCCGCGAACAGCCGCGTCGTCTCGATGGCGGAGAGGTCGTCGTAAAAGCTCAGTTCCTGGGAGACGTAGCCCACGAGGCGGCGGGCGGCTTTGCCATCGCGGCGGGCGTCGGCGCCGCCGATGCGGATGGCGCCCTCGAAGCTGTGCAGGCCGAGAATGCACTTGATGATCGTCGTCTTACCCGCGCCGTTCGTGCCCCACAGCGCCACCGCCTGCCCCGGCGCGACGGCCAGGTCGAGTCCCTCGACGGCGGCATAGCGCCCGAAACGCTTCCGCAGCCCGCGAATCTCCAGAATGGCGGTGGTCGAGGTCGACGCGGCGGGTGCGGGGGCGACGGTGTGGGTCGCGTGCGGCGCGGAGCGCCGCGGCGAAGCGCCGGGTTCAACGGCGAAGTTTGAAGGAACCCCGCGGGCGGCGGCCGCGAGCCCAAGCTGCCGGCGGGCGGCGATCAGCAGGACCAGCCCGGCCAGCGGCGCGGCGCTCCACCAGGAGAGCAGCCCGCCGGTCGCGCCCAGGTCGGCGCGCAGCGGCAGCGGCCGCATCAGCGGTGCGTTGTCCGTGATCTTGGGTTCCGGCCGCACGATCGGAAACGCGCGGCTGGCCAGCTCGATGGCCTGCTGGGCGGGGCTGTAGAGGAACAGTCGGAGCTTCGGCTCGCGGTCGATCAGGCTCTCGAACAGGCTCATCGCACGATAGGGAACATCCCCCACGCCGTCGGCGTCTGCGTCGTAGCCGGCGTAGTCGCTCCAGAAATTGCCGCGGCCGGCGACGGAGAATTCGTTGTTGCGCAGTTGGCCGCTGCCCAGGATCGCGACCTGCTCGATGTTCTCGTGAAACTCGTTCTCGACGAAGCGATTGCGCTGCACGGCGGGCAGCAGCGCGAGCGCGATGTCGTTGAACGCGAAGGTATTGCCGCGAAACTCCTGCGTGTTGTCCAGTCGCGACGGGCTGTTGTCGACATACAGCCCGACGCGGTTGCCGACGATCATGTTCTCGCGAAGCGCGACGCCGTCCATGTCCTTCAGTCCGATGCCGTAGCCGCTCGGCCCGCGGTTGCGCTCCAGGCGGTTGCGTCGCAGCAGCACGTCGTGGCTGTACATCAGGAATACGCCCACCGAGTTGTCGGCCAGGCGGTTTTCCTCGATCTGCGTGTTACTGGCGTACATCAGGTGCAGGCCGTAGCGGCTCTCGCAGACGCGATTGCCGACCAGGCTGACGCCGGTGCAGTACCACACGACGACGTCGCGCACGCCCGCGACGTCGTTGTCCACGACGCGCGTGCGGTCGCTGCTCCACAGGCGAATGCCATCGCCGCGGCGCGAGAGATCGAGGTCTTTGCCGCGGATGCGGTTGCCGCGCACCAGCGAGTCGGGCGCTCCATTCAGACTGATTCCGAGCAGCACGTCTTCGAGCTGGTTGTCTTCGATCGTGGCACGCGGCGCACCTGCGAAAACACCGGTGTTCTCGCGGTCGAGGCTGTTCCCGGTGCCGCGGATGCGAAACCCGCGCAGCGTCACGTCGGGCGCGGCGATGCGCACTACGTCGCCCACGCCGCCGCCGTCGATCGTCACGAAGCCGTCGGCGACCACCGTCAGCGGCCGATCAATGGTCACGGGGCCGGCGTATACGCCGGCGGGAACGCGGAGCGTCGCACCGGGCGACGCCACGGCGATCAGCGCGTTGAGATCGCCGCCGACGTTCTCGCCGCGCACCGCCGGCGTCAGTCCGAAGATCGCAAACAGCGCGGTCGCTGCGACGGCCGCGCCGCGGGCCGCGGCCCGCTCGCGGCGGCGGGCGTCGAGCAGCGGCTTGTAGGCGCGGCGATGGAAGAACAGCGCCGCCAGCACCACGACCGCCGCCGCCGTCGCCAGCCAGAAGCCGTCGCGAACGACGGCGACGGTTCGGAACTGGCCGATGACGCCTTCGCCCAGCACCGGCGGCACGAACGGCTTGATCGAGCTGGAGAGCGCTGCGCGCGGATCGAGGTGGGTACCGAAATTCGCGAGCCAGAACTGCAAATCCGCGAGAAAACCGGCCGGGAACAGCAGCGCCGGCAGCGCGGCCAGCGCCGCCCACGGGCTATGAACAAACACCGCCGCGACCAGCAGGAAAGCGACGCCGATGACGAGCATCGCGCTGGTGTCGCGTTCGAGCTGCGCCGCATCGTTCAGCGGCCGCATGCCGATGTAGTGGTTGAGCCCGTCGATCTCGTGCACGTCGCCTTCGAGGCGGTTGAGGTAGGCGTGTACGTGCAGACCCTTGGGATACTGCGGGGCGTGCAGCGTCATCGACCAGTACGGGAGGAAGTACGAGCCGATCAGCATCGCGCCCGCGACGACCAGCAGCAGCGTCGGAATCAGGTAGCGGCCACGATGCTGTCGCCACTCTCCGGCGGGCACGCGCGGTCCGATGATGTTCTCAATCGGGGCGGTCATGATTCTTCCTCGTCACAGATGCGGGCCGGACCGCGGCGCGTGCGTCGCGCCGCGGTCCCACCAGGCAGACCGGTCAGTTCGTGCCGCCGGCTGCGGCCGCGTCCGCCGGCGCAGCGCCGGCGGACTGCTGCGGTTCGATCATGAGATAGCCCATCATTTCGAGGTGCAGCGCCGAGCAGAACTCGGAGCAGTACCACGTGTAGACGCCGGGGTTGACGGCGTCGAACTCGAACTGTGCGAACTCGCCGGGCTCCAGGCTGAGGTTGACGTTGTAGCCCGGCAGCGAGAAGCCGTGCGTGGCGTCCTCGGTGCGTTCGAGGCTGGTGATCTTCCAGACGACGCGATCGCCCTGGCGCACCTTGACGTGCTCGGGCGTGAAGTGGCTGCGCGTAGCCGTCATGTAGATCGTGACCTTGTTGCCGTCGCGGACGACTTTTTCCTGCCCGGCCTTCGGCGCGTCCGGCTCCACTGCCTGCGTATGCGGGTTCCAGCCGATCTCGGGGTACACCGTCCAGGGCTTGAGCTTGTCGGCCTTGATGATCTGGGCGTAGTGCGGCTCGCCGACGCCCAGGGGCATGTCATAGATCACCTGCATCTGGTCGCCGGGCTTGCTGATGTCGATCAGTTGCAGGTTCTGCGGATAAAGCGGACCGGGGTGCAGGAAGCGGTCGATCGACCACTTGTTGAGCGCGACCAGGTACTTGCCGTCCGGGTTGGTCACGTCGCCCTCAGCCGACGCGATGTGCCCCACGTTGTACTGCACGTTCTTTTTCGTCACGAGTTTCCACGGAGGCTCCGGATGCAGCGACTGATACGAACCGCCCAGCGTCCAGCGTGCCACGGCGCTGTCGAGGAACAGCGAGGTGTAGGCATAGCCCTTGTCGTCAAACTGCGTGTGCAGGGGCCCGAGTCCCAGTTCGACGCGGGCTTCGCAGACCGCGTCGTAGTTCAGCACCGGCACGCCGTAGGGATCCTTCTCCCAGTTCTTCGCGGCGATCGCAGACTTGATCTTCTCGATGCTGTAGATGGAGACGTGCGGGTCGAGCTTGCCGGCGACGACGATGAACTCGCCCTTGGGGGAAACATCCACGCCGTGCGGGCTCTTCGGTTCGGGCGCGAAGAAGAGGATGCCCTCGTCGATCGCCGTCTGCAGCGTAATGAGCGCGAAGTCCTTGATCTTCGTGACCTTCCCGGCCTTGAAGACCTCCTCGGCCTTCTTCCAGTTGAAAATGTGCAGATAGTCGTTGTCGCGCTGGCTGACGCCGGCCTCAAACGGCGGCTTGCCCTGCTCGATGCCGCCGGTGGCCAGCTCCGTGTTGATCGAATTGCCGAAGACCCAGCCGTCCGACGCGAACTTGCCGCTGTCGAAGAGGTCCTGCCAGTATGGCGGCAGTTCGATGGCGAACGACTGCGCGGTGTCGATGCGGCCCTTGCTGCGATCGAACTTCCAGAACGTGACCAGGCCGCGATAGCTCTTCTGGTAGTCCTCGATTGGAGCGTAGTCCCAGCCCAGCGGTGTGCCGTACTGGCCGCCCTCGACGACGTACTCGGTGTTGGGCGTGACGAAGCAGCCGCCGTGATCGTTGATGGCCAGCGGGTTCTTGCAGATCTGCTTGGTCTCGAAGTCGCGCAGGTCGATCACCGCCACGCGCGAGTTGGCCTTGTCTCCGATGAACAGGAACTGCCCGTCGTAGTCGGCGTTGGTTTCGCTGAGGCCCGGGTGGTGCGTGTCCGCCCAGCGGACCTTCACGCCGTTCACGTCGCCGCCGGCGAGCACCTCTTCGCCTGTACCGTAGCCCCACCCCTGCCACGGCTCGGGCGTGAACACGGCAATGGTCTTCAGCAGGCGCATCGACGGAACGCCGATCGCGAAGACCTGTCCGCTATGGCCGCCCGAAGCGAACAGGACATAGTCATCGAGCCGACCGCTGGGCATGAAGGTTTTCAGCGCGGCGGCCACGTCGTCAGGGGTCAGGTTGCGTTCCTTGGCGATCTGGTCGGCGATGCTGCCGCCTCCGCCTCCCGCGGGTTGCGCGGCGGCCGCCGACGTCCCACCGCCTTCCTCTTCGTCGTCGGCACGGCGATTGCAGCCGTAGAACGTGACTACCAGCGTGGCCGCCAGGGGCAACCACCAGAGTCGTTTCATGACTTGCTCCCTTCTTGTGAAAGCAGTTGGGCGGACTCGGCGAGCAGCGCCGCCAGGGTGCAGTCGCGCAGGGCGTCCTGGACCAGTGCGAGCACACGGTCGAGCCGGGCTTGCAGCGGGTTCAGGCCGGCCGCGCGGCCATTACCGGCGGGCGAACCGTTTCGAATCCGCGAAATCGGATCAGAGGCCTGAACGACCTCGAGCACGCAGATGTGTTCCGGCGCGCGGCTCAACAGGAAGCCGCCGCCGGGGCCGGGCTGCGACCGCACCAGTCCGGCGCGAGCCAGCAGCTTGAGCACCTTCGCGAGGTAGCCGGCGGGCACGCCGGTCTCGCGGGCGATCTGCTGAACCGGGCAGACCTGCGCGGGATGCGCGCCCAGCCAAAGGCAGGCTCGCACGGCGTATTGGGCGGTCTTGGAGATCATGACGTTGCTATCCGGCGATATTTGGATATCAATATCTATTAAGTAGTCTGATACGATTTCGGCGCTTTGTCAAGATAAATGGATGCGTTTATCTGATTTTTTCTATCACATTGCGATATATGGGTTTATGGATGCCTGCATTCTCGCTTGTGATCAGGACTCTCCCCGCTCGCCGCCGGCCCGCGGGCGGCGCGCTCCCGCCCTGCTGCCGGACCGACCGCCGGCTGCGCGATTCGGGCGTCGCCGGCGGCTTGTGGCTATCATGCGCACTTTCGTCGTGTGTGATTCGCACACCCCCGCTGCTCAAGGAGCCGCATCGTGGCCTATACCACCACCACCGTGCCCGCAGGCGACCGGATTGTCACCACTGCCGGACGAATGAGCGTTCCGGATCGTCCGATTATTCCGTTCATCCGCGGCGACGGGACCGGCGCCGACATCTGGCGGGCGTCGCAGGCGGTCTTCGATGCCGCCGTGCAGAAGGCGTACGGCGGGAGGCGGCAGATTGCGTGGATGGAGGTTTTCGCGGGCGAGGAGTCGCACAACCGCTTCAAGGCGACCATGGGCGACGCGGCTTCGTGGCTGCCCGAAGACACGGTGGCCGCGTTCCGCGAGTTTCTGGTGGGCATCAAAGGTCCGCTGACGACGCCGGTGGGCGGCGGCATCCGCTCGCTGAATGTGGCGCTGCGGCAGATGCTCGATTTGTACGTGTGCCTGCGGCCTGTGCGGTATTTCAAGGGGGTTCCGTCGCCTGTGCGGTCGCCGGAAAAAGTGGACATGGTGATCTTCCGCGAGAACACGGAGGACATCTACGCGGGGATCGAGTACGCCGCCGGCTCGCCCGAGTCGCAGAAGGTGCTCGACTTTCTGGCGCGCGAGTTTCCCAAGGAATTCAAGAAAATCCGCTTCGGAACCGCCGAAGCCACGGCCGAATTCCTGCGACAGGCCGGCCGCGGCGAGGCGGACACGAGCGTGCAGGTGGGGATCGGCTTCAAGCCGATCAGCCGCACCGGGGCGGAGCGGCTGATTCAGGCGGCAATCACGTATGCCCTGAAGCATAGTCGGCGGAATCTGACGCTGGTGCACAAGGGCAACATCATGAAGTTCACCGAAGGCGCGTTCCGCGACTGGGGCTGGCAGCTCGCGCGGCGCGACTTCGCGGCGGTCGATCTCGACGGCGGGCCGTGGCAGGTCATCAAGGCCGGCGCCGACACGCCGCTGATTCGCGCCGCGTGCGGCGGGCCGGTGCGGCGCGACCTGGTGATCAAGGACGCCATCGCCGATATCACGCTGCAGCAGGTTCTGACGCGGCCCGACGACTTCGACGTGATCGCGACGCCCAACCTCAACGGCGATTACCTCAGCGACGCGCTGGCGGCACAGGTCGGCGGCATCGGCATCGCGCCGGGCGGAAACATCAACTACGTCAGCGGTCATGCGATTTTCGAGGCGACGCACGGCACCGCGCCGAAGTACGCGAATCAGGACGTGGTGAACCCCGGCTCGGTGATTCTGTCGGGCGTGATGATGCTGGAGCACCTGGGCTGGCAGGAAGCGGCGGACATGATCGTGCGAAGCCTGGAAGGGGCGATCGCGGCGCGGACGGTGACGTACGACTTCCACCGCCTGATCGAAGCGGAGGGCGGAAAGGCGACGAAGGTGAAGTGCAGCGAGTTTGCGAAGGCGATGATCGGGCACATGGCGCCGTAGCATGAGCGGCTTTGCGGGGCTGGTCGAGCAGAGTGGTTCGATACGCTCGTTGGACGCCGCCGCCGTATGGCGATGGTCCGAAGCAGAGTTGCTTCGGGAGCACGGCCGCTCCGCGGCTGCACTGTACTGGTACGGCTTTGTCGCCGAGATGCGCTTGACCGCGGCGGTGCTGCGACTGCGCGGCTACTTCCCGACTGATCCGATCGCGCTGGAAACCCTTCGGGAGATTCAGGCCGAGGCGCGCAGGCAGAAGTTGATGTCGAGCGAGCCGCACGACCTTTCGGGGCTGGCGCGCTACGCCGTGTATCTGCGCGAGATTCTGATGCGTCAGACACCGAAGCAGCTTGGGCGAGAGGTACAATTAGTCGCCGCGCGCGTGTATGAGCAATGGCGCCCGCGTCTGCGCTATAAGCCGATAACTCCGAACGCGACACAGCTCAGCGTGGCGCGCGCCGGAGCAGAATGGCTGGTAAAGCACTACAATGCATTGTGGAGTTGAGTATGGCGGTAATCCGGTCGCGAGCGGGGACGGACTCCTCGACGCTGCAGGAAGACGTACTGCGACGCGAGCTCATCGCGGAGCTGCGTCACGCGGCCGATCAGGATCTACCCTTCAGACAACCGATCATTTTCGAGAACGAGATCGGCCCGGAGCGGGCGCTTCACGTCACCGTGGTCTGGGAGCGGTGGATCCTGCTGCCGGAGGAACGCAGGCTCCGCGTGATCTTCGACGCGTATGACTCGGTCGCGCCGCCGGGAGGTTCTCGCGTGAGCGTGGCGAGCGCGCTAACGACACAGGAGGCCATTTCGGCGGGGCTGTTGCCGTACGCGGTTGAGCGCACCCAGGACGGTTACGAGGATCGTAGCGGGGTCGTGCGCGAATTGCTGGAGGCGGAAGGAGCCGTAAACCCCGGGGGCCTGCTGCGATTTCCCACCCGCGATCTTGCCGAACTCACTTTGCAGCGTCTGCGCTCCAGAAGCGACGCGCGCTTCTGGGAACTCCGATCTGATCCCCGCTAAGCGCCCGCATCCGGCCGAATCCACCGGGCGCGGTCACCGGCCTGGACGATTGATCCGCGCGTCGCCCCGCCGGTAGATGACCGCCGCATGGCGGTATACACTCTGCTACATTGCTTATTCCGCATGCCCGCCACGCATGCCGGCCGCATTCCGAGGACGTAGCTCAGTAGGTAGAGCAGCGGCCTTTTAAGCCGTAGGTCCTGGGTTCGAGTCCCAGCGTCCTCAATCTTCGCGTTCCCGCGCCGGGCGCAATCGCCCGCCGGCGGGGCGCGCCTCCCGCCGACCTTTGCGCGATCGCTTCCGATCCCGCCTACGGTGCCGGCGTGCTCGCGCCGCACCCCGGACCCAGGAGCACCGCATTCGCCAGCAGCCGCCGCGTGCCGTGCCATGTGCCCCGGAAGTTGGGCGAGTGCGCAAAGAGAATCAACTGCCCGTGTCCGACCGACTCAGCCGTCAGGTAGGCGCTATCGGCCAGCCGCACCGTCGCCTCTGGCCAGAGCAGGCCGCTGAGCCGCAACCGCTCCGCAGAAGCGAGTCGCACGGCGGTCGCCGTCGGCGGCCTGGCCATTAACACGCGCGAGCCGGAGACGAACACGGGCAGCTCCGGCCGGCTCGCTCCTGCGGCACCTCCGGCGGTTGTCCCGCCACCAGCCGTCGCGGCACCGCCGCTGGCCGTAGCACCGCCGCCCGTCGTAGCACCGCCAGCAAGCGCAGCACCATCGGCGATGGTAGCGCCCGCATCGGCGGTTGTGGCGCCGCCGGTGGTCGCACCGCCGCCTGCCGGGACGTTGCCCGGCGATGCCGATTCCGCGCTCGCGCACCCGGCGGTCAACCAGTGATCGAGATTGAGTTCCGCCCGCACGATCGCGC
Organism: uncultured Planctomycetales bacterium; assembly: GCA_964631045.1. GTDB lineage: Bacteria > Planctomycetota > Phycisphaerae > UBA1845 > Fen-1342 > CAZVWB01. The sequence goes on from CAZVWB010000013.1 coordinate 44,753, forward strand.
CCTGTGGGGCGAACCGCCGGCGGTAGTCCTCCCGCCGCGCGAGGGTCGCCTCGTCGCCCGGCTCTTCGTCCGCCGCGGGGGCACTGGCCGGCGGCGACTCGCGGGGCGTTTCCCAGATTGCGGCTGCGTCGATCGGCGTGCGCCCGGCGGTGCGCTCGGCGGCGACGGCTTCTGCGTAGACTGCGAGTTCGCTCAGGACGTCGCCGCGCGTGCGCACCGCACTAAGGGCGGAGTCCTTGCCCGTGAACGCCGCGGTCGCGTCGCCGACCGCAATCACCGTGCCGCCCTGCTCCATCCACGTCTTCAGATCATCGAGCAGCGGCTTGTAGAACTCCGCAGCGTCGCCCCAGCACTCCGGCAGAATGACGACGTTAAAACGCCGCAGATCGAGGTCGCCGCGCTGGTGCATGTCGTATTGCGACAGTTCCAGGCCGATCTCGTGATCCAGCAGGTGCCAGATCGTGCCGTAGCTGTAGACGTCGACACCGGCGCCGCCCAACAGCACCACCCGCGGTCGCTGCAGCCGCGTGAAGCGCTGCCCGCCCAGGTCCGGGCCGGCGTCGGGGCTGCGGGCGGAGTAGACCGCAGCGATCTCGACCCCCGCAGCCGCGGCCGCGCGTTGCAGACGCTCCCGCAGCTCGGGGCCGTTCTCATGGGTGCGAATCAGCAGGCTGCCGCGCGAGTATCGCCGCCCGCCCGCGGTGAACGCCTCCTGCGCAATACGAACGACGACATCGGCCTGCAGCAACTCGGCGGCGGCGCGCAGCGCGGCGTCATCCGCCGCGTCGACGACATAGCCGTATGGCGCGTGCGGCTCATCGCCGGGCAGCGCGACCGAGCCGCCCCGCGGGCTGACTAACCTGAGGGGCTCCGTCTGTACGTCAGCCGACCCGCACCAGTACGCGTCAAGCCCGTAGGCCATGGACAGCGACCAGCCGGTGATGTCGTAAAGCCGTGACTCGCCCCTGGTTTCGAGCTCGCGGCGCTCGCTGGCCAGGAAGGCGTCGTCCATCCGCGGGTCGAAGTCGAGATTTACGCCGACCAGGGCGGCCAGCGGCTGACCGCGGCGGATCACGTAGCTACCGGCGGGAAACCGCCGCGAAGACTCCTGCTGCGCAAGGCTGCTGCGAACATCGCGCCCCGCGAATGCGTCCTGCGCGACGCCGATCTCGATGCCTTGGTTCAGCAGATTCGCCAGCAGGGCCTGCTTGCGCGATTCGTTGCCGCCCGGCGGCAGGACGAACACATCGCCGCCGCGCGAATCGCGCGACTGCAACGCCGCCCGTTTGAACTCGTGGAAATCGGCGAGGACGGCGGCGCGATTCGCCGCGAGCGTCCGCAGATTGGCGATGCTGCTGACCGCTTGATGGTGCACGGCTTCTCGGTAGGTGAGAATGCGTCCGCTTCGCTGCCGCACGGGTCGCCCGCCGATGCCGGCCTGCTCGTAGAGGATCGCGACGGCGCCGTTGAACGCCCCGTAGCCGTCGGAATAGCCGGGGTACCAGAAGTCGGCCCACTCGCGGGTGTAGTAGCTCCAGCCGAAGCGGTCGAACGCCGCGCCCTGCTCGTCGGCGAACACCTTCCACCACTTGTGCAGCGACGCCGGCACCTCCGGATTGAACGGCTCGCGCGGCGGATAGAACAGAAACGTGTCCTGACCGCCCATCTCGTGGCCATCGACCAGCAATTGCGGCTGCCACGCGGCGATCGCCGCCCGCCGACCGCGCGTTTCGGGGCACACACCGAGGATCCAGTCGCGGTTCATGTCGAAGTAGTAGTGATTCGTGCGCCCAAACGGCCAGCGCCCGCCGTGCTGCACCGCGTCCAGATCGAAATTCGGCGTGGCGCCGGCGGCCTGATCGACCTGTTGGACGAAGCGGTCGCGACCGTCGGGGTTCATCAACGGATCGACGCAGATCACCAGCTCATCGAGCAGCCGGCCTGTGTCGGCGTCGCGCGCCGCGATCAGGTGATGGATCAGTCCGACGGCCGCATCCGCGCCGGACAGCTCGTCGCCGTGAATGCAATACGCCATCCACGCGACGGCGGGAGTATCGCGGATGATCGCGGCGGGGTCGTCGCCGCTTTGCATCCGCCGCGGATCGGCGAGCTTGCCGATCGCCTGCCGGATCGCGTTCATTCGCGCATGATTGCGGTCGGCGGTAATTACGACGTGATAGAGTCGGCGGCGCTCGTGCGTCTGTCCGTGCTCGACGAGGCGCAGCCGCGGGTGATCTTTCCAGGCGTGCAGGCAGCGCTCGATTTCGCCGTGGGTGACGGGACGATCGCCGAGCTGGAATCCGAGGATGCTCGCGGGCGTGGGGACCGCCGGGTCATACTCGCCGCCGCCGAAGAGCGGCGTCTCGTACTGCGCCTCCGGCGGCTGCCACGCCGGGGAGGTAGTCGCGATCTGTGCAAGGACGATCGACGCGGACCCCATCCACGTCGCGACGATCAGCGGCGAGCGTATCCAGCGCTTCATGCGGCGTTCCTGGTGCGGTTGCAAGCTGAGGAAAAAACCGACGATCGAGCAGAATAGTAGCCGGGGACAGCGCGGATGGAACTCACGGCGCGGGCAGCGCGATGACTTCGGTGGCGACCAGAACGCCCGCGAACGCCAGCCCCATCGACAGCCCGCGGCGCCAGCCGAAGGGCTCGCGCAGCAGCAGCGTAGCCAGCGCCATGCTGAAGAACACGGTGGTCTGATTGATCACCGCGGCGACGGAGGCGTCGGCATACTTGAAGCCGGCCATCCACAACACCATCGAGAGATACCCGCCGAGCACGGACGCCGAGACACTCGTCTTCCAGATCGGCGAGGGACGCAGGAGCGCCAGGTACCGGCCGCGCTGCGGCGAGGCCGCCGCCAGCAGCGCCAGCACCGCCCACCCGCCGATCATCCGCACCAGTGTGGCCTCGATCAGCGGAAAGCGGTTGAAGTCCATCGCCAGCTTGGCGTAGTTGATGCCGGCCGCCATCGTCGCCATCGCGGCGACGCCGAGCAGCACGCCCGCCACGATCTGTCGGCGGGTGCGATCCGGGGGCGGCGGGTGTCGAGTGGCGAGCAGCACGGCCAGCACGATCAGCCCGGCGCCGATCAGCCGCACGCCGGTGATCTCTTCCCCCACGATCAGCCACGCGAATAGCATGATGAACGGCGTGTACGTGCAATCGACGATCGACAGAATCCCCACGCCGCATAGATTCAGCGCCCAGAACACAAGCGTGTCGGCGATGGCGATGCCAAGCACGCCCGAGAGCACCATGATCGCCAGTTCGCCGCGGTCGGCCGCCGCCAGGTACGCATACCCGCCGGGAATGAACGCGAGCGTGACGGCCAGAAGCACCAGGGCGATGGTGTTCTTGAAGAGATTCAGCGCCATCGGCGGCACGCGCTCGCCGCTGAGCTTGAACAGCACCAGCGCCAGCGCCCACACGAACGCGGACGCCAGCGCGCTGATTTCGCCGATCATCGCGAGCGACATGCGGCGGACTATAGTCGTTGACCGCCGCGGGTGCAGCGAGCCGCGCTTCCTGGGCGCGTCGACCTGGGCTGCGGATCGTGCGGGACGAGCGCGCCGCGCACCGGGTGGCGCGCGGTGTTTTTTCCGCAGGCGCTGCGCTGCCCTGACTCGGCGGGCGGAATGCCGGCCCCACCCTGCGTCGCGGCGGCTTTCGCTCCGCGCGCGACGGGAGTAAGCTGCCACGCAAGCGCCGGAGCGTGCGGTCGACTGCGCGTCGCGGTGCTGAATCTGTAGCGATGATCCGCGGCTTGCGACTCCCGCAGGCGCCATCGCCCGGCCGCAGGTGGCGTGCATGCCCGAACTGATCTCCGCCCGGCTCGAGACCGGGGCGCACCGCTTCGCGATCGTCGCGGCGCGCTTTAACGAGTTCATCACCGCGCGGCTGATCGAAGGCGCGATCGACGCATTTGTCCGCCACGGCGGCGACGTGGAGCGCGTCACGCAGGTGTGGGTGCCCGGCGCGTTCGAGCTGCCGCTCGCGGCGCAGAAACTGGCGCAGAGCGGTCGCTTCGCCGCGCTGGTGTGCCTGGGCTGCGTCATTCGCGGACAGACGCCGCACTTCGACTACGTCGCAGGCGAATCGGCGAAGGGAATCGCCGCGGTCGCGCTGCAGACGGGCGTGCCCTGCGCGTTCGGCGTCGTGACCGCCGATACGCTCGAACAGGCCATCGACCGCGCCGGCGGCAAGCACGGAAACAAGGGGGCGGATGCGGCGCTGACCGCCATCGAGATGGCGAACCTGCTCGCGCAGATCGCCCGGCCCGGTTAGCCGCCGGGCGCGCGTCGCCGCGCAGCGCACGACTCGCCGCGCCGACCGGCGAGCCTGACCCAGGAAATCACAACGCATGCTGGAAACGCCCGACAAGGCACAGCGTCTCTTTCGCCCTCGTTCGCAGGGTCGCCTGCTCGCGATGCAGTCGCTGTGCATCTTCGACGTGCTGGGCGACGGATTCGCCGCGGAGATCGAGTCGTTCCTTCGCGACAGCCGCACGCACGTCGAAAGCGAGCTGGAGACCCCGGTGCGACCGGAGATCATCCGGTTCGCGCGATCGCTGGCCGAGGGCGCCTGGCGCACGCGGGCTGCATCCGACGCGCTGTTGGCGCGCACGGCCACGGACTGGTCGGTCGAGCGCATGACGCCGGTGGATCGCAGCATCCTGCGGCTGGGCGTCTATGAACTTTTGGAGTGCCCGGAGACGCCGTTCGAGGTGGTCATCAGCGAAGCGCTGGAATTGGCGCACGCCTTCGGCGACGCGGCGTCCCCCGCGTTCGTGAACGGCATCATCGACGCCATCCGGCGCGGCCTGCACTTGCAACGCGCCGCGGGCGAGCGTGCGGGATCCGCGCCGAGTTCCTCTGAAACAACCTGAGCGCGTGGGGTTCATCCCGCGCGCGACGGCGGCGGACCGCCCCGAGCGGGTGTCCTGCCCGCGCCCGAGTCAAATGCAGCCGGCTGGCGGGCAGAATGCCAGCAGCACCCTGCAAAGCGCGATCGCCAGAAGCGCGCGTATCCGCCGGACAGAACGCCCGCCCCACCCTGAAAACCCGCGCCCGCTCGGTGGATGCACGCGAAAACCCGCAGCGCGCCCGCGGGCGGCTTGCGGCCGTCAGGCGCGGCCCTATCATGGCGGGTTTCCGCGGTCGCCGCCGCTGGGTGTGCGCCGCTTTCCCGATGCTCTACGCAGGATCGCTCCCCATGCGGAAGCTGAACCGGTACTTTCGCGAAAACAGCCGCGTGCTGTTGATCGTGTTCATGTCGCTGCTGGTCATCGTCTTTCTGATCGGCGACGTGTTGCAGTGGATGGGCCGCGGGAGCGGCGCGTTCAACGAGAAACTCGGCACCGCTTTCGGGCGGGCGGTGTATACCGGCGAGCTGGTGTCGACCGACACCAAGATTCGGCTGCTCGACGCGCTGCAGCTTCCCTATCCCGTGCAGGCCCCCGAGCAGGAGCGCAGCCTGGCGGTGCATCTGCTGATCGAAGAGGCGCAGCGGATGGGCGTTTCCGTCGGTCGCCAACAGGTCATCGATCACCTGTCGCAGGTGGGCATGCCGCCCACGGCGATCGACAACGTGAGCCGCAGCTTTCGCATGAGCCTGGAGCAGGTTTACTCGACCATCGGGGAGCGGCTCGCGGTGCAGATTCTCGCCGACCTGCAGTCCGATGGGCTGGTGGCCAGCGAGCCGCGCATGCGGATGAGCTATCGCGACGAGGCGCAGGAGGCCGAGGTGCGGCTCTCGGTGATCGACGCGAACGCGCTGCTGCCGTGGATTCCGGAGCCGGATGCGGAGTCGCTCGCCAGACACTTCGAAGAGGGCAAGGACCGCGCCGATGCACACACCGATGCGGCGCTGAAATTCGGTTATCGCATCCCCGATCGCGTGCAGATCGAGTATCTCTCCGTCGATCCGGAGGCGATCAAACCCGACGTCGCCGTGACCAATTCTGAAGTAAAGGCCTACTTCGAGAAGAACGCCGCCCGCTACACCAAGCCCGGCCCGACGCCGGCCACGACGCCCACCCAGCCGGTCGCGCAGCCCGAGATGATCCCGATGACCTTCGAAGAGGCCCGACCGCGGGCGGAGGAAGACTGCCGCGCGGCCAAGGCGATCGAAGAAGCGCAGCGTCTGATGGCCGAAGTTCATCGCGCCGCCAACTCGGCGTGGCAGAACCAGGGCCTCGGCGAAGACGGTTTTCGCCCGGCCCCGGCGGCCGATCGGCTGGTCGCCTTCAGCGATTTGCGCGACCGGTTCTCCAGGCAATACCCGGTGGTCTACGGCAAGACCGAACTGGTCACCACCACCGAGCTCAGCGCCGACCGCAGCGGCGTGGCGGCTTCGTTCATCATGCGCAATCAGCAGCGCATCCGCGCCGGCGACCTGGCGTTCCGCGTCAAGGGGCTCTACACGCCGACGAAGCAGGAAACGCTGCCTACGCTCAACCTGATGGAACCGACGCCGGTGCTCAGCCAGCAGACCTTCGACCCGATGACGCGCACGCCGGTCCCTGGCCGCCCGTACATCTTCCGCGTGATCGCCGTCGCGCCCGCCGCACCGCCGGCGGCGGTCGACGCCGTTCGCGACCGCGCCGCCAGCGACTTGAAGATGGTCAACGCATTCGCGGAGGCTGAGAAGTACGCCCGCACGATCGCGGAGCGCGCTCGCGAAGTGGGCCTGGACGCCGCCGTGGGCGAGGCGACGGCGCTGCGCGAGCGGCTCGGCGCGCTGGCCGCGTCGCAGCCGGCCACCGACGCGACGACGCAGCAGCGTCGGGAGAAATACGTCTCCGACCTGGGGCCGTTTTCGCCGACCGGGCAGTTCATGCGCCGCCCGGGCCGCGCCGCGAACGTGCCGCGCTCGCAGGCCCTGCACACGGAGATCTTCGCGCTGGTCGACGCGCCGTTTTCGACCACGATGCCGGCACATCGAATCGTCATCGTTCCGCACGTTACCGAGCGGAAGTGGATCGTCGCGGAGCTGATCGCGCCCAAGCCCCTGTATGAGGGCGAATTCGCCGCGCGGCTGCCGAGCTACGAGCAGCGCTCCACGGACGCCGTGCGACGGAACTTCACTTCGATCTGGTTCAGCCCGGGCGGCATTTACGAACGCGCTGGATACGTGCCCGACCGCCCGGCTCCGCCTGCTGAGTAGTCCCGCGCAGCGCGCAGAGCCGAGCGGGGGCGATCGGGAAATCTCGATGAGCGGCCATTACGCCTTCGGCGAGATCGAGCAGAAATGGCAGCACCGCTGGGAGGAGGCGGGCTGCTTTCGCGCCGCGAGCCCCGGCGAGCCGGGCAGCGACCGGCCCAAGTTCTACTGCCTGGACATGTTCCCGTATCCATCGGGCGACGGTCTGCACGTCGGGCACCCCGAGGGCTACACCGCCACCGACATCATCTGCCGCTACCGCCGTATGCGCGGCGAGAACGTCTTGCACCCGATGGGCTGGGACGCGTTCGGCCTGCCCGCGGAGCAGCACGCCATCCGCACAGGCGTGCATCCGGCCCAGACGACCCGCCGCGCGATCGACAACTTCCGCCGCCAACTGAAGCGCTTCGGCTTCTCGTACGACTGGCAGCGCGAGTTCGCGACGATCGATCCGGAGTACTACCGCTGGACGCAGTGGATATTCCTGCGGCTCTACGGCGCCTGGTACGACCCGCAGGCGATCAGCCCGGGCCCGCGGGGCGAGCGATTGGGCCGCGCCCGGCCGATTCCGGAGCTGATTCACGAGTTTGCCGGCGGCACGCGGCCGGTGCGATTCAACCCTGACGCCGCGGAGACCACGCCGGAGCAGCGCGAGCGGCGCTGGGCGTCGTGGAGCCACGCAACCGCGGCGGAGCAGGCGGCGATCGTGGATTCGTACCGGCTGGCCTACCTGAGCGAGACTGCGGTGAACTGGTGCCCGAAGCTGGGCACGGCGCTCGCGAACGAAGAAGTCATCGACGGCCGCAGCGAGCGCGGCGACTTCCCCGTGTTTCGCAAGTCGATGAAGCAGTGGCTGCTGCGAATCACGGCGTATGCCGAGCGGCTGCTTCGCGACCTGGCGCACGTCGACTGGCCGGAATCGACCCGCGCCCAGCAAAGCGAGTGGATCGGCCGCAGCGAAGGCGCGTACCTGCACTTCCCCCTGGCCGACGACGCCGGCGCCCCGGGCGAATTCATCCGCGTCTTTACCACCCGACCCGACACGCTGTTCGGCGCCACATACGTCGTGCTCGCGCCGGAACATCGACTCGTCGCGCGGATCGCCGCGGCGGCGGAGCGCAGCGCGGTCGAGGCGTACGTCGCGGCGGCGCGGCAGAAATCCGACCTGGCCCGCACGGCGGAGACCCGCGCCAAGACCGGCGTTTTCACCGGCGCCTACGCCATCAACCCCGGCACCCAACAGCGCATCCCGATCTGGGTGGCGGACTACGTGCTCGGCGGCTACGGAACCGGCGCGATCATGGCGGTGCCGGCGCACGACGCGCGCGATTTCGAGTTCGCGCAGCAGTTCAAACTGCCGATTCGCGACGTGGTGTACCCGCGGACCGTCTCGGCCATGCGGTTCTTCGCCGCCAACGCGACCCCGGCGGAGTCGGGACTTGAAGATTGGGCGTCGCGTCTGGCCGACTTTCTGGGCGTGGTGATCACGCGCGAGCTCGACGAAGAGCACTACGGCGAGGCCCTGCGGGTGATTCGCACCGGCCGCGCCGCGGACGCCCGTTTCATCACCGGCGAGGAGCCGCCGCCGCCGGCGCCGCCGCCGAATCGCGTCGGACCGATTCGCGGCGTGGTTTTCGAGAACTGGCGCGAGGCGATCGAATCGCTGGGGTTCGACTCCTTCTCCCACTTTCGCCGCACGCTGGGCATGGGAACCTACTACGCGTTCATCGGAGAGGCGTACGTCGGCGAGGGGTGGATGGTGAACAGCACGGGGCCGCACGGCGGCTTCGACGGACGATCGTCGATCGAAGCGCGGCGGGCGATCACCACGTGGCTCGGTCTGCGCAAGCTGGGCGAGGGGACGGTGCAGTACAAGCTGCGCGACTGGGTCTTCTCGCGGCAACGGTACTGGGGCGAGCCCTTTCCGATCGTCTACGACGCGCAGGGTCAGCACCATGCGGTCAGCGAAGAAGCGCTTCCCGTCCTGCTGCCGGAGCTGGTCGATTATGCGCCCGTCGAGTCGGAAGAGCCGCAGCCGCTGCTGGCGAAGGCCGCCGACTGGGTGAACACCACCGCCGGCGCGGCCCGCGTCCCGGGCATGCCGGCGGAGACAGCGATGCGGCGCGAGACCAACACGATGCCCGGCTGGGCCGGCTCGTGCTGGTACTATCTGCGCTACTGCGACCCGAAGAACGCGCAGCGCTTCGCTTCGCCGGCGGCGGAGCGCTATTGGCTGGATCGCACCGGGGTCGATCTATATGTCGGCGGCGCAGAGCATGCCGTTCTGCACCTGCTTTACGCCCGCTTCTGGCACAAGGTGCTCTTCGACCTCGGCGAGGTCGGCGTGGAAGAGCCATTTCGCCGATTGTTTCACCAGGGGCTGATCACCAGCTTCGCGTTTCAACGGCCGGATGGATCGCTGGCGCCGACCGACGCCGTGCGCGACGAGGGCGAGGGCCGCTACGTCGAGATAGAGACCGGCAAGCCGGTCGCCCAGATCGTCGCGAAGATGAGCAAATCGCTCAAAAACGTGGTGAATCCCGACGACGTCATCGCCGCGTATGGCGCGGACACGTTCCGGCTCTACGAGATGTACATGGGGCCGCTTGAGGCCAGCAAGCCGTGGAACACGCGCGACATCGTCGGTCCGCACCGTTTCCTGCACCGCGTCTGGCGGCTGGCGATCTCGACCGAAGGAGAGGATCCGGCGGCGGCGTGGCGCATCAACCCGCGCATCAGCGAACAGGACGAACCCCGGCTAGAGCGCCTGCTGCACAAGACGATTCGAAAGGTCCAGGGCGACATCGACGCGCTGGCGTTCAACACCGCCATCGCGCAGATGATCGTCTGGGTGAACGAGGCACAGAAAGCGCCGTCGATCGGCCGCAGCCAGTTGATGCGCTTCCTGAAGGTGCTGTCGCCCTTCGCGCCGCACATCGCGGAGGAACTGCACGAACGGCTCGGCGGCGGGCTGCTCGCCACGGCGGAATGGCCGGCGTATGACGAAGCGCTGACCCGCGACGAACTGGTCGAGATCGCGGTGCAGGTCAACGGCAAGCTGCGCGGGCGGGTGCACGTCGCGGCAGATGCCGACCAGGCCGCGATGATCGAGGCCGCCCGCAGCATCGACGCGGTGGCCCGCGAACTGGCCGAGAAACCCATCAGGCGGACGATCGCGGTGCCGGGGCGGCTGGTGAACTTCTCCACCTGACGAGCCGGGTGCGGCTTGATGCGCCAGCCGGACTAACTGACCGCGCCGTGCCGAGCGGCCGGCGCCATTTTTTTCACATTCTGTGTGATCTGAACCGCGCACGGGGTATGCTACGCGCAGTGTGAGGGTAGCGTCCCGATTGCGGCGGCGTTTCTGCCGTCAACGTTCGCTCGCCTGTCAGGTTTGATCGCCGTAGGCTCGGTGCCGAAGTTTCGCGTCCGGGGCGCGACTCGGTGTCATCTCTCAATCAAGCGGAGTGAGGAGAAACAGAATGCGATGGAGGCTGAGCGCGGCCCTTTGGGCCGGGCTGTCGGCGGCGAGTGCGCTCGCGCAGCCCGGCAGCATCAACGACCTGTACATCATCAGCGACGCGGCAAACGAGGTGTATCAGTTCGAGCGCAACGGCACCTATGTTCCGGGCGCCTACCCGGGCATCGCCATGCCGCAGGTGTTCTCGAACCAATCGCAGGTTGGCGGAATCGGCGCTTATATCGGCGCCTTCGGCGGGCCCAACAACAACTTCTTCATTGGTGGGTTCGGCGGCGTCACCGAGATTGACGGCAACAGCGGCGCGTTCGTTCGCACCTACGGCGGCGCATCGCGGCGGCCGGGCGTGGCAATCGGCCCGGACGGCGACCTGATGACCAGCGGCCCGAGCGGCGTGGATGTCTGGGACACCGCGACCGGCGGGTACGTGCGCACGATTCCATCCGGAACGGGCGACCAGATGATGGCGCGTCGCGGGAACGACGTTTACATCGGCGTTTGGAACAACGCCGGCGCGGGAATCGAGATTCGCGACTACTACAGCGGCTCGACGACCGGCACGACCATCCCAATCCCGTTCGGTCCGCACGAGATCGAGTTCGGGCCGGATGGCGCTCTGTATGCAACGTCGCTGTACGAATTCAGCGCGGCGATGACCGGTGTCTGGCGCTACGATTTCGGCACTACCACCTGGAGCCCGTTTGCTCTCGCAAGCGCCGCGGGCGGAAGCGGCGTCTACACGAACGGTCCGCACTGTTTCGCGTTCGATCCGATCAATGGTGAACTCCTGACGGCGTTCGCGGATGGTCAGATTCACCGCTGGAATGGCGCGACCGGCGCGTACATCAACCAATTCGGCTTTGTGCCGACCAAGCTCACCGACATCCTGTTCAAACCGGTGCCCGAACCCACAACGATGCTGACGTTGGGTCTCGGCGTGCTGATTGTGGCCCGCCGCCGCCGGCGGTAAGGCCCCGACTCGGTCGCGTCGCGTTCGGCTGCGATCGAAGTAGCGACTCACGGGCGCGGAGCGGGACAGTGGCCTGCTCCGCGTCTGTTTTGTTGTGACGATTTCCGTGCTGGAAGGCACGCGCCGCGGCATCCACACGGCGTGCGGCGTCGCGCGAAAATGCGCCGCGCTTCAGTGCCCGCCGCCGTGACCTGCGTCCTTCGCGGGCGCGCCGTGGGCGTCTGCGGGGGCCGCTGCCGCTGCGGCGGCCTCCTTCGCTTTTAGGAACGCGATCGGATCGCGATTCGGGTGCAGCATGGGCAGGATCAGCATGGCTAGCGCGGACACCACGATCGTCGCCACTGCGATGGTCCCGATCATCCCGCGGACGCCCTCGGAGAGCCGCATGAACGGCCAATTGATCCAGTCCAGCAGCGTATCGATCAGCCAATAGAGGAAGCGCCCCACGGACAGCTTTCCACCTGAGCCCCCCACGGGCGCGGCCGTGGCGCCCGCCGCCGCGGGTTTGGCGCTGGTGGTGGGCTTGATCGTAGCGCTGGCGCTCGCCGCCGCGGGGGCGGCGGGCGGGGGAGTCGGAGTTTCAGCCGCGCCGCCGACTTCGTGCGTCGGGTGCGGCACCGAGACGAACGCGGTCGCCGCTCCTTCGTCGAGAGAGGGCAGCACAGGATCGTCGGGCGCGCCGTGCTGCTCCACCTCCGCCTGGGCGGCGGCAAGTTCTTCGGGGCTGACGAGCGTCTCGGATGCTGTCGACATCGGCTGCGTTCCGCGAAGTGTTGCCCGGGCGCTCGCGACGCCGGCGATTCTCGGACGGCCGCCGCGGTGCTACCCTCGGCGTGCCAAACCGGCGGGCAAGCGCGCCGGCGGAGTAGGCATCGGTCCGCGCCGGCCATTGCTGGAGCAGCGAAAACCGCGCATGGCCCGGGGGGAGAGAGATATGGAATGATCTCTCGAAGGGGGGCGCCCGGCGGCGTCGCCACAGCGCGAGGGGGAAGCGGTATGTCCAGATTCACGGTAGTTCTCGGACTGCTCGCCGCGGCGCGAGCCGGTGGGTTGTGTGCGGCGCTGGGCGACGAAGCCTGCCGCCATTCGGATTGCGACCACGCCGCCCTGTGCCAGAGCGATCCCGGCGCCCCGCTTAGCGCCTGCTTTGCGCCCGGCACGGACCCGGAGTACGCCGCTGCGGCGAGTCAAATCCTGTACGGCGCGGGCCCACAGGGCTACACCACGTACGCGCGGTGGACTTCGACGTCGACCGATGGCGCGACCGGCGGCAACGGCGGTCCGATTACGCTGACCTACTCGTTCGTGCCCGACTACTCGACCGGCGACCCGACTACCAGCAACACGATTCACGCCACGATGGACGCCAAGTTTGGATCGCGGGCGACGTGGAAGGCGCTCTTCAACGACATGTTCAGCGACTGGGCGGACCGGACCGGCATTCGCTTCATAGAGGTCGCCGACGACGGCGCTGCGTGGCCGAACAGTCCCGGCGTGGTCAACGTTCGCGGCGACGTGCGCATCGTCGCCTTTCAGATGGACGGCACGTACGGCGTTCTCGCCTACAACTACTATCCGTCGCTGGGCGACATGGCCCTGGACAACGCCGAGCCGTGGGAAGACACCACCGACAACTATCGCTTCACGCGCAACGTGCTCCTGCACGAACTCGGACACGGGATCGGCCTGCAACACGTCGCGCCGGTCGACGGCACGAAGCTGATGGAGCCCTATCTGGGGCTGGGCTTCGACGGGCCGCAAGACGACGACATTCGCGGGGCGAACTACTACTACGGCGACCCGGACGAGCCGAACGCCACGGCCGGCGCCGCCGCATCGGTCGGCTCGATCGCCAGCCCGGTTACGCTAGAGAACCGCAGCCTGCACAGCAACAGCGACGCGGACTGGTACTACGTCGGGCTGTCCGCGGGCGCGTCCCTGCAGGTCAGCGCCACGCCGGTCGGCGCGGCATACTCGGTCGGTCCCGACGGCGGAACGCCGACGAGCATCGATACCCGCACGGTCAATCCGCTGAAGATCGAGCTCTACAATGAAGCGGGCACGGTTCTGCTGGGCGACGCAACCGCCTCCGCGGCCGGGCAACCCGTGAACACCGCGACCTACGCGGTGCAAAGCGGCGACAGCAGCATGCTGGTCAAAGTCTCGACGGCCGGTTCCGCGGCCGACGTGCAGCGCTATCAACTCGTCCTCACGCCGGCGCAGGTGACGACGCACGGCCTCGTGATCTCCAGCACCGGAACGACCGGCGTCACCATCTCGCTGTCGCCGTCGGCGGTCGGCGATGTGTCGTCGCTCATCACGCCGAACGCCGTCCTGTACGTAAGCGGAGTCGCGGCCACTCTGACCGCACCGCAAACCTCCGGCAACTACACGTTTCGCCGGTGGCAGCTTGACGGCGTCGATCGCGCCAGCGGAGATCGCGAACTGGATGTGACGATGAGCGCCGCACACACGGCGGTCGCTGTCTACAACCCGAGCATCTCGGTGGAAGCCGGAGCGAATGTCGCCCTGGTCGCGGGCGAATCGGCGACGCTGAACGCTGCGGCGACGGGCGGCACGCCGCCGTTCGCGTACTCCTGGACCCCCGCCGCCACGCTCAGCTCGCCCAACTCCGCATCCACGACCGCGACGCCCAGCGCCACGACCACGTATACGGTGACCGTTACGGACTCGGTGGGGTTGAGCGCTTCGGACACGACGACCGTCGAGGTCTACGCGGCGCTCGCCGCGCTGGCCGGCGACGATCAGCTCGTCGCTCCTGGGCAAGTCTTCACGCTATCCGGAGCCGCCACCGGCGGCGTGCCGCCATACCAGTACCAGTGGTCGCCGGAGATGGCGGGCGCTAGCCCGAGCAACCAGGCATCGCTGCAAGCGTCGGTCGCGGTGACGACGACCTTCACGCTGGCGGTGACCGACGCGGGCGGACGCACGGCCAGCGACACGCTGGTGGTCAGCGTGCCCGCCCCCGTCACCGTGAGCGCCGGAAGCGACCAGGTGATCCTGAGCGGCGGCTCCGCGCAACTGAGTGCATCGGCGTCGGGTGGTTCGCCGCCGTACGACTTCTCGTGGTCGCCGACGGGCGTGGAGCTCAGTTCCAGCGGCCAGGTGATTCGCGTCACGCCGACGGAGAATACGGACTTCGTCGTCACCGTTACGGACGCCGCGGGTCAGCAGGCCAGCGACACCGTGCGGGTCTCGCTGGCGACGCCGCTCAGCGTGACGGCCGTCGCCGATCCCGCCACGATTCCACTGGGGCAGTCCGCGCGCCTCTCAGCGGCCGCGGCCGGCGGCGCGCCGCCGTATGCGTACACGTGGTCGCCGGCGGGCACGCTGAGCGGCTCCCAGGGCGTCGAGGTCTTCGCGACGCCGACGACGACGAGCAGCTACACGCTGATCGCGACCGATGCGCTGGGCCAGTCGGCCACGACGACAGTACAGGTCACGGTCGACACGACCGTGGTCGCCGGCGACACCGATGAAGCGCCGCTGGCGCCATTCGCACCGGTCGTGCCGTCCCCGTGCGGATTCGGTTTCGCGTCCGTCTTTCCGTTCATGCTGATCGGCACGATTCGCTGGCGGCGGAGGTAGCGGCACTACGATTGCGGGCGGCAGCGCGCACTGCGGCGGACACGGTGGCTGGGCTGACCCGGCAACCCCAGCCGGCGGGCAGAATGCCCGCCCGACCCGGCAACGCGCGACCGCCGCGAGTCGCGCTCCGCTACGCGGGGCGCGCCGCCGGGCTGTTGCCGCGCAGGCGGGGTCGCCGCTACAACCCCCGTGCCGATGCGCGTCCCTTCACAACAATCGAGCTTCGTTCCGGCCTTGGCGACGGGTCCGTGGCTGGCGTGCGCTCTGGCGGCGGTCTGCTACCTGAATGTGCTGCCCAACCAGTTCGTGCGCGACGATGAATACCTGATCCGCCTCAACCCGCGAATCACTTCGCTGCTGAACTTCCGCGAAATCTGGCTGACCAACTGGTGGGAGGTGGCCGGCGATCCCGGCGGCGCGCCCGCGCCGGCCCCCGACCGGCTGTACCGGCCGCTGGTGATGTTCAGCTTCGCCTTGAACTACGCGGTCGGCGGACTGGCCCCGGCCGGATACCTGGCGGTCAACATCGCGCTGCACACGCTGATGACCGCGCTGCTGTGGCGGCTGGCGGACCGGCTCGTGGGCGATCGCCGGGTGGCTGCGGCGGCGGCAGGTTTGTTCGCGGTGCATCCGATCCACGTCGAGGCGATCGCCAACGTGGTGGGCCGCGCCGACATCCTCGCCGCGATCTTCCTGACAGGCGGCGTGCTCTGGCTGCGACCGCCGCCGGGTGTCGCGCTGGCGGCGCGGCGCGTGGCGTTTGCGGCCGGTTGCTTCCTGCTGGCGCTGCTCTGCAAGGAAAGCGCCGCGTGCTATCCGGTGCTGGCGGCGGTGGCGCTGGGTAGCGGCGGCCTGGCGCCCGCGGGGCAGCGCGCGCGGCGCCTCGCGTGGATCACCACGCTGCTCGCGCTCCCGATTGTCGCGTATCTGCCGCTGCGCTTCGTCGCGCTCGACGGCGTATTGACGCATCCGGGCGTCGCGGAGCAGATGGTCAATCCGCTGGTCGCGGCGCGCGGCGTCGAGCGGCTGATCGGCATCTGCCAGATCGCGGGGCTGGCGGCGCGCGGCTTGCTTCTACCGATCTGGCAGTCGAGCGACTATGGGCTGGCGGTCGTCGATCCCTTCGCCGGATGGACGCCGACGGCGGTGCTCGGTGCGGCCGCACTGATCCTCCTCGGCTTCGGCGCGCTTCGTATCCTGCGACGCGACGCGGTGCGACGCGTCACGGGCGAGTGGTGCGTACTGCTGCTGGGTTCGTACGCGCTGGTGTCCAATGCCGTCTTGCTCGTCGGAACGGCGCTGGGCGAGCGGCTCCTGTACCTGCCGTCCGCCGCGGCTTGCGGGGGGATCGCGTGGCTGGGGGCGGCCGCGGCTCGATCCCTGACCCGCCGGCTCGGAGGCGTCGCCACACGCGGCGCAGTCGCCACGCTGGCCGTGGTGCTGCTGCTGATGGCGGTGCAGACTGTGCGGCGCAGCGGCGATTGGCGCGACGGCGCGACGCTGGCCCGCCGCGACGTCGGCAACTGGCCGCGCAGCGCGCAACTGCACGCCCTGGCGGCGTACTACGCCGGCGCTGCGGCCGATCGCGTGCCGCCCGATGATCCGGCCGCCACGGCCGCGCGGCGGCTGGCGCAGGAGCACCTGCAGAACTCGCTGCGCATCTGCCCGGACAACCTGACGGCGACCAAGCTGCTGGCCGAAGTACTGATGCGCAGCAACGACCTGAGCGGTGCGACGCGGTTGTTGCGCAGCGTCGTCGCGCGGCGCCCGGAAGAGTGGCAGGCGCACGCAAACCTCGCCATGCTGCTGGCGGACCAGGACCCGGCGGCGGCGCTGGCGCACGCCGAACGCGCGTACGAAATCAATCCGCGCTCGCTCCAGACCCGGCTGAACCTGGCGGAGTCCCTGATTTCCATCGGACAATGGCGGCGGGCCGCCGATCTGATGCGGGCGGCGCTGGCCGACCTGCCCGCGGGCGACGCGCTCCGCGACCCGCTGCGACAGCGGCTGGCCGAGATCGAGCGGGGAACCGGCGGCTAGCCGCCGACGAGCACGGAGCCCAGAGCCACCGACCACTGACGACCTGGGGATTATGCGCTGGACGCTCGGTACCCGGTCGCTTAGGCTCCGCGGTGCGCTTGGGGCGGGACATCGGGCCGCATTGCAGCACGCTTCAATTCACCGGGCCTCCGAGGCCGCACATGCTTACGCTTGCCCTCCACCTGGCTACGGCGATCACTTGTATTGCAGCCGCAGCGCACGCCCTGCGTTTGGCCGCGGTTTGCCGACGCGGGCGCGTGGGCTGGCTGCTTCTGGGATTACCGCCCGCCGCGCTGGCCGTCCAGCGGCTCAGTGCCTGGGTGCGAAGCGGAGATGCGGCGACCCACGCGGGCCTCTGGCCGGTCGAGCTCGCCGGCCTGCTGCTCGCCGTGGCGCTGCTGGCCGGACTACGGCGCGTCGGCGCGCGGGTGCGGCGGCTCGAGCACGAGCACGCATCGCTGGCGGACTCTCAGCATCGTCACGAACTGCTGCTCTCGGCGGCTGAGATCGGGCTGTGGACCTGGGACAACCAGACGCGGCAACTCAGCCTGTCTTCGACGTGGAAGCGTCAACTGGGCTACGCCGACCACGAGATCGGCGACCGCTTCGAGGAGTGGCACGAGCGACTGCACCCCGACGACCGCGCCCGCGTCGATCGCAAAATCACGGCTTATCTGGCCAACCCGGTGGGCGACTACGAGGTCGAGTTTCGCCTGCGGCACCGCAACGGCGATTATCGCTGGTTCCTCTCGCGGGCGCATGGCGAACTCGACGAAGACGGGCGGCTGCGGCGCATGACCGGCTGCCACGTGGACATCGACGCGACCAAGCAGGCCGAAGCACGGCTGGAGCAGGAGCGCAATCTGCTGCGAACCGTGATCGACAACGTGCCCGATGCGATCTACGTCAAGGACTGCGATCGCCGCTACGTGATCGTCAACCGGGCGACGCTGGCGGCGCTCGGCGCCCGCGACCAGGCCGCGGTGCTTGGCCGCCGCGTTTCGGAGTTTCTGCCGGCGGAGCCCGCGGAGCGCTTCGAAGCCGAGGATCGCGAAGTGCTTCGCACCCAGGCGCCGATATTCGTGAACGAAGAACGCCGCGTGCCCGACGTCGCGGGCGTGGACCGCTGGTACTGGACGACCAAGGCGCCGCTGATCGACGCGGAGGGTCGCGTCACCGGGCTGGTGGGCATCAGTCGCGACGTGACGCAGCAACGCGGCGTTCAGGCCGAGCGCGAGAAGCTGGAAGCCCGCATGCACGAATCGCAGCGGCTGGAGAGCCTCGGCGTACTGGCCGGCGGCATCGCACACGACTTCAACAACCTGTTGACCGGCGTACTGGGCAACGCCAGCCTGGCGCTGATGGCGCTCGGCCCGGAGTCGCCGGCACGCCGCAGCGTCGAGCAGATCGAAGTCGCGGCGCTGCGGGCCGCCGACCTGTGCAAGCAGTTGCTGGCGTATTCCGGCAAGGGGCGTTTCGTGGTGGCGCCGCTGAATCTCGCCCAGCTCGTCGAAGAGATGTCGAGCATCCTGAGCATCAGCATCTCGAAGAAAGCCGTGCTCAAGCTCGACCTCGACGCGCGGCTGCCCGCGGTCGAGGCCGACGCCACGCAAATCCGCCAGATCGTGATGAATCTCATCACGAACGCCTCGGAGGCCATCGGCGACCGCAGCGGCGTCATCTCGGTCAGCACCGGCGTGATGCACTGCGACACCGAGTATCTCGCCGGCACGATCCGCGCCGATCAGGTCGTCGCCGGGGAGTTCGTCTTCGTCGAGGTCACCGACAACGGGTGCGGAATGGACGCGGCAACCCGCGCGCGGATCTTCGACCCGTTCTTCTCCACCAAGTTCACCGGCCGCGGTCTCGGGCTGGCCGCGGTGCTGGGCATTATCCGCGGGCACGGCGGCGCGATTCGCGTGTACAGCGAGCCGCAGCGCGGCAGTGCGTTCAAGGTGCTGCTGCCGGCCAGCCGCGCGGCAGCGCCCCCGCCCGCCCCGCCGACGCCGGCCGCGTCGCCCTGGCGCGGATCGGGTCTGGTGCTGGTGGCCGACGACGATGCGGCCATCCGCACGATCGCCCGCGCGACGCTGGAACAGGCCGGGTTCGAGGTGTGCGTCGCCGCAGATGGTGCGGAGGCGATCGCCCTCTTCGCGCGCGAGTCGGACCGCGTGCGCGTCGTGGTGCTCGACATGACGATGCCCGTGCGCGCCGGCGAGGAGGTCTTTCGCGAGATACGGCAGCGCTCCCCCGCGGTCCGCGTCATTCTGTCGAGCGGGTACAACGAACAGGATGCGACGCAGCGGTTCTGCGGAAAGGGACTGGCCGGCTTCCTGCAGAAACCGTATCGGGCGGCGGACCTGATCGCGCGGGTCCGCGCCGCGCTGGAAAGCGGCGCGGGAGCGAGTACGGAGCAGTAGGCACCCACTTCGCAGCCGCCCACGGGCGGCGGCGCAGGTGAGGGCCGTGCGGCGGCCCGCGTCAGGCCGGGCCGGTGCGCTTCACGCGGTGAACCAGCGTCTGGGCCGAGGTCTTGATGCCGCGGACCGAGCCGATCAGCGCCTCGCGGTTCGGGGCGAACTCCATCGCGGTGTCGAGGTAGACCAGCTCCTTCTCGACCAGCTCGCTAAGCGAGTGCGTAAAGCTGTGCATGCCGAGGCTGACGCTGGCGCTGACGATCTCGGGCAGATCCTCATCCGCGCCTTCACGTATCTTCTCGCGGACGATCGGCTCGCCCAGCAGCACTTCGGTCGACGGCACCCGCAGAATCTTCGGGTCGATCGCCGGCAGCAGCCGCTGCGCCATCACCGCTTTCAGGCCGTTGGCCAGTGAGCTGCGGATAAACGTGTGCTGATCTGGCGGGAAGAACTCGAGGATGCGGGCCAGCGATTGCATCGTGTCTGCGGTGTGCAGCGTGCAGAACACCAGGTGGCCCGTCTCGGCCGCCTGCAGCGCCGCCAGCATCGTCTCGCGGTCGCGCAGCTCGCCGATGAACAGCACGTCGGGATCCTGTCGCACGGCGGATCGCAGCGCATCCGGAAAGTTGTCGACATCCAGGCCGATCTCGCGCTGGCTGATGATCGACTGCCGCGGGCGGAAGACGTATTCGATCGGATCTTCGATGCTGATGATGTTGTCGTGCTTGATCTCGTTGATGTGATCGATCATCGCCGCCAGCGTGGTGCTCTTGCCGCAGCCGGTGACGCCGCAGACGATGATCAGCCCTTCGTGCGCTTCATCCGCGATCTTGGCGTAAATCGGCGGCAGGTGAATCTCTTCGAACTTCGGGATTTCGCTCTTCACCCGGCGAATGGCGGCGTGCATCTGGTCGCACGATCGCAGAATGTTGATGCGGAAGCGATCGCCGTCGGGCAGCGTGGTCGCGAAATCCAGCGCGCCGCGACGCTCGTACTCGGGCAGGCGCCGTTCGGGAACCAGCGGCTTCATCAGGTTTTCGATGACGCGCGAGTTCACGGTGATGAGCGGCAAGTCGGCGCGGCGCAGCTTTCCCGCGATGCGATAGCACGGGGGCACCCCGGTTTTCAGATGCAGGTCGCTGGCCTGTAGCTGCTTCATCGCTTCCAGCAGCGGGAGAATCGAATCGGGCATCGGCTGCATGCGGCGTCCTTCGGAGAGACGTGTCGGCGGCAAAGCGGCGGCGGTCGCGGCCGCCATGTTGCTGAATAGAGGATACGCGGCGTCGCGCGAGGCATGCAAGACGGGGCGGGGCGACGGGGCGAAGAAGCGACGAAGAGGGATGGCAGAGCGACGAAGCCATCGAGCGTGTGGCACCGGTCTGCAGACCGGTGGCTGTCTTGCCGGGTCTCCGACCCGGCCGGTTGTGGAGCTGGTACGAAGTTACAGCCCGTGCGAAATCGACGGATCGCCTCCCGCCGCTGCCATGACCCTGGCTCGCACCGCGCGCAACAAGACGAGCGCGACGGACGTGTGTACGCGCCCGTCGCGCTCGCATGGGGTGGTTGATCATCGCGCCGCGAGCATCCGGCCGTCCGATGAAGCGGTTTTCCGGAGTCCGCTCCCGCAAGCCGCCCGCTCACGCGCTACTTTCTCGCATTCGCCCTTCGCTCTTCGCCATTCTCCATTGCCCTACGGCAACAACCGATCCAGGAACGGATCAATGTCGAAGAAATCGACCAGGCCATCCGCGTTCACGTCGGCCGAACTGATGTTGCAGGCCGGATACGCCGCCTGATACGCCTCCGGCGTCAGCAACGCGGTCACGAACGGATCGATGTCGAAGAAGTCGATGTTTCCGTCGCAATTCACGTCGCCGCCATTGCACGCCGTCGTCACGCCGCGGATAGTCGGTGTGAAATCGGGGAACACGTACGACAGCGCCGGATTGCCCAGGCGGTACTTGACGATCTCGGCAAGCACGTCGCGGAAGTCGATCGTGACCTCCAGGTCGCGGTTCTCAAAAAGCTGTCCCGGCGCCAGACCCGGCCAGTTCGAAAGCACGCGGCCGCCGGCGATCTGCGGCCCCATCAGCATCATGACGTTGCCGTGGCCGTGATCCGTGCCGTCGCTGCCGTTCTCGGCCGGCCGCCGGCCGAACTCGGAGTGAATGACGACGGTCACGTTGCGGCCGTTGCCGCTCGAAAGGTCGGCGTGCAGCGCCGCCAGACCGGCGGCGAGATCGGTCATCAGCGTCGCCATGGTGCCGACGAACACGCCCTGGTTGTTGTGCGTGTCCCAACCGCTCTTGTCGATCGCGATCGCCTCGACGCCCACCTCGGCCTTAATCAGCGCCGCCGTCGTCTTGAGGGCGTAGCCGAAGCTGCTGTCGGGGTAGGTCGCCCCGCCGCCGGGCACATATCCGGCGAAATTGATCTGGTTGAGCAGGTCGATGGTGACTTGCGTCGTCGCGGCGGCGGCCCGCAGCGGATCGCCGATGAGTTGGTACATGTCGTCGAGCGCGTCGCGGCGAGCGGCGACGGTGCTGCCGGTGCCGGTCAGGCCGAACGTGTCGAGATCGGGGATCGGCAGCGTCGCGGGCCCCCCTGCCAGCGTGCGCTGCAGGCCGAACGCGATGCCCACCGCGCGGAGCACGGCGCCCGGGGTCTTCGGCCCGATGCTGGCGAGGTGCCGCCCGAGCCAGCCGGTGAACAACGTCGCATCGCCCGGCTTGCCGACTTCCATGAAACGCTGCGCGTCGAAGTGCGAACGCGACGGATCGGTCGAGCCGCAGGCGTGGACGATCAGCAGATCGCCATTCTGATACGCCGGCAGCAAGGCGGTCATCGTCGGCGGCAGACCGAAGAAACCGTCGAGATCGATCGCGCGGTTGGGGTCGCTCGAATCGGGGCGCGGCACGGCCAGCGTCGGCCGCAGGTTGTAATACGCATCTTCGCCATGCGGGACGCACAGCGTCAGCCCGTCGCTGGCGCCGCGCAGGAAGATCGAGACGATCACGTCGCGCGTCGAGCAGAAGTCCTGGGCATAGCTGACGCGCGGCAGCCACGCGGGAATGCTGAGGGCCAGGGCGCTGCCGCCCGCACCGGCCATGAACTGACGCCGCGAGAGCCGCTGATACTCCGGGCAGCCGCAAGCTTGTGAATCGCTCATGAGTTCTGCCTTATTGCCGAGGTTCGGCGCTGATTTTGCTCTTCAAAGCGGTCTGCTGCGCCGCGCTGCGCCAAATGACGCCGCGGCGGGGAAAGTCAACGCGAGTTAGTACCACTGGAAGCCCGGCGACCCGATCGCCAGACCGACGGCGTCGCGCTTGCGCGTCAGCGTCGGCGGGTCGGGCAGCAGATAGTCGCGAACGCGGGTCTTGTCCGCCGCCGGCATCTGACCGCCGAACATCGCCGTGTCGATGTGGTCGGCGATGGCCTGGGCGGTGTTCGCCACGCCGGTCAGGAACACGTTGACGTCGAAGCTCAGGCCGCTCACGGCGTTGATGCCGGCCGAAGCGCCGAAGTTCCAGCGCGGGAGAATCAGGCCCACCCACTTGTCGAGCGTATCCGGATAGCCGTCCGGCGGCCCCCAGTAGAAGGGCAGGTGCCCCGCCGCCGTCAAATTGCTGCGCAGGCCGGACGATGTGTTGATCGTCGCGGCGGTGACGCGCAGCGCGGACATGAAGAGGTGATAGGGCCGCTTGTACTTCGGGGGCGAATTGGCGACCTCGGGGTCGTGCAGCAGAGTCCGCAGCATTTCCTTGATGTCGCCGCCGGTGCTGGTGTAGGTCGCGGCGACATTGCCGACGAGCGACTGCGGCGGGTTCTCGCCCCAGAAGCGCTCGCAGAGCTTGCGGCTGATGAAAGCGGCAGTGCTGGGGTGGTTGGCGAGAATGTCGAGCACCATCAGGCCGTCGTTCATGCCGCCGCCGGCGGGAATGATGTTGCCGAGCACGACTTTCTGGCCGTTGTCGTGGGCGCTGGCGCGATACTGGAAGGTCAGCCGCAGGTTCGGATCGGTCCCGCGATACGTGCCCCACCCGGTAAAGCAGCGGGCGACTTCCTGCACGTCCTGCTGCGTGTAACCGCCGTCGACGCCCAGAGAGTGCAGCTCCATCAGCTCGCGGGCGTAGTTCTCATTCGGGTTGCCCACGACGCTGCTGACGTTGTCCAGGTAGATCAGCATGGCCGGGCTGTGAGCGCTGGCGCTCAGCAGCGCGGGGAAGGCGCCGAGCGCGTTGGCCCTGATCACGTCGCGGTCATCGACCGTCTTCACGCCGGGTTCGCCGACGGCGGTGATGTCGATGTTGAAATGGTCGGTCCAGAATTCGACCATGCGCTCGAACAACTGCCGACCGCTGAGGACGCTGCGCAGGATGGTCGCTTCGATCAACTGATTGATCACCTGCCCCTCGGGCAGGTCGATCGTCTGCGCGGCGGTCATCGTCAGCGTCGGGTAGCTCGCGAGCCGCGTGTCCAGCGCGGTGTCGTCGATGGCGGCATAGTTCAGATGGTGCTCGATGTAGGCGTCGTAGCCGAGCGACTCGGCCAGCGCCAGTTCCGCCGGCGTCAGCCCCATCGTCAGCCGCTGCACCAGCCAGTGCAGCGACCCCGGCGATGGGCCGCCGGCGGGGGCCCGCAGCGCCGCCCAGAGCGACGCGAGCAGCGACCCGCCCATAAGCACTTTCCTGCGGCTCAGCGACTTGCGCAGTTTCGCGAGTTCCGGCTTGATCCCGGTGTGTTCCGCGACCTCGTTCAATACGTCCATGTTTCACCATTCGCACAAGAGGTAGGGATGCGACGGTCTGCGACCGGTCCAGCGAAACCGGCCGCTCTTTCGGCTTGCGCGGCTGAACGCCGCCGATTGCAGATTATTCGGTCGCGCGCGGGATTCCTATAGATTTTTCGTCTGACCCCGGATTTGCCGCAACGACCCTCTCGCGGGAACGGTTTTCGAAGGCGGCGCTGCCGTCGCCGGTCTCGGACCGCGGCACCCTCGCGCAGCGCCGCGCTGAGAACTCGCGGGTCCCCCACCGGTCTGCATCACGCTAACCGCGCCCTGCGGCCCCGCACTGAAGACTGGCGCCTGTGCCCTCTGGCCCGCCCTGAAGATCGGTGTTTGCACCCTGTGGCACCGGTCTGAAGACCGGAGTGCGAGCCCTGTGGCACCGGTCTGAAGACCGGTGATTGTCTCTGCGGGTCTCCGACCCGCACCGAACCCGGAGCGCGACGAGCGGCTCCGTCACCAGTCGCCGCCCGTCACACCGCTGCAAGCGTGCGCGGCTCCGCCGCTACGAGCTTGTGAACTCCTGGGCTTCGCTCACTTTCGTGAGCGGCTCGCGCGCCGCTTGGTCGGGCAGAATGCCCGCTCCACCCAAAAAAATCACAAACTCTACGGCGCGCAGATTCTGGATGCCCCTGCTACGCCGCCTCGACCTCGACCATCATCATGTGAATGATCCGCCCCGCGAAGCCCATCACGTCTTTGCCGGCCGCCATCCCTTCCGGGGACTTGAGCGCCGCCTTCAGCGCCGCCATGTCGTCGAAGAACAGCTCCGCCACGAGGTGATAACGGGCTTCGCCGCCCGGCGACCCCTTCACCCAGCCCAGCTCGCACTTGCGCAGTCCCGGCAG
Source organism: uncultured Planctomycetales bacterium (assembly GCA_964631045.1). Taxonomy (GTDB): domain Bacteria; phylum Planctomycetota; class Phycisphaerae; order UBA1845; family Fen-1342; genus CAZVWB01. The sequence continues at coordinate 70,071 of CAZVWB010000013.1, forward strand.
CTTCATCGCCAGCGGCATGTGCACATTGCGGTAGTGGGCCTCGAACGCGGCCTTGTCTTCCGGCGGAGCATACAGGGCGACCAGCTTGACCATCGGCGAATCCTCTCCGAATGCGTGTGTTTTAGGGCCTGACGCGGGTTATCTACCAGACCGCCGCCGCGAATTGTAACGCCGCGCGGTTGGCGGCAACGCGTCGCGGGCGGTGGTCGAGGCGCCGGCCGAAGCGCGAGCCCCCGGGCTCGCCGCACCCTCGATCGCCGCCGCTTCGCAAACTTGCGCGCGCTGGTGGCCCGCGCTGGTTACAATGGACGCAATCTAATCGAGCTTTCCTGCTTCCGTCGCAAGAACGAGGTGATTCTATGCTTCGCGTGTCGGTCTCTGCGTGCTTCGCCGCGCTGGTCGCGCCGCTCGCGCTCGCGCAGCCCCAGGTGACGATCGATCTGACGGACGTTCGCATCCAGAACGGCCTCAACCAGACCCGCAGCAGCTCCCCGAACACGATCTCGCCCGCGCTGGGGTACCGCTACGCGGTCACCGGCAACGTGCAGGGGTCGGGCCTCGTGCTCGGACTGCTCGCGCCGACCCCGACGCCGCTGGCGCAGGTGCTGGAGCAGCTCGCCCCCGGCTCGTCGGCGCTGCTCAACGGCGAGGTCTACAACGCCGCCGGCACGCATCCGGTCGGCGTCGCCAATCTGACTTTCTCGGGCACCGAGGTGCTGTTCGGCGTCACAGTCACCGCGTCCGCGACGCTCACGGCCGGGATCAACGCCGACGACACCGCGTCGTTCAACCTGACGAACGTCGTGCTCAGCCCGGCGGCGCTGGTCGGCAGCCTGCGATTCACTTCCGGATCGGTGGTCATCACGCGCGTACCGGCGTTGACGGCGGACATGAACTACGACGGGCTGGTGAACTTCTTCGACATCGATCCGTTCGTCCTGGCACTCTTCGACCCGGCGGCGTATCAGACGCAGTTTGGCTACAACGAGCTCTACGCCGGCGACATCAACCGCGACGGCGCGTTCAACTTCTTCGACATCGATCCGTTTGTGGCGTGCATTTTTGAGGGGTGCCAGTAGGGGAGAGCGACGAAGCGACGGATGAATACAGCGATACAGCGACGGAGGGACGGAGCGACGCGGATCACGGCCGTGTTCTCGCGCGTCGCGCCGGGGTGAAGCGGGCGGGCGACGGCGGGGCCGCGTCACGGATCACGCGGAGCCGCTGTTGGCGGCCGATGGGCTTCCGAGTTCGTGAATCGAGCGACGCAAGTACGGGTGACAATCGATGCAAGCAGGGGAGCATGGGCCTCCGGCCCGTGAGTGTTCTGGGGTGGAGCGGCCATTCTGCCCGCGCAACTCCGACGGGTTCACACACGCTCTCAACCGGACGCGCCCAATCGTCCGCCCGGCCGGGCGGCTGCATCATCCGATCCATGCGGCGACACTTCTGACCGGTCCGACCAGCCCCCGCCCAGCGCTTTGTAGACTGCGATCAGCTCCGTGAGCACGCGGGTCTGGGCCTGAACCACTTCGCTCTCCACGCTGAATAGATCGCGCTCGGCGTCGAGCACGGTCAGGAACGGCTCGAGTCCGCGCTCATATCTCTCGGTCGCCAGACGCACGGCGTCCCGATTGGCGGATAGCGAAGCATCGAGGCGCTCGCGGCGCTCCTGTTGGCGGTGGAAGTGCGTCATGGCGGTCTCGCACTCCTCGAGCGCGCGAAGCACGGCCGGCTCATAGCGCGCCAACGACTGCTCCGCACGCGCATCGGCCGCCACGATTCGGTTGCGGATGCGCTCGCCGTCCAGCAGCGGCCACGTCAGCCGCGGGCCCAATCCCCACGAAACCGAATCGCCGTCGCCAAGTCCGCTGAAGGCGTCGGCACGCAGGTCGATCGTCCCGCCGAGCGTAATGCGCGGGAACAGGTCGGCCGTCGCGACGCCGATCCGGGCCGTGGCCGCCGCCAGCTCGCGTTCGACCGCCCGAATGTCCGGTCGACGCCGCGCGAGCTCACCGGGCAGACCGATGGCGACGGCCGGCGGCGGGAGCGGCAGCGGCGCGGGGCGACCGAGCTCGGCGATCAGGGCGTCCGGTGTGCGCCCTTGCAGGACAGCCAGGCGGTGCGCCGCGGCCGCGACCTGGGCGTGCAACCCGGGCACAGCCGACTCCGTGAGCCGCAGTTGCGCCAGAGCCCGCGCTACGTCGACGTCGGTCGCCAGCCCGCCATCCGCGAGCGAACGAGTCAGCGACAGGAAATCCGTTTGAATCGCGATGTTGCGCGTGGCCACGTCCAGCAGGGCCTGTGCACCACGCATGTCGACATAGTTGCGGGCCGTCTCGGCGGCTACGCTGACGCGCACATCGCGTTCGCGCTCCTCCGCAGCGGCCTGGTCGGCCTGCGCGGCCTCGACACTGCGACGAATTCGCCCGAACAGGTCGATCTCCCAACTCGCGTCGAAGCCGGCTTCAAAGAGATCAACGGGGCCGCGCTCCGCGCCCGGGGGCGGCGCATCCGGCGCGGCGCCGCTGGCCTGCTGGCGCTGATACGCCGTGTCGAGCGCGATCGTCGGCCACTGATCCGCCGCAGCGACGCCGCGCAGCGCGCGGGCCTCGCGCACGCGCGCGGTGGCCGCGCGAATGTCGAGATTCGCAGTCAGCGACTGCGCGACCAGCGTGGTGAGTCGCTCATCGCCCAGGCGCCGCCACCACTCCGCCTCGACCGGGTCGCTTGCCAGGCCGCGCCCGGGCGCCGCGTTCCAGCGCTGCGGGGTGTGAACGACGGGGGCCGCGTGATCCGGCCCCACGACGCAACCGGGCAGCGCCGCAGCCCCGAGGAGCAGAACCGCCGCCGCGCGACGCGTTCGCCGGCCGGCTCGCCGCTGCGTGGCCGTCCGCGCCTTACTGCGGGTCATTCGCGCCCCCTGCCACTGCGCCGCGGGCCGGGCCCGCGGCGATGAACACGTCGACCTGCTGGCCGACAAACACGTTCTGATCGGCCCCGACGACTTCGTAGATCGCCTGAAGCACGCGCGTGTCGACGCGCTCGGTCTTGCCGCCGCTGAGCGACTGCTTGGGCACGACATAGGGCTCGAGCCGCACGAATCGCAGCGGGATTCGGACCTCCGCGTTGCCGCGCAGCAGCGCCTCCGCCGCCGCGCCGCTTCGCATCCGCCAGGCGTCTTCCTCGTTCACGTCCACGCGCACGTGCAGCGGGCGGCTCGCGCCAAGCACAATCAGGGGTCGCTGCAGCGGACCCGCGGCGGCGTACTCGCCTTCGCGCGCGTCGAGCTTCAGGATTTCACCGTCCAGCGGCGCACGGATCGTCAGGCGCTCGATGTCGGCGGCGACGCGCTCGACGGCGGCGCGGGCCTCGGCCACGTCCGCCAGCGCGATAGCGATGTCCTCCTGCCACGCACCGGCCAGCAGCAGATCGAGCTCTGCCTGCGCCTGCGAGCACTGAGCCGCCGCGGTCTCGACCGCGAAGCGCCGACGGCTTAACTCCTCGCGGCGGATGGCGCGTGGATCGGTCACCGACTCCATCAGTTCGAGTTGCACGCGGGCATCGCCCAGCGCGGCCTGCGCGGCGGCCAGGCGGGCGCGGGCCGGCGGCACCTCCTCCGGCCGGGGCAGGCTCTGCAGGCGCGCCAGCCGTGTTTGCGTCAGCGCCCGTCGGCTCTCGCGCCACGCCCGCTCGGCCTGCAAGTCGCGATCATCCAGCGAGAACAGCGGATCTCCACGTCGAACAGCGGCATTGGGCGCGACGTGCACCCTTACGATCAGCCCGGGCGTCGGCACGCTGACCGCCACGAACTCGCTGCGCGGCTCGACCAGCCCGACTGCCGCGATCGTCTCGCCATCCAGCGCGCGAATCGGCGGGCGCGACGGCGGCGGCTGCTCCACGCGCGTCGGAGTCATCTGAATGGTCGCGATCGCACCGTATGCCAGGCACGCGACCGCCAGAACCGGAATACCCCAGCGGATCCACATCGTCATTCTCCAATCAGGCGGCTTCGACCGCGCGCGGCGTCGCCGCAACAGCCGGCGCGGCGCTTTCGGCGACCGAAGGCGGCATGGCTCGCGGCGGATGCGCCGTTTGGTCCGCGCTGCGGGCGGCGCGCTGCTCTACGTGCGTCACGCGGCCGTCGTCCATGTGTGCGATGCTGCCGGCGAACTCATAGACGCGGCTGTCGTGCGTTACGACGACGACCGCCCGATCCGGCCGCACCGCGACGGACGCGAGAAGCTCCATCACGGCGTGCCCGGTGGCCGCGTCGAGCGCGGAGGTCGGCTCGTCGCACAACACCAGCCGCGGCTCGTGAATCAGGGCCCGCGCGATCGCGACGCGCTGCTGCTCGCCGCCGGACAGTCGGTTGATCGGCAGATCGGCGCGGGCTTCCAGCTTGAGCCGCGCCAGGAACTCGCGGGCGCGATCCACAGCGCGGCGCAGCGGCGTTCCCGCGGCTAGCAGCGGAACGGCGGCGTTCTCCGCGGCGCTCAGCGCCGGCAGCAGATTGAACTGCTGAAAGATGAAGCCCAGGTTTCGGCGGCGAAACGCCACCAGCGCCGCGCCGGCCATACGCGCCGGATCCTGCCCGAGCACCGTCATCTCGCCGTCGGTGCGGCTCAGCAGCCCGGCGATGATCGACAGCAGCGTGGTCTTGCCGCAGCCGCTGGGGCCGACCAGCATGCTGATCTGGCCCAGAGGAAACGCCACGTCGACGCCGCGGAGGACGAGCGCCCGCGAGTCGCCCGCGGCGAACTCCCGCGTGACGCCGCGGCACTCCACGGCCGGCGCCGTACGAAGCGCGGCGGAGGATTCAACAGCGGTCGGGGGTGGTCGCACCGATTCTCCAGGTTCTGACGGTTGTTCTGCCGCTATGCGAAGCGCCAATCCCGGCGACATAGCATGTCCGCGCGATGCGCGCGGACGCGGCCCGCGCGGGGTCGCCGTCAATTGCGGAACACGACCGCGGGTTCGAGCCGCACGACGCGGCGAATGCTCAGCGCGCTGGCGGCCAGGACGATCGTGAAAATCACCGCAGCCGTCCCGGCGGCGATCGGCCAGAGCAGGACGATGCCGCGGGTCTTGGGAACTTCCTTGAACGCCAGAAAGAACGTGGCAGCGAGCGCCAGCCCGAACGCATAGCCGATCGCGGAGACGATGAGCGACTGCTGCACGATCATCGCGCCGATCCGCAGATTGGTGACGCCGATCGCCTTGAGCGCGGCGAACTGCCGGATGTTGTCGGACACGAACAGGTAGAAAGTCTGGCCGACGATCACCGTGCCGACGATCACCGCAATCGCGACGGTCACGCCGAAATTCACCGGAATCCCGGTGTTGTCCAGGTAGTACTGAGTCGTGGACCAGCCGAACTCGCGCGAGGTCATGGCCCGCAGGCCCGTGCGCGCCGCGATTCGCCGCGAGACCTCCGCCGCCGTCAGGCCGCTGTCCGGCTCCGCCAGCACGACCGACAGCGTGTTGCGCTCCAGACCGGCGTAGCGCACGGCGTTCGAGTAGCGGGTGTAGATCACCGGAAAGGTTGCAAACGGCGCGCCGGCTTCGCAGACGCCCACGATCCGCGCCCGGTTGTCGTTCATTTCGAGGATGCGACCCAGTTCGATCGGCCCATCCGGGAAAAAGAAGCGATAGCCGGTGCGGTCGATCACCAGGCCGTCCGGGTGGCGCAGGTCCGCCATCGAACCCATGAGCATCTGACGCGGCGCGCCGATCAGCGTGGCGTCATCGACGCCCAGCAGAATCGCCTGTCGGAACTTGCCGTTCTCCGCGCGCGCCACGGGCAGCCCCTTGAAGAACCGCACCGCCCATTGCACGCCGGGCGTGCCGCGCACGGCGTACAGGTCGTTCTCGCTCATCGGCTTGATTTCGTCGATGTACTCCGTCTCGGGGTCGGTCACCCAGATTTTCGCATCCACGACGTCGAGCACCTGGTTCTGCGTCCGGTTCATGATGCCCGCGAAGATCGACACCTGATTGGTCATCAGGAAGGTGGAGAACGCGATCGCGAACAGCAGCCCCAGATACTTCGCCCGGTCGCCCACCAGCATGCGTAGCGCCACGAAGTTCATGCGGACTCTCCGTTGCCGGCGGCAGCGGCGCGCTCCAGCGGTTCGACGAACTGCCCGATGAGAAAGCGGCGGGCGGCCGCCAGAACCTGGTCCATCAGCGCAGGGTCGGCGAACGCCCGCGCCATCGACATCACGCCCAGCATCGTCCCGAAAAGCACCGCCGCACGCTCCTCGCCGCTCAACCCGTCGGCCGGACCGAGCACCGCCGCCCACTCGTCGCGCCGCTCCAACATGCGCAGTTCGAACGCCCGGCGGATCGGCCGGCCGGCGCGGGCCAACTCGGCGATCAGCGGCGGCGCGGGGCAGCCGCGCTCGACCGAGACGGCGTGCTCGCGGCTCAGATAGCGTTCGATAATGCCGCGAACCCACGCAGCCGGGCGCGTGCGATCCAGCCCGCTTTCAAGCTGTTGTTTGCCTTCCTGCATGGCGGCCGCGACGGTCTCGAGCAGCAGCGCGTCTTTCGAGCGGAAGTGCGCGTAGAAGCCGCCCGCCGTGAGTCCGGCGGCCTTCATCACCTGATCGACGCCGGTGGCGTGATAGCCGCGCTTGCGAAAGCTGCGGCCGGCGGCCGCGACGATCCGGCGGCGGGTGAGCGCCTTGTGCTGCGGTCCATATCGCATACTTCTATTATATTGCGCTCGTCATACAATGCAAGGCGATTGTATTTCGCTCGTCATATTACCGAATTGGCCGTTGCGGTCGCCGAAACGTCCCGGTAAACCGCTCGCGCCGCCGGGCGCCGCGCGGGCGCAGCGCGTCGTTGGGCCGGCGCCGCGGCTGGTTTTGGCCGCCGCTTGCGCTTGCAACTCGGCGATGCTTCGCGCGGCGGCGTGCAACGCCAGCGCCACCGTTTCAGGCACCAGCGCGTAAAGCGCCCGCACCGCAACCGGGGTCGCAGACACCGTTCCGCAACGCCGCCACCCGCTCATCCAGTCCATCCAAATGCCGCACCGCACTGGGCATGCGCGTGGCATATGCGCGTGCGCGCTCCAGGCGCAAGGGCCAGGACGCAGAAAATCCACAGTCTTGCAGACGGGTGAAGTGTTACTTCGGGTCTTTGCTGTGGATGAGAACAACGTGGTGATCCGTTCCGACCTGATCGAAGTGACGATCGTCGCCGCGCCGTAGCGATCGCTCTCCGTGCCCGGGCAGCGCGGGCCGCCTGTGCGCGCTTCGGCCAGGCCCCGGTCCGATCGTTCGCCGGCGTTGCTGCGCCTTCTGGCAGAGATCCGCGTGCAGAGCCCGGCGTCGCCGGTAGGCTCGCGGCCTCGGGACAATTGCGGCGCCGCGCCGCACCTTCGATGCTCGACCCGCGCCCGTCGCCCGACTCTCCGACTCACGCGCGGATTGCGTTGCCCGTCGCCCGCGGCAAAGATATCTCCCGCCGCCGGCGAGCCGCCGGGGCGCCACGGGAGACCAGGAGCATGCGAACGACGCTGGAGCGAACGCTGGCGCGGGAGCTGGCGGAGCTGCGCGAGACGGGGCAATACAAGCAGGCGCTGGAGATGCAGGCGCCGCAGGGACCGCGCACGCGGATGAACGGCCGCGACGTGATCTGCCTGTCGTCGAACAACTATCTCGGCCTGGCGAATCACCCGCGCGTCGTGGCCGCCGGGCGGGCCGCGATCGAGAAATTCGGCCTGGGCACCGCCAGCGTGCGCTTCATCTGCGGCACGATGAGCTGCCACGTCGAGCTGGAACGCAAGATCTGCGAGTTCCTCGGCTGCGAAGCCGCCACGACCTACATCAGTTGCTGGGACGCGAACGTCGGCATCATGCCCACGCTCTGCAGCACGCCGGAAGACGCGATCTTCTCCGATGCGCTGAACCACGCCTCGATCATCGACGCCATCCGCCTGAGCAAGGCGCAGCGCTTCATCTACAAGCACGCCGACCTGGGCGAGTTGCGGCGGATGCTGGAATCGCCCGAGGCTCGCAAGGCCCGCAACAAGGTCGTCATCACCGATGGGGTCTTCAGCATGGAGGGCGACGTGGCCGACCTGCCGCGGCTGAAGGACCTGGCCAACCAGTATGATGCAGCGCTGGTCGTCGACGAATCGCACGCCACCGGCGTACTGGGCGCCACCGGCCGCGGAACCGCCGAGCACTTCGGCGTGCTCGACGAAAACACGATCCAGACCAGTACGCTCGGCAAGGCGCTTGGCGGCGCCTGCGGCGGCTACGTGGCGGGGTCGAAGGTGGTCTGCGACTACCTGGTGCAGAAGAGCCGCACGCAACTGTTCTCCAACGCGCTGCCGCCGGCGGTGTGCTATGGCAGCATCGCGGCGATTGAGGTGTTGATGAGCGAGGGTCCGCGGCTGCTCAAGCAACTCGCGGACAACGTCAGCCGCTTCCGCGCCGGCGTCGCCGATCTCGGGCTGAAAACCATCGCGGGTCTAACGCCGATCGTGCCGGTGATCGTGGGCGAGACGCCGACGGCCATCGCCATGCAGAAGGCATTGCTCGACGAAGGCGTTTTCGTCAGCGGTTTCGGCTATCCGGTGGTGCCGCGGGGCGAGGCGCGGCTGCGCTGCCAGATCAGCGCCGCGCACACGACCGACGACCTGGAGACGTGCTTGCTGGCTCTCAGGAAGGTCGCGGAACGCTTCCCGGAGGCCCGCGGCGGGCATGGCGGCTGAGCGACGGCGTGCGGGAGTCAATCGAACGGAGTGCGAGACCCAGTCGAACGGAGTGTTGGAGTCAATCGCACGGAGTGCGAGCGCCAGTCGAACGGAGTGCAAGAGCCAGTCGAACGGAGTGCGGGAGGCAATCGAACGGAGTGTTGGAGTCAATCGCACGGAGCTCAGTGGTTGATCAAGCTGTTTGCATCTGACGGTGCGTGGGCATCCTGCCCGCCCCCGAATCATCGAGCCGCGGGCGCAGTGGAGTGGCTTGCGCGGCGCCCGCGTCACAGCGGATGGCCGTCTTTGTCACCCGGTGCGTACCAGGCGCATCGAACGACTTGCTGGGAGCGTCCCCGGTACTGGTGTCCGGCACGGTCTTCAAAACCGCTGAAGCCCTGCACCCGCAGGGCTTGGTGGGTTCGATTCCCATCCGCTCCCGTTTCTGACGCTTGCGACGCCGGCGCGATGCTGCGCCGCCCTTCCCGCAATTGCAAGGTTTTCATCGGGAAGTCCGTCGATTCTGGAGCTTGCGGCCGGCGCGCTTGCGCCGCGTTTCGCGCTCGCCGGCGAACGATCGCGCACCAGGCTTCCACCAGTCCATCCGCCAATGCGCCCGGCCGTGTTCCCGACAGCGGCCGCGCGCGGCGATTCCGCACCCGCCGAAACGCGCAGCGGCGGACCGCGAGCCGTTCATCGAAGTGAAGCGCTACTCCTCCCCCCGCCCCGCCTCAATCTCCATGTGCGCCAGCACCCAGCGGATCGCGTCATAGGACACCGCGCCGCCGAGGGCCTCGAACAGCGGCCTGAGCCGCCGGCCGTCGCCGCGGTCGGCCGCGTCGGCGACGCGTGCGTATGTCGCGTCATCCACCCACGCCGAAATCGAGCGCGGCTTTGTTTCCTTGATGAAGTCCACCAGATACCCGGAGACCGTGCCCGGCGCGCGGCCCATTGCCGCCGCGACCTCCGCAACCGGCTGGCCCTCGACGAACAGCGCGAACGCCCGCCGCTGCGATTCGCTCAGCCTGCCGGGGCGAACGATGTCGCCGCCGTCCGGCTCGCAACCGGGCGCGGAACGGCTCGCGGCGACCTGTTCCGCATCACCTGCCCGGCGCCCGGCCGAGTCCGGCTCCGCAGTCTCAAGCGTCAGCCCGCGCGCCGCACAATACGCGCGGATCTGCCCGATGAATCTCTCGCCCAGGTCGGCCAGCTTGCGCTCGCCCACGCCGAAACAGCGCCGCAGCGCATGCAGGCTGCCCGGCCGCAACCGCGCCATGTCGCGCAGCGTGCGGTCGCCGAGGATCAGGTACGGCGGCACGTGCCGCTCCTCGGCGATCGCCCGTCGGAGGGTGCGCAGCTCCGCGAACAACTCCGAGTCGACGCCCTCCCAGGCATCGACCTCCTGCGCGGCTCTTTTCGCGGGGGCGCTCGCGACGCGCTGCAACTGCACGCTGCGCTCGCCGCGCATCACGCGCCACGACTCGGCGTTGAGCTTCAGAATCGGGTACTCATCGCCCTCGCGCGCCAGAATGCCGCGATCGAGCAGTTGGTAAGTCAGATTGCGTATGTGCTTATCGTCGAGCTCTTTCATCAACCCGTACGTGCTCAGCTTGTCGTGCCCGAGCTCCGCCAGCCGCTTGCTGCGCGCCCCGCGCAGCACCTCGACGATGTGCCCGACGCCGAAGCGCTGCCCGCAACGCGCCACGCAGGAGAGAATCTTCTGCGCGGCCACCGTTGCGTCCTCCAGCCCCTCGATCTCGCCCAGGCAGACATCGCACGCCCCGCAATTCTCCGCCGCCAGCGACTGGCCGAAGTACTCCAGCAATTGCCGATGGCGACACGCCGGCTCGATCGCATAGCGCTGCATGTGCCGCAGCAGCGCCAGGCCGGCCGCGCCAGACTCCGGCGGCGGCGCCGCTTCCGGCTCGCGCGGCGTGGCCATGAGCTTTTCCCACTTGAGCACATCCACCGCCGAGTAAAGCAGCAGGCACTCCGCCGGCAACCCGTCGCGCCCGGCGCGGCCGCTCTCCTGCTGATAGTGCTCCAGCGACTTCGGCAGCGCCGTGTGCAGCACCAGCCGCACGTCGCCGCGATCGATCCCCATGCCGAACGCCACCGTCGCCACCACCACGTCGACACGCTCCTCGGCGAAGGCGTCCTGGGCCTGCCGCCGCGCCTCCCCTTCCATGCCGGCGTGGTAGCAGACGGCCCGCACGCGGTTCACGCGCAGGAATTCGGCCATCGCCTCGGTCTCGCGGCGGCTGATGCAGTACACGATCGCGGCGGCGTCCGGGTAGCGCCGCACGGCGGTCAGCGTCTGCGCGAACACGTCGACCCGCGGCACGACGCGATAGATCAGGTTCGGCCGGTCGAACGCGCCGACCAGCACCAGCGCGTCGCGCAGGCCGAGCTGCACGGTGATGTCTTCGCGTACGCGCGGCGTGGCCGTCGCGGTGAAGGCGTGCAGGGCGGCGTGCGGAAAGCGCTGCCGCAGCGTCGCGAGCTGACGATACTCCGGGCGGAAGTCGTGCCCCCAATGGCTGATGCAGTGCGCTTCATCGATCGCGAACGAGCCCACGCCCGACCGCGCCAGGGTGCCGAGGAAGTAGTCGTTCATCAGCCGCTCCGGCGCTGCGAACAGCAGCCGGAACTCCCCGCGGCGCAAGCCCGCCTCGACTTCGGCGCGCTCCGCACCGCTCATGCCGCTATGCAGCGCCGCCGCGGGATATCCCAGCTCGCGCAGTCCGTCGACCTGATCTTTCATCAGCGCGATCAGCGGCGAGACCACCACGTCGGTGCGGTTGGCCACCAGCGGCGGCGCCTGGTAGCACAGCGACTTGCCGCCGCCGGTCGGAAGCACGACCAGCGAGTCGCGCCGCGCCAGTCCGGCGGCGATGGCCTCTTCCTGCAGCGGTCGCAGGGTGTCGAAGCCCCAGATGCGCCGCACCGCGGTGCGAATCGCCTGTGCGTCCGGTATTTGGGCTGGAACTCCCGACATATCAGGAGTGTAAGCCTCCTCCGTACGGCGGCAAGGCGGCCGGCCCGGCGGGCCGCAGGCGCGCCGGAAGACGCGCGGCCGGGTCGCCGCCGCCCGCTCGCGCTGGCAGCGCCGACCCGGCCCAAAACCCCCGACCGCAACGCGAGCGCCTACGGGCAGGGCTGGCAGCCGCCGAAGAGGCAGTTCAGGAACGGGTCGATATCGAAGAAGTCCACCGATCCCGAGCAGTCCGTGTCGGCCGCGCAGAACTGACCGCTGCAGTAGGCCGCGGCGTAGCCGGCGGGATCGAAGAGCGCATCGAGCAGCGGATCGATGTCGAAGAAGTCGATGCTGCCGTCGCAGTTGGCATCGCCGCGGTTCCCCGGGCAGGGACCGGCGGGCGTCGTCGCCGCCCAGAACCCACCACCCAGACTGAAGCTGCCGCCGGACAGCGCGCCGGCGTCGGGTTGTCCGATGGCGCCGCCAATTTCAAACGCGCCGCCGGTGCTGAACGTCGCACCGCCGCCGTCGATGGTGTGCCAGGACAGATCGAACTGTGCCTGAGCAATCGCCGTGCAAAGAAGCAGGCCGGCGGCAACAGCGGAGATTCTCGTAGTCTGAAAACGCATGACTTTGATCCTCCGAGCGATCGCGTTATTTCGCGATCGGTTCTGGTGTTTCCTTTTGTCGCCGGATGCACGCGCATGCCGGATCGAGTCAAGCGAAGTCACAAACCGAAGCAGGCGTATTACTTGATGATGGTCACACGCCATGTCGCCGCACCATACTCCGAGTCGCTGCCGCCCGGTTCAAGGTTGGAATTCTCGATTCGGAACCGGCCGACGCCACCGTCGAAGAAAAGCCAAGACCCGCATTGGTGTCGCTGCTCAGGAACACCTCAGTGTTGTTCGGCGAGCGCGTCCACATCAGACCCGGCGTGGCGTTCGGCGTGGTCGTCAGCACGCCGCCGTTTTCGGCGATGACCGCATACTGTGCATACGGCGCGATAGTCAGCGGCTGCCGCGGGCTCAGGGTGGGGTAGCCGCCGGCGCCGGCCGGGCTGCGCACGCCGATCTCGAGCCAGCGGGCCTGACCGTTCAACGCCCCCGCGCCGAAGTTGAGTTGTGTCGTGAACAGGCCGTCGACCACGTCGGCGTTCAGCACCGTCTGCGTCGTGCCGACCTGGTTGCCCAGCGTGACCGCGTCGAACAACCTGAATTGCAGATCCGCCGTGCCATCCACCGGAACGCCGGCGGACTTGAGCTGCGCCTGATACGTAAACGCGGGCGTCACGTCCACCTGGGCCGCGGCGACGCCGCATGCGACAGTCAAGGCCATCGTTGCGGCGATGATCCGCCGCAGACCCGATCGAGCGGCTGACGAACTCAGGAAAGCGCTCATGTGATAGTCCTCGTGTTGTGAATCAGCCGGCGCCCAGTGCCCTGCTCTGGCCAGATCACGAGAAACGCGGCGGGAAGCGGCAGAGAATTTGAAGTCCTTCAGCTCGCCTCCGCCGGACGCGGCGCCCCAAAAAGAAGCCGACCCGCGTGATCCGCCCGGCGGATCGCGCGGGCCTGCTGAGCGCGACGCCGCGCCTACAGCTGCAACGTCACTTCGCCACCCAGCCCGAAACTTGCCACATGTGGTCGACTTGCGTGCTGCGCGGCACTCCTTGGCTGTAGTCGCCCACATCCATCACGAACGCCCCGGCGAGCGCGATACTGTTTCGAGTTATGCACATGACCAATCTCCCTGTTCAGCATGCTCTCGCTGGGGCGCTAAGTCTCGACAGGTCTCGGTGTCGCCGCCGGCGCCGGATGCAACTCAAGCAACTGGCGCGCGCACGCGCGAACTTCACGGGCGGATAACCACGTCACCTGTGCCCTCTCGGCTGGCGACGATCGTGACCGGCGTGTCGAACACGCCCGTGCCTTCAAAGTAGTTACCGCGAATTGCAATCACGACGCCACCCTCGGGATTGCCGCACCGAAAATCCGATCGGACAATCCCCGCTCGCAGGCCGAAATCAGGCGCAGCCCAAATGCCGAGTCCGGTACCGCTGCCGGGTTGTGCATACGCGGGGCGACCACACGGATGTTCGAACGCGACTTCGTCCGACCGGTCCGGCAGCGCGATCGCCGTGGCGATACGACCTTCCTGACCCGCGGAGAAGCCGAGCATGCACTCCGGGTCGGTATACGACATCGTGTTGCGAACATTGGGAGCGTACGTTACGCCGTTGCAGGTCGCGCTCCCGGTGTACGCGCAGTTGTCCACGCACGATCCGAGGTTTCCATCGCAAGTGTGCAGGCCCGGATCCGGCGGCGTGTCGCAGACCAGGTCGCCCCGCGCGGAACAATTGCCGCCGGATGGACAGTCCGAACCGAACGCGGTCTCATGCGTGTGATAGAGCAGGAGGTAATGCCCGATCTCGTGCGATAAGATGCCGCCGGCTGTGGTGCAGCTGTTTTGCATGATGATTCCCTGCGGACCGCCGCCGCTGGGCGTGCCGGCGGGAAAAGTCGCCTGGCCGCAATACGGAGCGCTCGGGACGAAGTAAATGTTGAGCGCGCCGGCGACGACGTTGACTCCCCGCAGCAGGTCGCCTTCCGGTTCCGTAAGCGTCGCGTACGTATCGCTGTCGATGAAGTCGCGATGGATCGGGATGAATACGATCTCTGAGTTCGCGAATTCGTCATTGGCCTGATCGAGGCCGATCTGGATTTCCGCCGGGCTGATGCCGCCGGTCCCATTCGAATAGCGCACAATGTGAATCGCGACGCGGACGTACTTGAAGTCGCCCGTGCCCGCGACCGCGCCGCCATCGAACAGGCCGGCCGCCTGCCACTCCAACTCGTTGGCGATCTGCTCGTCGCTGACCACGGTGCCGCAGAACTCGTGCGGCGCGGGATCGACATCGGCGGGCTGGGCCAGGACGGTCGCGAATGACAGGCCGCCCACCGCGAGGCTTATACCGAGGCTCTTGTGTCGCATGTTCATCTGTAGGCTCACTTGTTTGATTGTTTGAGAAAACGCGCGGGAAGGGTCGGGCGCGCCACGCGGCGCGGAGCCGCTACGCGCTGCGAGTTTACTGGAGATTCGCCAGCACCACGCTCTTGCCGCTCTTCAACGCGGGAATCACTCTGCCGATCGCCGCGCCGTTGGCCCGATCGTGGCCTGATCGGGCTCGCCGCCGCGCATCGCTCGACTCGGCCTTCAGCCCGACCGCGGCGGCGTGGCGTGCAGCGTCGCACTCGAGACTCAGGCCGGCCAGTTGCTGCATCGCCGGCGGCACGAGCGCGGGGGGCGCCGCCTGGCCCGACGCAGTCCCGGCGGCTAATGCGCCGCTGGTGGGCAGGATCGTGATTTTGATTGCAGGGTGTGTCATTTGTGTCTTCCGCCATCGAGTGGCGACTCAAATCCGTACTGCCTGAGTTCGATTGAGAACACGCGGTTTCACTCCGGGTGCGGAAGGCAATCGATTGCTCTCCGCAGATCGCGCCGATCGCTCCGGCGCCGGCGCCTCGCCGGCCGCTAGCGAATCACAACGTCGCCCGCCCCAGACCGCTTGATCAGCACCATCGGCCGGTTGATCCTGAGCGGCCCGCCGGGCAGCGGCGGCGGCAGGTCGGTTACGGCGTATGTGCCCGGCAGCATCTGGATTTCCACCATCGGCGAAACGACCTGGAGCGCCAGCCACAGTCCGAACGGCCCGACTCTCGGGTACGCGAGCGTGCCCCACTGGTGATCCGGCGTGCCCGAAGGCGACACGAAGTAGGGCATCGGCGAGTGGAGCCGAGTATCCACGCAATCCTCGTCTTCCACGCAGTTATTGGCGATGAACGTGTAGCCCTGTCGAACGCCGTCATCGAAATAATCGTCATCCTGAAACAGACAACTGGTCGAGCAGATTCCCTGCCATCCGCCAGGATAAAGCCGCCCCAGGCGGTTGTGCTCGGCTGTCCATGGCGCTGGCGAGCCGCCCGCATCGCAGCCGCCTTCAACGGGGACCACAATGGAGTTCAGGAAGAAGTAGGCCTCTTGGTCGCTGTCGCCGTCAATGCTGATCACGAAATTCCGCCCGCGTCGGACCAGCTCCTGCACCGAGGGCCACACGGACGAATCATCCCAGTAGAAATCCGCGTACTTGTAAATCCGCTCTTCTCCCACCGCGGCGAATATTTGATTCTTGATCAGTTCCTGGTAGCCGCTGGGCCATTCGTCGTAGCACTCGAAGCCCGTGCCGGAAGTGACGCGGTTGAGGTAAATGAACGTGACCTTTTGCGACCATGTCACCGAGCGGGCGATCTCGGCCATCGCCGCGGCGAACGACTGACTCCCCACGAGGTCCGCGCAGTGATGCTCGACGATGATCTGGCCATTCTCGTAATGCAAATCAAGCTCGAGCAACCAGTTGTTGTAGTCATCGATCTGATCGTCCATGTCCCGGCTGAGCTGAAACGAGTTATGGGTGGCCTTGAACTGCTGTTGCCAGATCGGCACCTCGCCCGGCCGTAGCGTCGTCTCCGGGCAGTAGCCGTTCCAACTCGGGTTCGGGCACTGTGCCGAAGCGAGGGGCAATCCCGCTGCGGTGCACATCGCCACGACAACAGGCAGCACCGAGATTCGATTCGTCCGGCCGCGCTGGGCCGTATTGTGCTTGAAGTTGGTGAAGCGCATTTACCAATTCCTCTAATCCAGGGCTTCCACGTCTCAGGCTTCCACGCCGCGAATCCGTTCAGCGAATGACCACGTCGCCCGCCCCGCTGCGATTCTTCAGGATCATCGGCCGGCGAATCGTCCGCTGATTCAATATGAACTCCGGCAAGTTGTTCAGTATGTATTTTCCCTGCGAAATCTGAACGTCCATCACGGGCGAGACGCGCCGCGTCGCCTTGAACAGCCTCTGGGCTCCGACTCGTGGAAACGCCAGCGCGCCCCAGATGTGGTCAAACGCTCCCGAATTCACCACGTAGTACGGCATCGGCGAATGAACGCCGGGGTCCACGCACGGGTCGTTGTCGATGCAGTCGATGCTGATGCAATTGTGTCCCTGGTTGATGCCATCGTCCCAATAGCTGCCATCCTGTAGCAGGCAGGATCCCGAGCACGCGCCGGCCGCATAGTCGCCCGTCAGAAAGCGCGGGTTTGGCGTCCAGGCCGCCGGCGTCCCGCCCAGATCGCATCCGCTGGTGCGCTGCGCGAGGAGGCGGTTACCCGGGTTGTTCCAGTCCGGGTCGCCGCTGAAAGAGGCGAAGGAGAAATCTTCGTCCTCGCCGGCAAACGGAATCGAGGACTCAGTGGATTCGGCGACGATGGGCACGTAGTACTGTCCGCGGCGGATCAGTTCCGGCACGGACGGCCACGTGAAGTTGTCGATGTCACGAAAGTCGGCAAGGGAACCCAAGTCGCAGTCCCATGATCCAACGCGAATCGTCCCCCCTTGTTCGTGCATGTCGAGCTCAATCATCCAGTTGTTGAAGTCGACAACCTGATCCGTAAGGTTCTCGTTTCTGCTCCACGAATCGTGCGAAGCCTTGAACTGCGACTGCCCGATCGGCGCCTCGCCGGGCCGCGGCGTCGTTTCCGGGCAGTAGCCGTTGGGCCGCTGGTTGGGACACTGCGCGAGCACCGGCGCGGCGAGGCTTGCCAGGACCGGAGTCGACCGTAGCGATAGAGTTCTTGAACTCATGACGCCTTTCCTTCGCGAGCTGACTGCGCAAGTTCGGGGCCGGTGATCTGCAGGATCCGCTACTCGCGCAGCACGCCGGGCCGAATCGACCCGGCGTGCCGCTGTGTTCGTGACTACTGGAGGTTGACCAGCACCAGCACCATGCCCTTGCCGCTCTTGAGCGCGGACATCGCCTTGCCGATCACCGCGCCGTTAGCCTGGCTCTGATCGCTGACGCGCATCGCGTGGCCCGGCGTATCCGACGTGGTCAGCATGTCGCCGGCGACGATTTCGCCGCCCGCATCGGCGTCGACCCAGCACCACACACGACCGGTCAGCGCCACGGGGTGCTTGCCATCCGCGACCGAGCCTTCCTGCGTCAACACCATGCCGGGGTTGACGCCGTTCGCGCCGCTGATGATGCCGGCGACGGTCTTGTCATACGCCTTGCCGCTGATCTTCAACTCGCCGACGCGATCCGGATCGATGGTCACGACCATGCCCGGCTTGATGTTGCTTTCCGAATTGCGGACGACGCTTCCGCACTCTCCTTCGTCGCTCCGCCGCTCCGTCGCCTCGTCGCTGTTGATGTTGAACGGCTCCGCTACGTCGCTGCCACCCGTGATGGTGAGCACCTGCACGCGGGCTGTGCCCACCACGTCGAGCTTGGCGGCGGGCGCTGCGGTGCCGATGCCGATGTCGCCGTCGGATTCGATGGTCATCGCGTTGGTTTCCAGCGTCCCGGCCGCAGCCGAGTTGCCGATGAGCAGCTTTCCGGGGCCTTCGCCGTTGCCCGATCCCGTCGAGATCATCTTCCAGTACCGACCGCCGGCGGACGAATTCCGCAGATTCAACCAGGTGCCCGCGACACTGTTGCTCTCGACGGTCGCGGCAGTGTTGTTCGCGGCGAGCACCGACAGATTGTCAGTGGTCAGAGTTCCGGCGACATCGAGTTTCGAAACCGGCGTGGTCGTTCCGATGCCGACGTTGCCGCCCACCGGATTGATGGACAGGTCCGCCCAGGCCGACAACGCTGCGTTGTGCCCGCCGACCGTCGCGACGCCGCTCAACTCGCCTGCGACGAACGCGTTGGTCGTGCCCGTTCCGGCGATTGCGCCGCGCCAGACGCCGGCGCCGCCGGTGGTTTGCAGGCGAAAGTTCGCGTTCGGCGAAGTCGTGCCGATGCCCACATTACCGGCGCCGAGGTACCCGATGTGTGTGCCGTTCGTGGTCCAGTGAGGCGGGGCCCAGACAGCGACGCCCGTGGCATCCGAGGTCAGGATATTGCCCAGTGCCGCGCCGTTGGCGTTGAGCTTGAAGCTGTCGCACTCGAGCGATCCGGCAACGTCCAGCCGCGACGCCGGCGCGTTGGTGCCAATGCCGACGTTGCCGCCGGCGACGTTGAAAATCAGCGGGCCGGCGACGTTGGTCTGTCCGTTCCACGCCTGAAGCTCGGCCCGGCCGGCGGACTCCGGCGTCGCAAGCCGCAACTGCGAACGGCCGAGCACGTCTTCGAAGCGGCTCGTCTCCGCCGGGAACCCCAACGGAGCGCGAACGTGCAGCCGCGCCACGGGTGACGAAAAGCCGATTCCCGCCAATGCGTTGTTTACAAAGATGTCGGTGTTATTCGGCGAGCGCGTCCACATCACGCCCGGCAGACCGTTGTCGACCGTCAGCACGCCGCCGTTTTCGGCGGTGACCGCATACTGTGCATACGGCGCGATAGTCAGCGGCTGCCGCGGGCTCAGCGTGGTGTAGCCGCCGGCGCCGGCCGGGCTGCGCACGCCGATCTCGAGCCAGCGGGCCTGACCGTTCAACGCCCCCGCGCCGAAGTTGAGTTGTGTCGTGAACAGGCCGTCGACCACGTCGGCGTTCAGCACCGTCTGCGTCGTGCCGACCTGGTTGCCCAGCGTGACCGCGTCGAACAACCTGAATTGCAGATCCGCCGTGCCATCCACCGGAACGCCGGCGGACTTGAGCTGCGCCTGATACGTAAACGCGCTAGTGACAGGCGTTTGCGCGAACGCGGCGCCGCCCATAGCGGCGACGCCGGCGCCGGCGAGCAGCTTTACAACGAAACGCACTGACCGATTGCCGATACGCGGACGCATGATGATCTCCGGGGCTGGTGCTCACAGTTGAAAAACCCGAACGCACCCGGATCACGAGAAACGCCCCCACCGGCGGCAAGAAAATGCGTGCGAAATTGACGCCTGACCGAGTGTGGACCCGAAGACCGATCGGAAAGCGTGCGTCGCAAAGCGCGCGTCGCACTCCCCCGCGATCTTTCGGAACTCGCCGACGCTGCAATCGCCGTCTCGCGCCCACGGGCGGTCAGCCCCGCCGCCGCCCCTTCTTCCCGCGCTCGCCCGGCTTCCGCCGCCCGCCCGCACCCCCGCCGTCCCGTGATACCCGAACCCGACTGCCGCGCTCGACCCCGCGCGGTTTTTCCCCCGCGCCCCCGCGCCGCTGCTTGCCGCCCGAACCGCGCCGCGCGACGGCCGCCCGGCGGGCGTGCAGCCATGCCGGCGGAATCGGCTCGCCCACGCTCGCCCCCGCCGCCGGACGCACGTGCATCTCAAACCGCTGCTCGTCGATTCCCACGATCGTCACGCGAATCGCCTGACCCAGCGCGACAATCCGGCCGCGCTGCGCGGCGACCAGCGCGCCCAGCCCCTCGTCGAAGAGCCACTCGCGCAGGTCGAACTCCTCCGCCGGAATAAATCCGTCCGCCAGGTAGCGGCGAACCTGCACGAACACCCCCGCAGCCGAGACGCCGGTGATGAGCGCGTCGAAGCTCTTCCCGACGTGCTGCTTCATCAGCGAGAGGATCAGGATGTGACGCGTCTCGCGTTCGGCCTGTTGGGCGCGGCGCTCCGTCGCGCTCGTGTGCTCCGCCAGCGCTGCAAGCGACTCGTCGCTCTCGATCCGCGCGTCCCGCGTGCGTCCATCCGCATGCGGCCGCAACAGCGCAGCGAGGGCCCGGTGATTCACCAGGTCCGGGTACCGGCGGATCGGCGACGTGAAGTGCGCGTACGCGCTGCTGGCCAGCGCGTAGTGCCCGCCCTCATTCGGCAGATACTCGGCCTGCGGCAGGGCGCGCAGCAGGCGATAGTTCACCGCAAACTCCTCCGGCCGGCCCCGAACCACCTTCAGCAGTCGCTGCAACGCAGCGCGATCCAGCGTCTGCGGCACGTTCGCATCGGCCAGCGCCGGAATGGTCGCAAAGGTCTCCGCGCTGAGCGCCTCCGGCTCGGCGTGGACGCGGCGCAGGTGCGGCAGGCCGGCGGCCTCCAGCGCCCGACACACGGCCTCATTCGCCTCGACCATGAACATCTCGATCAGCGTGTGCGAGAAGCTCGTGTCCGCCGGCCCGCTGTCGATCACCTCGCCATCCGCACCCAGTCGAATGTGCGCCTCCGGCAGCGCCAGCGACACCATGCCTTCCGCGATCCGGCGGCGCTGAATGGCACGCGCCAGGCGGGCGGCGCGCCGCAGCGCGTCCAGCACCGCCGGTTCGATTTCGGAGCTCGAACGGTCGTCCAGCGACGCGCTGGCCTGCTCGTACGTCAGCCGGGCGCGCGAGCGGATCAACCCGTGACAGAAGCGCGTGTCCACTACGCGGCCGCGCGGGTCGTAGCGGATGAAGGCGCTGAGCGTCAGCCGCGGCTGGCCGGGCTGCAAGCTGCACACGCCGTTCGACAGCACCTCGGGCAGCATCGGCGAAACGTAGCCGGGAAAGTACGCGCTGTTGCCGCGCGCGCGAGCCTCGGCGTCGAGGGCGCTGCCCCGCGGAACAAAATGGGCTACGTCGGCGATATGGACGCCCAGCACCGTCCGCCCGTCTTCGATCGGCTCGATCGAAATCGCATCGTCAAAGTCGCGGGCGTCGGCCGGATCGATCGTAAAGGTCAGCAACCCGCGCAGGTCTTCGCGTCCGTCCAGGGCGTTCGGGTCGAACGTAGCGACCGCTTCGGCCGCAGCTTCGCGCACCGGCTGCGGAAACGCATCGGGAATGCCATGTCGCCACGCCGCGCCGCGGACCTGCACCAGCGCGCGACTGGGCGGCCCCAGTTTTTCGATGATGACGCCCGGGACGACGTCGGCGTCGCGGATGCGGCCGAGCGGCTCCACCACGACCAGATCGCCCGGCTGCGCGCTGCGCGCCGTCGGATCCTCGATCGTGACCAGCGGCGTGTGGCCGCGGCCCTGCGGACGCACGCCCCACGTGCGGCCGACGCGCTCCAGCACGCCCACCCAGCGCTGCGCTGCGCGCTCCACGATCCGCGCGATCTCCGCCCGCGGCCGGTCATCGCCGCGGCGCGGCGCGATCAGCTTGATCGCCACCGTGTCGCCATCGAGCGCATCCGCGGCATGCACCCGCGCGACGTACAGGTCATCGCGCCCGGCCGTCTGCACGAAGCCGAACCCAAGCCGATGCCGACGGAAGACGCCGACGATCTCGCCACGCGTCGCGGGAAGCAGCAGCGCGCGTCCCGGGCCGAGCGTAAGCCGCCCCTCGGCGATCATCTCGCGAACCGCGTCGCGATAATCCGCGTAGTTTTCGTCCGCTACGCCGATTTCGCGCGCCAGGGCGCGAGCCTTCAGTGGTCGGTCCGGGTGGGCCGCGATATAGTCAAGGACGCTCTGCCGTAGTGCCGATCGTCGAAACGCTCCGGGCGATTCGCCCGCGGATTTGGCCGTCATGTTCCTGCCAGGAAGTCGGTGCGGTTGGCGGCGTCGCGCGATGGCCGCGGCACATCCGTCGCGATCATAGGTCAGCGCCGCGGGCACGGCCAGCACGCGGCGCCGACGGGCATCGTCAGAAGGAACGCAGTCAAGGAGGCGTGCTGTGCACAACAACCACAAGGAACTGCGGACCGCCACGCAGTTGTCGGTCTTTCTGGTGAACAAGCCCGGCGTCCTGGCCAGCGTGTGCCAGCGGCTGGCGGAAGAGAAGATCAACATCATCGGCATCAGCATGATGGACGCCACCGAACACGGCGTCTTGCGGCTGGTGGCGGAAGACGCGCCCCGCGCCCGCCGGGCGCTGACGGTCCTCGACGTGCCGACCACCGAGCAGGAAGTTCTGCTCGCATCGCTGCCGAACCGCCCCGGCGCGCTCGCCGACATGGTCGAGCGGCTGGCCGCGGCGCACATCAGCGTTCACTATGCGTACGTGACGACGGGCGCCGCCGGCGGCAAGACGCTCGGCATCTTCAAGGTCTCCGATCAAAGCAAGGCGATCAAAACGCTGACCGAGCGCGTCCCGCGCCGCCGCACCGAACCCGCGGCGATCCGCACGAACGGCCGGCGGCGGAAGTAGCGCGGGGACGCGGTGGAGTCGCCAGACCATTTGCCGAGTCAGCCACCGTCCCGGCCGCGGGGGGATGCAGTTCCAGACGGCCCACACGACGCCCCTGCACCGCTTCGTACCGAGGCGGCTCCGGCCGGGCTCATGGCGGCGCGGCGCGCGCCTTCGTCCGCCTACGCCCGAATCGTCGGGTTGCTCCTGTTCCTGTCCTGCAGCGCGACGCTCGGCGTGGCGGTGTGGCTGCGGCCGGATTCGCGCGGCTACGGCACGCACGAACGGCTCGGATTCGGAGCGTGCGGCATGCTGGTCGCCACCGGCTATCCCTGCCCGAGTTGCGGCATGACAACCGCGTTCGCGCACACGGTGCGCGGACAGTGGTTGCGGGCGATTTACGCTCAGCCGGCGGGTTTCCTGCTTGCCGTGGCGACGGCTGCGACGCTGCTCGTGTCCGTCTTCATGCTCATCCGCGGGCGCGGCCCGGTGCTGGATTGGCTCTGGTTCACGCCCTACCGCGTGTTTCTCATCATGTTGATTTTTCTGCTGGGCGGTTGGGGCGCGAAGGTGGCCATCGGCCTGATGGACGGATCGCTGCCGGTCAAACAGGTCGTGTTTCGGCGATGATGCCCCGATTGGCCGCGCGACGCGCCTGAATCCCCGGTCTGTCCTTACGCCAGCGCTGCGCCGGCCGCCTCGCGAATCACCGCATGCCGCTGCGGCCCGCGCTGCCCGACTCCCAGCATGAGCGATTGCACGGCCTCCGGCGGAATGCGGCTCAGATGCTGCATGGCGGCCAGCTTGTCGAGTTCGGAGTTCTCATCCGGCAGTGAGGCGCCTTCAAAGGCGCCAAAGACCGTTATCGACGCCGTTCGCACCAGATCGCCCGAGGAAAGCTGGCCGATTGCGCGGTCCCAATCCTCCAGCGTGATCAGGTTCGAGCGGACTGCGTCCTGCAGGTCGAGAAACTCCTCCGCGAGCGTCGGCGCCGATATGCTCACACCGCCAAAGAGCGTGAGAAAGAACGCCGTCCGCGGTTTCAGCGCGCCGCCGCCGCCGCTACGCCGCCACTCGACAATCTGGCGCGCGAGTGTCGGTCGGCGCAGCTCGCACCCGCCGAACACGGTCACGTAGAGTCGCTTGCCCGCGCTCAACTCGCCTTCGCTGCCCGCAAAGATGCAGAAATTGACCATTGCATGCCTCACCGGCAGCGACGCCGCGCCGCCATCCGGGAATTCGATCCGCTCGCGCGGATATTTGGCCGGCCCTTTGCGGATGCTCGCCGCCGCCGGCCCGCGGCCTTGACGCCCGGCTGCGGTCCGGTCGGCGCTGCCTACCTGCCCGGGCTGCCCGGCAAGGGCCCGCGCTCGTCAAAAACCTCGTCAAAGAACGACTTCATGAGCCGCCACGAGCGGTCGGCGGTCGGGGCGTGATACGCCACACCCGCGATGCCCACCGCGTCGGCCCCCGGATTGCTGAAACTGTGCACCGCGCCGCCGTAGTGCACCAGTTGCCAGTCCGCCTTCTTCGCCCGCATCGCCTCGATGAACGCCTTCACTGCCTCGTCGTTTACCAGCGGGTCGTCCGCACCGTGCAGCACCAGAATCCGCGGGCGGATCGGTGCGCTGTCCTCGGCCGTCGGCGGCGTCATACCGCCGTGAAAGCTCACGACCGCACGAACGTCCGCATTGGCGTACGCCAGATTCAGCACCGTCGTACCGCCGAAACAGAAGCCGATCGCGGCGATGCGCTGCGGGTCGACCTGCGGCTGTGCCGCGAGCACGGCCAGCCCGGCTTGGGCGCGCGTCCGCATCAGGGGTTTTCCGTAGAACTGGCCCGAGAGCTCCGCCGCCTTCTCTCGCTCGGTTGCCAGCACGCCGCGGCCGTACATGTCGAGCGCGAAGGCGACATAGCCCATCGCCGCAACCTCGCGGGCCCGCTGCCGGGCATAGTCGTTCAGACCCCACCACTCGTGCACGATCAGCACGCCCGGCCGCTTGCCCGCTTGCGCATCGTCATATGCCAGAAACCCCTGTAGTGCGACGTCCCCATCCTGATAATCCACGGACCGGGTGACGATCTCCGCTGCTGCGCGGCCCGTGCCGGCGGCCAGAACAAGCATTACGACCACTCCCATCATGCAGCGTTTCATCACATTGCTCCGAGACGATTCCGCGACCGTGACACACGCCATGATATCCGACACCGCGTTCCGCATCGCCGCGCGCGTCGCTTTGACGGGACATCGCGGCGCTGAGAGCCGTGCTTCCATTCAGCGTCACAGATCCGCGAGTAGTGGTTCCCCGGAGTACCGCCGTTCCGCGAGCGGTGCTTCCACGAAGCCCCGCCGTTCCGCCAGCAGTGCTTCCACGAACTTCCGCCCTTCTGCGAACTTCCTGTTACCCAGACTCTTCGAGCCCGCCCGGATACCCGCCTTCAGTCCCGGAGGGACGCAGGAGTGTAGCCACGGGTGAAGCGCAGGCCGCAGGCCGAAGCGCAACCCGTGGATCCAGCGACCGCGCAGGCTCCGCCCCGGTAGGGGCGGCGGGAGCGTGGCTGTGATGCCGGCACGGGTCCTGCATTCTCCTTCGCGCCTGCCGGGGCAAAGCCGCCGCGTCGCAAACGCCGCGGATCAGCCGCCGTCGGCCTTGGCCTTTTTGAGCGGTGCACCCGGCTGCAAGTCGCGGATCTCGCGCAGCAGACCAACCACCTCGCCAAGCCGCTCATTGGTGACCTGCTGCTCCTTGAGCATCTGGTCGCGCTGTCGGCCGCTGTCCGGAATCTGCGCGAACGCGGTGCGCGGCGCGATCAGCGGCATCGCCAGCGCCGCGAGCGCGATCCCGGCGGCCACGCCGAGTGCAAAGCCGATGCCGGTTGCCTGCCGGAGTGCATGACTGGACCGCATGAATTGACTCCGCAGCGCGGCCGTGCGGCGCTGACGCCCGGACGCAACCCGCGCCCGCCACGCCGCACCCGACACACGCCGCGCACCCCGGCACTATACCCAGTCCCAGGGCGGTCGCGGGCCTCGTACCCGCGATCGCCGCCGACATCGCGCCGCGCGACGGGTCGAAACCACGCGCCGCGCCGCGTATCATCGGCGGCATGATCGAGGTCTACTCCGGCCACCGACCGGGCCAGCCGGTGCTCCTGCTCACCATCGCCGCGACGGCTCTCGCCGGCACGCTGGGCGCTGCCTGGTTTCAGGTGCAGAACCGGCGGGCCCTGGCGGCGGAAGTGCGCATTCCGAACACTCCGCTGGTCGTGCGGCCGCCGCGCGGCTGGATCGTCGATCCCAGCGACCCCACCAGCATCGTGCTGCCGACCGAGCACGTGTTCTTCGGCCGCTCCATGTGGGTGGCGGAGCGCCGCATCCGTTTTCGTTACGAGCGCCGTCGCAGCTTTTATCTGCCCGAGTTGCCGGCGTCGCAGGACGCGCCCGAGGCCGCGCGGATCGGGCCGCTGAGCGGCGTTCAGGTAATCACGACCCGGCCGCAGCGCACGGAACTGGGAATCACCGTCTCGGAAGTGGTGACTCGCGTGGCCTGCTCGCCGCGCGGCGATCTGGTGACGATCGAGTACTCGCCGCTCACCGAACTCACACTCGCCGACCTCGCGCTGCTCGGCGACGTCGCGGCTGCGGTGCGGTTGGATGACCCCGATGTCCTGGCCGATCCCGCCAGGCTCCAACAGCGCTACGGTCTGCTGTTCGACATTCCGGCGGGCAGCAGCGCGGCGGCGGCGGATCTGCCCGAGGTCGCCGCGCTGAGCGTCGTCGGACAGGTAGATGGGCTGCCGGCGTACGCGATCTCGATCTACCGCAAGTTCCTCGCCGCCGGGCGGACCCCCGAGGCCGTGTTGCACGACTTCGCGGCCACCGAGTGGCGCGGAGTCGGCGGCGACCTGCGGATCAGCAGTGTGCCGGCCGGCGATGGCGCCGAGGCCCTGATGGTGCGCGCCCCCGGTCGCGTGTCGGCGGACCAGCCGCTGGCCGCATGGCTCGTGGCGGCCGGAGACGATGCCGCCCTGCTGCTGGTGTTCGCCGATCGGCGCTTCGCCTCGGCCGCGGACGAAGCCGCCCGACGGATCGCGACAACGCTGCGCTTCGCGCCGTCGCCGCTGATGCCGCCGGTTGCGGCCGCTGCGGCGCAAGGCCGGGCGCTGGCCGCACAACTGAGCAGCGCGGAAGCCCTGAGCGGCGCGTGGGGCCTGGTGCCGACACGCTCATACTTCGTGCTTACCGCGGCCCCATCCGCCGCGGTGTTCGCGAGCGGCCGCGAATTGATCGGCCGCAGTGCCGATCGCGGCTATCGCGGATTTGCGATCGAACGCGAACCGGGCCGCGAAGCGGTTCATTCGTGGCAGTCTCAGCCCGACGGCGTCGGATACGACTGGACGCGCGACAGCGTAGAGCAGTTCGGCCCCGCTTCGCAGCGCCTGACGATCCGCGAGCGCCGCCGCAAGGGCGAAGACCGAGTTTCGCGCACGCGCATCGTCGGCCGCAACACGCAGCGCGACGATTACCCGGTCGGCCCGAGCTTCGTCGGGCTGCCGGCGGAGTCGATCGCCGAATTCCGCATCGCGAATCAGCCCGATGCGAGCTGCCTGATCGAGGTCGCCGCACTCGACGGCGACGCCGCCTGCGCCCGGCTGCTGCGCGCGCTGCCGCCGGACGAAAACGGCCTGCGCCGCGTGCTCATCCAGGACGACTTTCGTCCGCACGCGGCGATTCTGGCCTTCGACGCGGATGGCGAGCTTCAATATCAATCGTGGGCGGTGCACCGGATCGAGCGCATCGGGCCGCAACGGGCGGCCCAGTTGCACCCTGACCTCGAGACGTTTATCCGCTCGCGCGTCGACTGATCGCGGCGGAACGCTACCCCTTCAGCACGTTCAGCGGCGCGAAGCCCTGCCCCAGCACGTCTTGCGGCCGCGCGCCCAGCCATTTCTGCAACACGGTCGCATACACCCGGCGGAAATCGCAGCCGAATTGCAGATCGCCGCGATGCAGCTCATCGAGGCTCGGGTGCTTTTCATAGACGCCAGGCCGCACCGTCGAACCGAACAGGAACATCGGCGCCGCCTCCCCGTGGTCGGTGCCGCCGCTGGCGTTCTCCTGCACGCGGCGGCCGAACTCCGAGAACGTCATGATGAGTACGCGATCGAGCTGCCCGTCCTGGGCGAGGCGCTCCACGAACGCCTCCATCGCGTTGCCCAGTTCAGTCATCAACTGCTGGTGACGGCCCTGTTGTCCGGTGTGCGTGTCGAACCCCCCCATCGACACGTAGTAGATCCGCGTCGGCAAGCCCGCGTTGATCAGTCGCGCCACCAGGCTCAGCGACCGGCCAAGCTGCCCGGTATTGCCGCCGCGCCGGCCCGCGAAGCCCGCGCTCGCGCCGCCGCCGGCGGCCCGAATCTCGTCCGCGCCGACCTGCGCCTTGAGCGCCGCCCGCTGCAGATACTCGGCAAGTTCGTGTTCGGAACGTGGATAGTCGCCTTCGATGTTGTTGAGCTTGCGGAACACTTCGTTGGCGCGGGCGTCGCGGCCGCCGGCCCGCCAGGTCAGCGCGTCCGGATTCTCGAACGAGAGTGGCGCGAACTTCTCGCCCTGCATCGCCAGCGGCTGTTCCTTCATCAGCGCGACGCCCTGAATCGGCTCCGGGTCGTTGCCCTTGCAGCAGGCGTCGAAGTAGCGACCGACCCAGCCGTTGAACGTGCGCGCCGCCGGATCGGCGGTGTGCCAGATGTCCATGCTCGAAAAATGGCTGCGGTTGGGGTTCGGATAGCCGACGCCCTGAATCACGGCCATGCGCCCGTCGTCAAAGAGCGACTTCAACCCCTTCGCCGCCGGGTGCAGGCCGACGCCCTTCTCCAGCGGCAGCGCGTCCTTCTTCGCGATCGCCAGGCGCGGCCGCGCCTTGTAGTACGCGTCCACGTCCAGCGGCACGATCGTGTTCAGCCCGTCGTTCCCGCCCGCCAGTTGCAGAACCACCAGGATGCGCTCCGCCTCCTTGCGGCCCGGCCCATCCTCAAGCGGAGCGGCCAGCACCCGCGCCGTGTGCCCCAGGAAGATCGGCAGCGTGCTCGCCGCGCTCAGAAACGTCAGCCCGCTCGTGAGAAACTCGCGGCGGCTCGTGAAAAACACAGAATCCGACATCGTCGCGTCTCCATGTCGCGCCGGCGGCAGCGGCCGCGGCTTACTGCATCTGGAACTCGGGCGTGCTGCACATCAGGTGGATCAGCGTGCGAACTTTGCCGGCCGCACCGGGCGAATCGGCGTCGAAGGCGCCCTCGGCATTCAGGTACTGCAGCAACAGATCGCGCTTCGCGGCGCTGAGCGGAGCGGCCAGCAGGCTCTCGCAGTAGAAGTCCAACACCTGCTCGGCGGTCGCGAGACCGCGATCGCGAATCGCAGCCCGCGGGTCGTACGCCGGTTGCCGGTTCGCAGCGATCCGCGAGCGCGGCGCCATCGCACCGTCCTCTTCGTCGTTCGCCGTCTCCGCCGCGTCCTCCGACTGCGGCCCGTCGGCCTTGTCGCCGAGCATTTCGCGCATCGCCGCGCGGCGCTGGCGGTCGAACCGGCTGCCGGCCGGCGTCCCGAAGATCAATCCGCCCACGAAGTTATAGCGCGCGAAGAGCGTCGCCGTGTTGATCCACTTCGCCCCGCCGTCCCACCCCTTCACGTTCGGCGGCTGCAGCAATTCCTGCCCCATACCCGCGGCCGCCCGCTCCAGCGCCAGCAGGTCGGTAGCGCCGATGCCGAAGGTGCGGGCGGTTCCCGCAAGCAGATCGATCGGGCTTTTGACCAGGCTGCCGCGGGCGGACGGCGCATAGAACGCCTCGCTCATGAACAACGTGATCATCACCGGCTTAAGCTCGTAGTTGTTCTTGCGGATGGCCTGCGCCAACCGCTCCACCAGTTGCCGATCCGGATCAGGTCGGCAGAAGTGCTCGAGCAAGGTCCGCGCCAGATAGCGCGGGCAGGCCGGCTGATCCAGAATGATGTCGATCACGTCGCCGCCGTCGAAGTTCCCCTTCCGACCCAGAAACGTCTTCGAGCCGTCGTCGTGGTTCCGAGCGCGGAAGACAAACCCGCTCTCGTCATAGTCCCAGCCGGTGAAGGCCCGCGCCGCCGCCTTGATATCGCTTTCGGTGTAGTTGCCGACGCCCAGCGTGAAGAGCTCCATCAGTTCGCGGGCGTAGTTCTCGTTGGGCTGCCGCTTGCTGTTGCGGTTGCCGTCGAGATAGGTCAGCATCGCCCGATCCTTGCTGACCCCCATCACCAGGTCGCGGAAATTCTTCACCGCGTACTTCCGCAGCAGTTGGTTCTGCTCCAGCATGAAGATCGGGTTGCGCACTTCGCGGGCGCCGCTCGTGAAGTGCCCGTGCCAGAACAGCGTCATTTTCTCTTCGAACGGCCGCGTCGAGTGCATCAGCCGGTCCAGCCACCACAGCCGCACCTCCTCCATCGAACGCCGCTGCGCCCGCCGAATCTGCTCGACGGCCTTTTCGCGCTCCGCGGCCGTGAGCTTGCGCAGCGCAGCGCGGTCCGGCCGCTCGGTCACCGCCGGGTCGATCGACGGCGGCGCCGCCGCGTAATCCACGCGCTCGTAGTCGACCAGTTCGCGGACCGCCCCCTCCAGGCCGAGCGCATGCAGACGGTCGATCTCTTCCGGGCTGCCCCCGAACGCCGCCCGCCGCATCAGATGCGCAGCCGCCGCTCGATCCCATTTCTGCGCGGGCAGCCGGTTGAGCGATGCCGCCTCTTCGCGCGGGCCGCCCGCCGCCTCGAAGCACTGGCCCGCCGCGATCACGCTTACCGCCAGCAAGTATCCGATTCGTCGCATAGTCCACCTTTGCGCAGTGCAGCCAGAAAGCGTATCCCATCCAGCTTAACGCACGAGCCGTCGAACTAATGCGTCGCCCCGGGCGCCCGCCGCCGCTTCGACGCCGCTTGGGCGCGTAGCGCGCGGTGCTTCGCGCGCATCCAACCCGCCGGCGGTGCGGAAACGCTTCGCCGGTGGCGCGACCCCGCACCGATGGTCGGTGCGGACCGGGAATGTGCGCCGCGTGGTGCGGATTTCGAGCGGTTTGACCCCTGCGCAGCCGCCGGATAGATTCATCGGTCCGAAAGAAACCTCACCTGCAACCCGCCGCAACGGCACGGGAGAAAATACGATGGCCGGCGCCAACACGCAGACGTTCGACGAAACCAACTTCCAGTCCGAGGTGCTTGAGGCTCAGGAGCCGGTGCTGGTGGACTTCTGGGCGACGTGGTGCGGACCGTGCCAGGCGCTGGCCCCGGTCATCGACGAGCTGGCGACCGAGTACGCCGGGAAGGTCAAGGTCGGCAAGCTGGACATCGATCAGGCCCAGAACATCGCGGGCCGCTACAGCGTAATCAGCATCCCCACGGTCATCCTCTTCCTGAAAGGCCAGCCGATCGAGCGGATTGTCGGCCTCAAGCACAAGCGCGAGTTCAAGACGCTCCTGGACTCGAAAATCGGCGTCGCCTGAACCCGGCGCGGTGGACCGCTACGGCGGGGCGGCACGGCCGCATTCCGGGCAAATCCCGCTGAGATTGCCCGTGAGGTCGTAGCCGCACGCCCGGCAGGCCCCGGCCGGCGCCCGGCGACGCTGTAGCCAGCACCACGCGGCAACGCCGGCGATCAATACCGTTGGCTGCCACACGGGCAGCACGTGCTGGGCCCGCGCTCAGCAGAAGACGTAGATGCTGCCCGGCGGATTGCTGCTGAACCCTGCCGAAGCCCACCCGCGGGGCGGGGACAGGGTTAGGTCATAGTGAACCGTGAGCACGCCGCGCGAGGCATACGCCACGTAGCTGTAGGCTCCATCGGCAAGCCACGCCACGCCCCAGTAGCTCGCAATCCACAGCCCGCCCGCCGCCAGCAACAGCCCGGCCGTCGCGAAACGCCAGAAACGCCGCCGCAGGTGCATCGCTGTCTCCCGATGGGGCGCCTGATCCACGTTGGCCGCGATCGGGCGGGTCGAGCGGTTCCGCCGGCCGCCACGCGATCCTCACAAACACCCCGCTAGACAACCCGCACGACCCGGTCCGCATTCCCGGCCATAACGCGTTGCGGCCCCGCCGGGCAATCGCCGGACGGGGCCGCTCAGTTTCATCGGTAGCGGCCAAGCGCCGCCAGAAGCAACCCGCGGACGTGCTACGGCTTGCCCGGCTCGCTGGGCGTCTGCGGCTGGGCTTCCGGGGCCTTGCCGTGGTCGCCCATGTTCGTCATGTCCTCGACCTTCACGTCGGCCGGGGGCGTGAACACGAAGCGCGCCGGGTCGATCGGCTGGTTCACCTTGACGTCGGTGTACGTCATGGTGTTCATCGGCTTGTTGTCAGGCGTGTACATCACCGTCTTGAGCGGGAATCCGAACTCCTTGGCGTAGTAGACCGTCATCTTGCCCATGCCCATCGCCATCGCGCCGCCCTCCTTGGGCGTCGCCTCGATCACGAAACACGCCTGGCCCTCGACGGCCTCCTCAGGCATCAGCTTGAGCGTGTAGTCCTTCCGCATCTGCGTCAGGAAGCTCTTCACGTCCATCATCGAGTTGTCGATCTTCATCTTGTTCGCCGACTTCTGCCCGTCAGACTCGTTGAGCGAGTAGATGTGCTGGCCGTCGCAAACCATCAGCGACTTCGAGGTCTGTTTGTTCTCCGTGCCTTGCATGGTCGTCGCGCTGATCGACTCGCTCTCCATGCGATACAGCAGCGTGTCGCCCTTGCGAACCATCTCGTGAGTGCCGGTCTGGGTGCTCTTCATGCTGAACCCCTCCCCGGCCATCTCCATGCTCGCGTTCATCTTGCCGGAGAGGGTCTGGAGCTTGTCCCAGGCCGCGATGATCTGCTTCTCGACCGCTTCGATCTCGTCCGCCGCCGCCAGCGGCGCGCAGGCCGCACCGACCAGAACCAGTCCGCCGAGGAACCAACGGGTACGCATGCTGTGTCCTTCCATTTTTCCCGGTCTCACCGAGTCCATTCACAACCGGTTCCCGTTACCGGCCCTGCGGTGAAGCCATGCCATTCGTTCGGGGATCGGCCGGGGCACCAAGCCCCGGCAAAAGACGAGACATGGTAATCGAACCGACGTTATGCCCGCCAGCGCGCCGCCCCTGTCGGCAACTGTCGATTCTGTGCGGCGTCGATCGGCGGCCGAAGCGCCGCCGCCTCAGACCCCTGCCGCAATCGCGGGCGCGCCACCCGCAGCCACAACCTGTACGATTCGGCGGCGTCCATGTAGGATACGTTACCTTATCAAAAGGCCCATTCTGCATGGAGACTCGGTCATGATCCGCCTTTGCCTGCTCAGCCTCGGGGCTGCGGTCCTTCTGGCCACGACGACATCGCTGGTCGGATGCGGCCGCGCCAAGCCCGCGCCGCTCAAGTCCGATCAGTTTCTCGGCACGTGGATCGAACTTCCCGACGCGCTGCCCAAGAGCAACCGGGTCGCGACCCCCAAGCGCGCCTCCCCCAAGATGCGAAAGATCACGCTGAACGCCGACGGCACCTTCAAGATGGAGCTGGCGGACAACAACGGCAACGTCAGCGAAACCAAGAACATCACCGGCCAGTGGAAGCTCGAAGAGAGCGTCCTGATATTCGATGAGGCCCAGATCAAGAACGGACTGGGCAAGTCCTTCGATGGCTGGCTGCCCGCCGCGACCAGCGCCACGGTCGAAGAAACAAATGGCGAAACACGCATCTCGTTGACGCACAAGGACGGCGGCTACGTGGTCTACAAGAAGCTCTAGCCGCGCCGACCGATCGCCCCGCCGTGAAATCAGAATCGCGGGCCGCCCGGCGACGGATCGCCAGGCTGCCCGCGATTCCTTTCAGGTGGCCATATCCTGAGCGCGTGGCGCCAAACCGCGCCGCGCTTACGTCCCTTCGTGCGAGCTGCTCAGGTACTCGACCTGCGACTCGGTCAGCTTGTCGATCTTGATTTTCATGGCGTCGAGCTTGAGCTTGGCGACCAGCTCCTCGATCGACTTGGGCACGTCGATCACCTTCACCGGCAGCTTGCCGTTCTGCTTGCGGGCGAACTCGGCCGCCAGGCCCTGCGTGGCGAAGCTCATGTCCATTACGCTGGCCGGGTGCCCCGTCGCCGCGGCCAGATTCACGAGCCGCCCCTCGGCCAGCAGGAAGATGCTCTTGTCCTTCGAGATCACGAACTCGTCGACGTTGGTGCGCACGTCCTTGATGACCTCCTTGGACATGCGCGTCAGCGTCGGAATGTCGATCTCGACGTCGAAGTGGCCGCTGTTGCAGACCATCGCTCCGCTTCGCATCTTGCGGAAGTGCTCTTCGCGGATCACGTGCTTGTTGCCCGTGACCGTAATGAACACCTCGCCGTCGGCGCAGGCCTTTTCCATCGGCCGCACGTCAAAGCCGTCCATCACCGCTTCCAGCGCCTTGAGCGGGTCGATCTCGGTCACGGTCACCAGCGCGCCGGCGCCGCGCGCCCGCAGCGCCACGCCGCGGCCGCACCAGCCATAGCCCGCCACCACGACGCGCTTGCCCGCCAGCAGTGTGTCCGTCGCCCGCACCACGCCGTCCAGCGTGCTCTGTCCGGTGCCGTAGCGATTGTCGAACATGTGCTTGGTGTCGGCGTCGTTCACCGCGATCACCGGGAACTTCAGCACGCCCTGGGCCTCCATCGCCCGCAGACGAATGACGCCCGTGGTGGTCTCTTCCATGCTCGCGACGATGCTCTTGGCGTCCGCCTCGCGGTCGCCGTGCAGCAGGTTCACCAGATCGGCGCCGTCGTCCATCGTGATGTGCGGCTGATGGTCGATGACCGCGTGAAGATGATCGTAGAAGGTCTTCTTGTTCTCGCCGCGGCGCGCGAAGACCGGAATGCCGAAGTCCTTGACCAGGCTCGCGGCGGTGTCGTCCTGCGTGCTGAGCGGGTTGGAGGCGCACAGCACCACTTCCGCGCCGCCGGCCTTCAGCGTTCGCATCAGGTTGGCGGTCTCGCTGGTGACGTGCATGCAACAGCCCATTCGCATGCCCTTGAGCGGCTTTTGCTTGTCGAAGCGCTCGCGGATCAGGGCCAGCACGGGCATGTCGCGATCGGCCCACAGGATGCGTTTCTTGCCCTGTGCGGCGAGATTCAGATTGCTGACGTCGTGCGACTTCTTGGCCATTTCGGCGTTCTCCTCTGGCGTTTGCCGGTCGTTCTCGAGTGGCGACCGCGCGCCGCACACGACCGTCTCTCCGCGGGCATCGGCGTCTGCGGCGGCTTGACCGCCGCCGCGCCGCACCCGCCTCGCCGCGTCCGCGCCATCGGGCGAACTCAATCAGGCGAGCCCCGGAGAGTAACGCGGGCCGGCCGGCTTCACAAGACGCCGCGCGCCGACCATCACCACGGGACCATGATGCCGTGCGTGGGAATTCTGCGGAACCAGAGGCGAGACGCAGCGCGCTGCGATCTGCTACGGCTGCGTTGAACCGGCGCGGCTGGCCAGGATGCGGCGGGCTTCCTCGATCACCTCGCGAATCTTGTCTTCGCGCAGTTGCCGGATGTCCGCCGGCAATTCGTCCTCATAGACCGGAAAGTCGATCGACACGCCCTTGTCGTTGAGCGGATTGCGGATGAGCGCCACGACCCGCGGGATGCGCAGCGCCGGTTCGGGCGGCGCCGGGGCTTCGGGCGTTCCGGCGGGCGGGTCGCCGTCTCCGGCCGGTGTCGGCACAACCGCCGCAGGCGCGTCGAAAACGCGAATGCCCTCGTCGATGATCTCGTACTGCATGCCGACGCGGCCACACAGCAGATCGAGCACTTCGCGCGGCGTGCGGCGCGGCGCTTCATAGTGGACCGGGCCCGCCCGCCGCGCCACGCGCTCCAGCACGCCGGGATCGAACGCCACGCGCACTCCCGTCCGCCGGCCGATGTCCTGCAAGACCGCGTCGATCGCGACGCCGGCGTACTTGAACGCCAGCGGCCGATTCAGCAGGTCCGCCACGTGATCGCGCCGCGTGTGAAACACGATGGCCTTGTCCCGCGGCATCCACACCCAGCCGAGCGCGGCGCAGGCCGCATCCAGTTGCCGGATGGCGTTTTCGGCCGGGGCTTGTGCGAGCGCCCGCTCCAACGCGTCCCCCGGCCGCAGACTCGGATCGATCTGATACTGCAGCGGGATGCCGCGCTGCCGCACCGCCGACCACGGCTCGCGGGCTAGCTGCGCCAGCACGCCCACCTCATCGATGGTCATCCGCCGCCCCAGCCGGCGCAGGACGGGCGCGGATTCGATCTGCACCTTGCCGTCCGCCACGCGCAGGCTCAGGCCCAGCCCGTCGAAAATCTGGCCCAGCCCGCGCCGCACCGAGATGTCCTTCAACTCGATCGTGACCGCCGTTCGGCCGCCGTAGGGCAACAGATCCACGACGCCGTCGGCCACGCTGAAGCTCAGCCGCGTGTGCCGGCCCAGCGCGGTCAGCGCGTCGCGAATCGGGCTGCGCTCGATGCGAAACGCCGCGACCGTCTGATCGAGCGCCTCCTCGATCTCGTCGCGTCCGGACTGCGCCGCGGCCGTCTGGGTCAGGGCCGCTGCCGCCAGCAGCGCGGCGAGCCGCAACGAGAATCGCGATCGATCGGCCTGCGGCATGCGTGCGTTCCCTTCTAGAACCCGACAAGCGACGGTGCTTCGGCGCGCGCCGCGACGACGGGCGGTTCGATCATCAGAAAGACCTCTTCGTCCGACCCGCTTCCTTCCTCGCTCACCGCGAACCTCGCAACCGGCCCGTCCGCTTCCGGCGCCGCCGCCGGTTCGATCGCCAGCGTCGCGATCGCTGCGCTGGCGGCCAGCGTGGGCGGCGCCGCCCCTCCGGCCGGACCGACATCCAGCCGGACGAATGAAAGTGCGCCGCCGATCGCGCCGCGGTCATCGGTCGCGCCGCGCCATGGCCAGAACATCGCGGCGAGCGCCGCGGCGCTCGCCAGCAGCCCACCGATGACGAGAGTGCGCCGCAGCGGAAAGCGCAGCACACGCGACCGATGCCCCAGCGCCGCCGCGATTCGCTCGCGCTGCCGCGGCCAGTTCACCGGCGGCGTGCCCGGCATGGCGCGCCGCAGCAATTGATCGACATTGTCCTCGCCCCCGGCGTCGCCTGCGACCGCCGCCAGAATCCGCTCGCGCTGTCGGAACCAATCCACGCGCGGCGCGGCGCCGCCCCGGAGCAGGGCGTCGACATCCGCATCGGCCGCGCCGGCTTCGTCTGCAATCGCCGCGCGAATCCGCTCCTGCAGCCGGGCCCAGTCGACCCGCGCCGCGGACTCGCCCGCGGCGCGCAACAACTCGGCTACCCGCAGCCACTCGTCGCGCAGCCGGCCCAGGGCCGCGGAACTGTCCGCGGCCGCGGAAACCTGCGCCAGCAGCTCCGCGTTCTGCGGATCATCCAGCCAGGCGCTCAGCAGATTCTCGAACGCATCCCAGTTCACGACACTTCTACACCCTTCAAGCCGACCGCGGGGCGACGCTCGCCCGGCCTGCGGCGCTCACAGAAAATCCGCCAGGCGCTCCTTGAGCTTGCGGCGCGCCTGAAAAACATACCACTTCACGGCCTCGATGCTGCAGTTCATGATCTCCGCCACGTCCTTCTGCGGCATCTGCTCGATGCTGAAGAGCACCAGGGCGGTGCGCTGCGCCTCCGGCAGCTCGGCCAGCGCCGCCTGCACGGCAGAAGCCAGCTCCGACGCCGCCAGGTGAGCGCCCGGCCGGTCTTCCGATCCGCTGCTGTCGCCGACCAGCTCGTCCGCCGAGTGATCGTCGTCGCGTATGCAGTCCTCGAACGACACCCGCCGGGCCCCCGCGCTGCGCGAGCGGCGAAAGTTCAGCGACAGATTGGTGACGATTCGCAGTAGCCACGGTCCAAACCTGGCAGTGTCCTCGAGCGATTGCAGGTTGCGGTACGCTCGCAGGAACGCGTCCTGGCAAACCTCCAGGGCATCGTGCAAGTCCCCGAGCAACCGATACGCGACCGACGTCGCGCGGCGCTGGTAGCGCTCGACCAGCGCATCGAACGCGCCGCCCTCGCCCGCAACCGCGCGTCGCACCAGATCGTCATCGCCGAGCGGCGACGAACCCGGCCGCGACGCATCCACTCGTTTCACCTGCTCTTTGGACACGGCTGACCGCCAGACGTTTGGCCCGGAACGACGCGGGCCGTAGTTATCCTAACCGATTGCCGCATAGCGGCTTATGTGCGCTGCGGGCCTTTCGGGACCATCCCGGCGGGCCGCGCGTCGCCCGTTCCAGACGCCCGGCCGGCGGGAGATATTCGCGCCCGGCGGGTCGGGCGCTTCGCGCTGCTCGTGCCGGACGTTCAGGAATCCCGCTGCCGCGGGCCTCGCTTACGTACGCACGCGAATCGGCTATTATCGACGGACAGGAGCGGCCCCGCACGCTCGCAGCCGAAACCCACTGTTGTGGCCGCTAGAAACCGCATGTTTGTTCAGTTTGAAGCCCTGAATTTTCGGAGTCTGCGCTTCCTGCGCCAGCAGCTCTCGCAGTTTCACGTCCTGGTGGGGCCGAACGCCAGCGGCAAGAGCACGTTTCTCGACGCGCTCGCGTTCATGGGCGATCTGATTCGTGTCGGGCTGCCTGCGGCCATCGAAGAGCGCACCGCAACTCTCCGCGAGTTGTTTACGAACCACGCCGGAGATCGATTCGAACTGGCTGTCGAGGCGTTGATCCCACCTGAGGTTCGCCCCGCCGAACCCGAAGATGGCGGCCAGCATTTTCGATACGAGTTGGCCATTGGCATCGACCCCGCCACCGGCGAGAACTCGATCCTGCATGAGATCGGCATGTTGCGAAAGCCGCAACCGAGGCCGTCGGCACGCACGTCCGGCCTGTTCCCCGAAAGCACCCCGCACCCGGAGACTCTCTGCCTGCCGCCGGGCGGCGCCGGGGTTCGCACGGTCTTCAGCAAGCGACCCGCGCAACGCGACAACTTTTTCTCGGAGTCTGAGGCCGATTCCGATCGCAACGGCTTGCTCCCGGCGTTCGCGCTCGGCCCCAGGAAATCGACGCTCGCGAATCTGCCGGAGGATGAGACCCGTTTCCCCGCGGCGACCTGGTTCAAGCGTTTTCTGGCGGAGGGTGTTCACCGCCTGATGCTGAACAGCCTCGCGATCCGCCGGCTCAGTCCGCCGGGGCAACCGCGCCATTTTCGGCCGGACGGCTCGAACATTCCTTGGGTGCTTCATGATCTGGAGAAGAGCGCCCCGGAAAACGTCCGGCAGTGGGTTGCACACCTGCAATCCGCGCTGCCGGATTTGCGCAACGTCACAACCCTGGAACGCATCGACGATCGCAGCCGCTATCTCGTCATTGAATACGCCGGCGGACTCAAGGTTCCCGCATGGATGGTCTCGGACGGCACCCTGCGCCTTCTGGCGCTGACGCTGCCCGCGTACCTCCCAAGGTTCTCCGGCGTGTACTTGGTGGAGGAGCCCGAGAACGGCATTCACCCGCGGGCGGTCGAGACGATGTATCAATCGCTCGCCTCAACGTACGGGGCTCAGATTCTGATGGCCACACACTCGCCCGTCGTTCTGAGTCTCGTGGATGCGGCCCAGGTGCTGTGCTTCGCCAAGACGCCCGCGGGCGAGACAGACATTGTCTCCGGCGCAGCCCACCCGCGCCTCAGCGATTGGCAGGGCGAGGAAAACCTCGGAGTGCTCTTCGCCGGCGGGATACTCGGATGACCGCGCCCGGCCAACGCGACCTCGTCGTGCTGGCGGCGGACGGAAACGCGCAGGCCGCGATCCGCGGGCTTCTCTCGCGGCCCGCGGCGCTTGCGATGCGGCCCATTACTTACGAAGTCTTCGTTCACCCGGAGCACGATCCGGGCTGCCTGCGGCGGGCGCACACGTTCCTGAGGGCGCAGCGCAAGGGGTTTGCCCAGGCTCTGGTGGTGTTTGATCGGCACGGTTGCGGAAGCCAGGAAGCGGCGGCGGATCTGGAACGGAGCGTTGAGCAGAGCTTGTCCGCGACCGGCTGGGACGGCTGTTGCCGCATCGTCGTAATCGATCCCGAGTTGGACATCTGGGTTTGGAGCGACTCGCCGCACGTGGACCGCCTGCTGGGTTGGGGTGATCGCGATCCCACACTCCGGGACTGGCTTGCCCAGGAAGGACTTCTGGCGGCGGATGCATCGAAGCCGACCGCACCGAAAGAGGCGCTCGAACGTGCGCTGCGACTCGCCCACAGGCCCCGTTCGTCGGCGCTCTACTATGAGTTAGCGCGCTCTGTCAGCATCGCACGCTGCCAGGATCGTGCGTTCCTGCGGCTGAGGGTCTTTTTCGCCGATCGCTTCCCGCCGCATGTCGAAACTAGCGTGGGGCCGCCTTGAGCATGCCGCGCCGGACATTCGGCGCGTCGCGATCGCGATGAATACACGGCGGAGCGCGCGCTTGGCCGCTCTGCACGGCGGCGTTAGGATTTTCCAGATCGATTGTGCGCGCCGTGCGCGCGAAACCACCGAGGTCGCCGAGTGGCCATCGCCCTCTCCCCCGCCGCCATCGAAGATCGCACGCGCCGTATCGGCCGCGAGATGTTCGAACGCATGCGCGGCCGCAACCCCACCGTGTTTCAGCTCGAATGGTGGGAAGAGCGCCTGATGCGGCAGTGCATGCAGGACGAGTGGTTCAAGGTCCAGGCCTTTCGCTTCATCGACGCACTGCCCACCATCGGCGACGCCGCCGACGTCGCACGCCATCTGAAGGAGTATTTCTCCCGACCCCCGCAACGCGCGGCCCGTAACGGCGCCGCGCACCGCACGCAGACCCGCAGCGACAGCCTCGCCGAGCTCGAGCCCGGCGGCGGCGGGCGCTCTCTGGCGGATTGGGTGGCGGCGCTGGTCGACTTTCCGCGGCTCGATTCGCCGCGCGCCCGGCTCGCCGCGTGGGCCGCGCGGCACGGCTCCGTGGCCATGGCCCACCGCTTCATCGCCGGCTCGAACATCCGCGAGGCCGAGCGCGCCATCCGCCGCATGCGATCGCGTCAGATGGCCTTCACGATCGACGTGCTGGGCGAGGCGGCGGTCTCCGACGGCGAGTCGCGACACTACCAGCAGATTTACCTCGATCTGATCACCGAGCTGCCGCGCAGCGCCCGCGCCTGGCCGCACGTCGCGCTCACGGATGAGGCCGACGGCCAGCCGATTCCGCGCGTCAACGTCTCGGTCAAGCTCAGCTCGCTCTTCTCGCAGTTCGACGCGATCGACCCCGTCGGGACGAAGGAGCCGTGCAAGGATCGCCTGCGCCCGCTGCTGCGCGCGGGCATGGCCGGCGGCGCGCACATCCACGTCGACATGGAGCATTACGCCTTCAAAGACCTCACCCTCGAAATCTGCCGCGAGGTCTTCGACGAACCCGAGTTCCGCGATTACCCGCACTTCGGCGTCGTGCTGCAGGCTTATCTGAAAGACGGCGAGCGCGACGCGCGCGACATGATCGCCTGGACGCAGCGCCGCGGCACGCCGATCTGGATCCGCCTCGTGAAAGGCGCGTACTGGGACACCGAAACCGTGCTGTCCCAGCAAGCCCACTGGCCCAGCCCCGTCTGGGAGCAGAAGTGGCAGTCCGACGCCTGCTACGAGCGCATGACGCGGCTGCTGCTCGAGAACCACCGCCACATCCACACCGCCTTCGGCAGCCACAACGTCCGCAGCCTCGCGCATGCCATGGCGCTGCGCGAGGCGCTCGAGGTTCCGGGTACGGCGTTCGAGCTGCAGATGCTCTATGGCATGGGCGACCCGATCAAACGCGCCGCGGTAGACATGGGGCAGCGCTGCCGCATCTACACCCCTTTCGGCGACCTGCTGCCGGGCATGGCCTATCTGATCCGCCGGCTGCTGGAAAACACCGCCAACGAGTCTTTCCTGCGGCACTCGGTCGATGAGAACACGCCGGTCGACGCTCTGCTCGAAAACCCGCGGCGGATCGGCGATCGCACCGACCCGCCCGAGCCGCCGGTGGTCCTGCGTTACGAGTTCGAGGTGCCGCTGATGGACCCGTTCGAGAACGTCCCCAACACCGACTTCACGCGCGAGCCGAATCGCCAGGCGATGAACGCCGCGCTCCTGCACGTGCGCGCGGCGCTCGGCCGCGACTATCCCCTGGTCATCGGCGGCGAGCGAGTCGCCACCGGGCAGTGGAAAAACTCGCTGAATCCATCGCGTCCGGGCGAGGTGATCGGCCGCGTCGCCGCCGCCACGGTCGAGCTGGCCGAGCGCGCCGCACAGGAAGCGGCCCGCGCGCAGCGCGCCTGGCGGCGCGTCAGCCCCGCCGACCGCGCGGAATATCTCTTCTCCGTCGCGCGCATCATGCAGCGCCGCCGTTTCGAGCTCTCCGCGCTCGAAGCGCTCGAATGCGGCAAGCCCTGGCGCGAGGCCGACGCCGACGTCTCCGAGGCCATCGACTTCTGCAATTACTACGGCCAGGAGATGATCCGCATCAGCGACAACCCCCGCCGCCGCGACGTGCCCGGCGAAACCAACGAATACGTCTATCATCCCCGCGGCGTGGTCGCGGTCATCAGCCCGTGGAACTTCCCGCTGGCGATCCTGACGGGCATGGCGACCGCCGCGATGGTCACCGGCAACACCGTCATCATGAAGCCGGCGGAGACCGCCGCGGTCATCGCGTACACGCTGCAGGAGATGTTCGAGGAAGCCGGCCTGCCCCCGGGCGTGCTGAACTACCTGCCGGGCCAGGGCAGCGTCATCGGCGAAGTGCTCGTCAGGCATCCGCAGGTCGCCATGATCGCGTTCACCGGCTCGCAGTCGGTCGGCTGCCGCATCAACAAGCTGGCCGCCGAGCACTTCACCGGACAGCCGGCGCTCAAAAAGGTGATCGCCGAGATGGGCGGCAAAAACGCCACGATCGTAGACACCGACGCGGACTTCGACGAGGCGGTGAAGGGCGTGGTCTACGCCGCGTTCGGCTACGCCGGGCAGAAGTGCTCCGCGTCGTCGCGCTGCATTGTGCTCGACGCGGTGTATGACCGCTTCGTCCCGCGGCTGGTCGAGGCCGCACGATCGATTCAGGTCGGCCCGGCCGATGAGCCCGGCACCTTCGTTCCGCCGGTCATCGATCGCCGCGCGTTCGAGTCGATCCGCAAATACGTCGAGATCGGCAAACAGGAGGCGACTTGCGCCCTGGAGGTCGACACGAGCCGGCTGATCGCCGACACCGGCGGCGGCTATTACATCGGCCCGACGATCTTCACCGACGTAGCCCCCGACGCCCGCATCGCCCGCGAGGAAGTCTTCGGCCCGGTGCTGTCCGTGATTCGCGCCCGCGACATCGGCCACGCCATCGAGATCTTCAACAACACCGACTTCGCTCTGACCGGCGGCATCTTCAGCCGCAGCCCCGCCAACATCGAGCGCGCCCGGCACGAGTGCGACTGCGGCAACTTCTACATCAACCGCCGCATCAGCGGCGCGCTGGTCGATTTGCAGCCCTTCGGCGGCTTCAAGATGTCCGGCATCGGCAGCAAGGCCGGCGGCCCCGACTATCTCATTCAATTCTGCGAACCGCGCACCATCACCGAGAACACGCTCCGCCGCGGCTTCGCCCCGAGCGAGGATGTAGTGGTGGCGCTCAGCTAGCCCCCGCGCGCGGGCGAAACACCCAGCGGCGATACACGAACGCGAGCAGCATCAGGCTGGCCCCCAGCCCCAGCAGCGAAAACACGCGATAGAGATCGCGCAGATGGGCCGTGTCCACCAGGAACACCTTGCCCACCGCGAGCAGCATCACGGCCAGCGAAGCCCAGCGGGTCGTTTGACTTCGGCCGCGAGCGCCCGCCGCCATCAGGGACAGCCCGAGCAGAATCCACGCCGCAGAATGCGCATACGACTCCGCCGCGCTCGTCGGCCGCTCGAGTTGCAGATTCCCACCCTGAAACCACTGTCGCACTTCGAGCGATGTCAACGTGAAGAGGAACACCAGCGCCGCGACGGCGGCGACCTTTGCCGCAAACGCCGCGCGCCAGCCGCGCAGCATGCGGCTGGCGAGCGCCAGCAGCAGCGCCGGCAACCCATAGGCCGCAAGAAGTCCGTTGAGAATCAGCGTGGGGCCGACGGAAGCATCCGTCCAGAGCGGGTTGTTCACGAGCAACAACTGCGTACCGGCCGCCGCCAGCGCGACCCAGGCGAGGCATTGCGCCGCGTGCGGCAGCACTTCCCGCGCCGCGAATCGCGCGCACCATCCGCACGCCAGCCCCATGCAGAGCCATGCATTCACGTACGCCGCGGCTTCCGCCAGAGGCGCCTTTATGTGCCTCAGCTTCAAGTCGCGCAGCAGCGCGAACTCCATCGCCTCCCCATGAAACCAATGGCGGACTTCATACGTGATAAGCAAAAACAGGAACGCGACACCCGCCGCCTGCGCCACGCGCGCAAGCAGGGTCTCGCCCCACGACGCGAACACGCACGCCGCCGCGGCCAGCAGCAACGCGGGCAGGCCGTAGTACAC
Source organism: uncultured Planctomycetales bacterium (assembly GCA_964631045.1). GTDB lineage: Bacteria > Planctomycetota > Phycisphaerae > UBA1845 > Fen-1342 > CAZVWB01. The sequence goes on from CAZVWB010000013.1 coordinate 114,258, forward strand.
GAGCAGTCCGTTCACCACCGCCGCGGCGCCGACGGCGGTGTGGCTCCAGAACGGGTTGTTCACCAGCAACAGAAGCAATCCCGCCGTCGCCAGCGCGGCATACATGAGTAGCGGCGCGGCCTGCCGCAGCACGCTTCGAGCCGCGATCCATGAAACCAGGCCCGCAAGCAGCGCCAGCGCCAGCCCCACGATCACGTATCCGGCCGATTCGCCCAGCCCCGGCGGCCAGACCGCCGGCGCATCGGCGGGGTTGAACGCGTGACGAACGTCGAGCGCCGCCAGCATCGCCGCCGCGATGACGGCGACCCATTCGTGAAGTTCGCCGATTGCGGGATGCTTGCAGCGCTGCATCACATACGCGGCCACGCCGGCGGCCACCAGCGGTGCACCCAGCATCGGCAATAACTCGTTGAACACCGCGCCGCCCGCGACCGCGCCGCCCTGAATCACCGCCAGCAGCGCGGCCGCCACGCTGCCGGCCGTCAGCACGATGCTAACTTCCGGCAGCATCGCCACGCGCAGCCACGCGAATATCAGCGCCACCATCGACCCTTCGAGCGCCAGTGCGATCGGCAGATGGCGAGCATCCAGTTCGATCACACAGCCGATCGAGACAAACGCGGTCGCGCCGATCAGCATGAGCGCCAGCGGCGGATCGCCCAGCCACAGGCGAACCGACCGCCGCGCCAACGGCACGGCCAGTAACGCGTGCCCCGCCGCCGCCGCCGCACACCACGCGGCCCAACCCCCCGGCGGCGGTTGCGCAAGCGCTTGATATGCGAGCCCGAGCGCCGCGAGCGACGAAGCCACGGTCAACAAGCTCCACCGCATCGGCACGGGCGCCCCCCACATCGCGACATACGACCCGACGCCGAACACCAGGCCAAAACCCAGGACGACCCATGAGAACAGGCCGGGATCCGATGCCTGGCCCGCCGCAGGCCAGCCGGCCAGCATCAACGCCACGCCGCAGGCCGCGAGCCACGCCAGCGGCTCGCAATGCCGGTCGATGCGCGCGATCGCGATAGCCCCAATTGACAGCAACCCGACAAAGCACCAGTTCGTTAGCGAGTAGTGGCCAACGGACGTGACCTGCGCCAATGCCAGCAGCGCCGCGAGCGACGCGGCGGTGCGCATCGCGCCGACAATCGGATCGGCCGCCGCGTCGCGAACGCGTAGCGAGCCGGTGCTGAGCACCAGCAGGGCCAGGCCGGCCACGACAAACATGCCGAGCGTCGGCGCGTCCGCCGGTAAGTAGTGCGTGTTAGCCCACAGAATCACCCACGCCGACGTGGCGAGGCTCGCGACCAGCCCCAGCCAGCTCCAGGCGCGCCGCCGCGCCACGACGCCCAGGCCGACCTGCAGCAGCAGCAGGTACCCGAACAACGGCAGCGCTCGCGGTTCGCGCGACTCGATCAGACCCGGCGTCACGAAGCCGCCGAGCAGGCTGAGAATCGCGACGAACGGACCATGTCGCAGGGCCAGAAAGACCGCCGCCGCCGTGATCGCCGCGAGCAGCGCGAATCCGACCGTGGGCGACACAAGCTGATAGAGGTTGAGCGCGGCCAGCACCACGGCGTACAGCGCCGCCAGACCGGCCGCGGTCGTCCCCTCCGCGACCCGCGCATCGCGCCGCCGCAGCAACTCGCCGGCCGCGACTAACAGGCCGCCGAACGCGGCGCCAAGGGCGCAGCGAACCGCGGGGCCCAGTAGCCCGGCGTCGAACGTCCACTTGACGAAGAAGCCTGCGGCGAGAAACAGCGCGATCGCCCCCAGCCACGTGGCCAGTCGCGTCGCGACGGTGGCCTCCAGCGCTTCAGACTGCTCGGTCTCCACGGCCATGACGTGTGGCCCGGCCGCGTCCGGCCCCATCGTGGACGCCGGTTTCTCCGCCGCCGCTGTGTCCGCAGGCTGTGCGGGACGTGCGAGGTCGGGCGCTGCGTCGCCGCTCCACGAAGGCGCAGCTTCGAGCGGCGCGGCGTGAGGTGCGGCGCGCGGTGCGGAGAAGTCTGAAGCGGGTGCGGCCGAAACCAGCGGGTCCGCCCCCGTGCTTGCAACCTTGTCGACCCTCTCGATCTGCGCCGCCTCCGCGTCGGCCTGCGCCGCGAGCGCCTGCATCGCAACGGCGTGCTCCAGTCGCGTGATCGCGTCGCGTAACGCCCGCGTTTCACGCTCAACGCGCAGTGCCAACGCGATCGCCGCAATCGGCAACCCGAGCACGACCGCCACGGCGATCAACGCCAGGCAAACCAAGCGATCGCTCCGAAAGCTCGCGGGGGCTGCGCCCCCTTCGATGCCGTATCGTAAGCTCGACTACGCGACCGTGTCGCGTGGGCGATGTCCAGCAAGAGCAGCCCACACGCATCGCGCCTACGCGCACCCGGGCCTCCCCGATTACACTCGCCGCACTTTGGAGGCGCGCATGCGAAGCGGTGAGCATCGACGTGGGCGGGGGCAATCCGATCTGGACTTACTCAGCATCACCCGTCGCAGGATCGCGGTCGGATGCGCACTGATCGGCTGCGGCATGCTGTGCGCCGCAGCGCCCGCACTCGCGCAGGTGCGGCTGACCGCCGCGGGCGATGTCGATCACGCCTCCGCCTGGTTGTGGGCCCGCGTCGAGGCGGCGGGCACGTACCGTTGCGAGGTCTCGACAGCCGCGGATTTCTCGGCGGTCGCCTTCGTCGCAGATGTCGACGCCGCCGCGGGCGGGCCGCTTACCATCCAGGTGCAGGCCCGCGGGCTGCCGGCGGATACCGCCCATTACTATCGCTTTCGCCCGCTCGCGGCCGACGGTGCGCCCGCCGCCGCGGGAAGCGCGGGCGACGCGACCGGTCGCTTTCGGACCTTCCCCGCGCCAGACTCCCCCGCGCCGCTGCGCTTCGCGTTCTCGGGCGATTCGAACTTCGCCTATGCCCCGCTGCGCCTGCTGGATTCGGTGACGCGCGAGGATGCGGCGTTCTTCCTGTGGTTCGGCGACACGATCTATGCGGATGCGCCATCCGGCGGCCTGGGCGTGGCGCGGACGCTCGCGGAGTATCGCGCGAAGTACGACCAGATGCACTCCGATCCGCATGTGCGGAGTCTCCTGGCCGCGTCGCCCGTCTTTGTCGGCTGGGATGATCACGAAGTCGCCAATGACTACGCCGGGGCTGATCCCAGATTAGACGCGCAGCAGCGCGACGCAGCCTATCAGGCGTTTTTCGAGTACATGCCGATCGCGCGGTCCGACGACCCGGCCGATCCGTATCGCACCTATCGCCGCGTGCGGTATGGCGCGAACGTCGAGTTTTTCCTGCTCGACGGCCGCCAATACCGCGAGCCGTCCGCCCGCACGGCGTGCAACGGCCACCCCGACCCGACCGGCTACATCGCCGGCGCGCTCTTCAACGACCCGGCGTGCGCCGCACAACTCTCCGCGCCGCGCACCATGCTGGGCGATGCGCAGCGCGAGTGGCTGCTCTCCGGGCTGCAGGCGTCTACCGCGCGCGTGAAGTTCGTGGTCACGTCGGTGCCGCTCCAGTTTTTGGGCATTTTTCCGTACGACCGCTGGGACGGCTACGACGCCGAGCGTCGCGAGATTCTGGAAGCGATCGCATCGGCCGGCGTCGAAGGCGTGTTTCTGCTGACGACGGACTTTCACGGAAACTTCTACAACCCTGATGTGCTGAGCTACTTCCGCCGCTTCCGCCCGGACTATCGCCTGCCGCCGGCAGCGCCCGTTCCGGAGTTGATCGTCGGGCCGATCGGCATGGAGACCTTCGGCGAAACGCTGGACGAACTCCGGGCCGCGATCCTTTCCAGCGCCGCCATCGACGGCGTCGGGGGCCTGCTCGCCGCGCTGGAAGGCAACGTGTATCGACAATTGCGGGAAGTCAGCGGCGTCACGCTGGTCGAGCCGGACCGCCTGGCCTACGCGCTGATCGAAGTCGACGAGGGCGGCGGCGTACGCTTCGAGTTGAAGGGCATTTCGCCGGAAAGCACCGATCCCGCGCCACAGGCGGACGCCGTCTTCTCCGCGGCGCAGTCCGGACCGTCACCGGTCGCGGCCGGCGCTGCGTGCTGTGCGCTGCCGGTCGCGCTCGGCGGTGCTGCGGTGCTTTCGATGTGGCTGGTCCGTCGGCGTGTTCCCAATGCGTGAACCGCCCCGAACACTCGCGTGGAACGCCCGTGCCGCGGTGAACGCTCAAATAGTCGCAGGTTGCTTGCCCTGGGCTGGATGTCAGCCCCGTCTTGAGCGGGCAGAATGCCCGCTCCACCCATCCGGCCTACCGGTCGCGGGCAGAATGCCCGCTCCACCCATTCGGAAAGCCGCTGACGCGCGGTGACCCGCTGCGCAATCACGCCCCGGCCGGCGACTTCAGTTGCGAGCTGACCTGTTCTGCGATCAGCTTGAAAATCTTGTTCGGGATCACATCGATCCGCAGCATCGCAGCCATCGCTTCGACATCGGCCTCGATCCGCGGCAGCATCTCGGCCAGCACGCCCGGCCCGAGCTCCAGCGGCTCCAGCGCCGCGAGGCACTCCGTGGCAGATGTCGCCGGATTCTGGGCTTCGCACAGCGTGCGGGCCACCACGGTCGCCGCCGTGACCAGCGGCGACAGCTTCAGCCCCGGCGAATCCGCCGGAATCAGCGCCGCCGGCCGGTCGGAGTAGCGCGCCGCCTCGACAATCGACGCGGGCAGCGACCATTCTTCCAGCACCACCGCCGAAACTTCGCCGTGCGTCAGCCCCAGCAGCTTGTGCTCGTCGTCCATCCACGACGTGCCGCCGAGCGGTTTGTACTTCCGCGCGATCGGGCCGTACTTCGACGGCAGCGCGCGACTCAGCACGACCACGCCCACGTCCGCCAGCAGCCCGGCGACGAAGGCTTCGTCGCGCCGCCGCGGAAGCACGGCGTCGGCCAGCCGCGACGCGACCACAGCGGTTGTCAACGATCGCCGCCAGAAGTAGCTGACATCGACCAGGTCCGACCGTTGCTCGTCGATCCGCTGCACGAGATAGCGCGTCAGCACCAGGTCGCGCAGCCGCTTCAGCCCCAGCAGCGCGATCGCCTGTTTCAGCGAAGTCACCTGCCGCGCGACGCCGAACAGCGCCGAGTTGGACATGCGCAGAATCTCCGCGGCGATGCCCGGATCGGTGCTCAGCAGTTCAACCAGTTTGTCGTAGCTGCAGTTGGGATCCTGCGTGATTTCGAAACAACGCGTGGCCACCATCGGCATCGATGGAATCGCGGCCGAACGCCGAATCGCCTCGAGCGTCTCGGATTGCACCACGACGCAACTCCAATGGAAGCGACGAGGGTGACCCACTCCGGCGGCGCCGACCTTTCACGGCTGAACACCGCCCGCAGCCCGCCACCCGCCCGCAGTCGCACTCCACATCAACCATCGGCGGGTCCGCCGGTAATCTGAAGTGCCGCGCATTTCTGCCCCGCGTGCCCCCTAAGCGCGCAAGCGAATGCAATGAGGCTCCTCTCACAACGATCCCCCCGCGCGCGATCGGCCGGCGCAGATGGCGCAGAAGCCGCATGAATCAGCGCGAAGCGACAGGTTCAGTCGGCGACGGGCGCCGCGGAGGACGCATCGACCAGCCGCGCCAGCAGCTCGCCTTCCAACTGGCCGTCGCGCCCCAGCGGCGTCCAGCGGGCGTCCGCGGCCGTCGCGCGCCGCACGCCCTCATCGGTCGGAAGATTCTCGCTGTAGATCGCCAGCGCGCCGGAGGCCGTCGTCACCTGCCGCGACGGCGTGTTGTAGCGCTCCTTGTCCACCTGCACGCTGAGCCGATAGCGCTCCCCGCCGGCATCCGCCCCCGGCGTCCCGGCGGTCGGCGCGGCCCCCACGTATTCCAGGTCGACGCGCACTTTGCGGCGAATCGTGTGCAAACTCGATTCGAGTCGCTCGTAGCCCGCCGGCGTGTCGCTGCGCCACAGCTCGAACCATTGGGCGCTGGTCGTCGGACCGGCGGTAATCACGCCGCGCTCGCGATCGACGCGATCCGGCCGAAAATCTCGCTCGCGCAGCACGGAGAGCGCCTCGTCGACGAAGCCGTCGTAGTCCGCGATCCGCACGACCATCGCCGTCGGCTGCACCGGCGACGCGGGCGACTGACAGCCAGCCAGAATCGTCATGCCGGCCACAAGGGCGCTGATCGCGGCGCCGCCTTGCACGGGCCGGGTGCGAACACCACGATTCCGCTGCGACGCAGTCGGCGACGCGGCGCCGGTGTCTCGTTCTGGAGTCATGCGGGCCGATCTTAGACCGACGGGCGCAGCACGCAAGTCGGGCGATATCGGACCGCCGACAAAATGCTCCGGGCCGCCCGCTTTCGGCAATTCGCAGCGCAGACTTGAGCACAACATTGAAGAATGTAGCTGGAAGCTGTCGTGTCCCCCCTTACGGTCCCGCGTCGTCTAACCGGCCGACGCGGGACTCTTTGTTTCCCCAGATTGTTGCAAGGGTCGCGCCAGCCACGCCTCCACCAGCAGCAGCGCCAGCAGCCCCGCCCCCGCCACGCTTCTCGGACTCGCGAGCCAATCCAACACGCCGGCCGGAGATTGCGCCGCACTCGTCGGCGGACGCTCGATCTGCACATCCGATACGCCGAGGCGCGCCGCGATCGCTTCGACGGAGAGACGCTGATAATCCGTCTCGTCGGCGGGCAGGTTCACCGCATAGGCCGCCGCCGTCCGATCGCCATCCATGACGCGGAACCCGCCGGGCTCCTCCGCAGGCCAGCGCGGCGCGACCGCGCTATCGGATACGTCGACGGAGTGAGGCGGCCCGTCACCGTCTGCCGGAACCACGCGCACGCTGCCGCGCGGCGCGTTGAACGCGAACCGATGCTCCCCCGCATCGCCGACGGCGAACTCGGCCGTGCCTCCCGGCGGTCCGAGCGCCTCGCCGA